>NZ_LDPD01000023.1:691587-737221 GCF_001026865.1 Geobacillus sp. ZGt-1 | reverse complement strand
CATTTGCTTTATGCCCGCTTCTGGCATAAGTTTCTCTATGACCTTGGCATCGTGCCGACGAAAGAACCGTTCCAAAAGCTGTTCAACCAAGGGATGATTTTAGGCGAAAACAACGAAAAAATGAGCAAATCAAAAGGCAATGTCGTCAACCCGGACGACATCATCGAAAGCCATGGGGCCGACACCTTGCGGCTGTATGAAATGTTCATGGGGCCGCTTGAGGCGTCGATCGCTTGGTCGACGAAAGGGCTTGACGGGGCGCGGCGCTTCCTCGACCGCGTCTGGAGGCTCTTTGTCACCGAGAATGGCGAACTGAACCCGAACATTGTCGACGAACCGGCAAACGATACGCTCGAGCGCATCTATCACCAAACGGTGAAAAAAGTGACGGAAGACTACGAATCCTTGCGCTTTAACACCGCCATTTCGCAGCTTATGGTGTTCATCAACGAAGCGTACAAAGCGGAGCAAATGAAAAAAGAATACATGGAAGGCTTCGTCAAGCTCTTGTCGCCGGTCTGCCCGCACATCGGCGAGGAGCTGTGGCAAAAGCTTGGCCACACGGACACGATCGCCTATGAACCGTGGCCGACGTATGATGAAACGAAGCTTGTGGAAGACGTCGTGGAAATCGTCGTGCAAATCAACGGCAAAGTGCGGTCGCGCTTGCACGTGCCAGTTGACTTGCCAAAAGAAGCGCTCGAGGAGCGGGCGCTCGCCGATGAAAAAATCAAAGAGCAGCTTGAGGGCAAAACCGTGCGCAAAGTGATCGCCGTCCCCGGCAAGCTCGTCAATATCGTCGCCAACTGATGATGAGGGCGGGCTTCGGCCCGCTCCCTATCCACCAACGAAAGGGGTCGATCTGCCATGGAAGAGATCAAGGAAATCACGCCGGCTGAAGTGAAAGAAAAACTCGAACGCGGGGAAAAGCTGAACATTGTCGATGTGCGCGAAGACGAGGAAGTCGCCCTCGGCATGATCCCCGGCGCCAAACATATTAAAATGGGCGACATCCCCGATCGGCTTGAGGAATTCGACCGCAACGAAGAATATATTTTCGTCTGCCGCTCCGGACGGCGGAGCGAAAACGTCTGCCGCTACTTGCAAGAGCTTGGCTATCGCGTCCGCAACATGACGGGCGGCATGCTCGAGTGGGAAGGCGAAACAGTGCCGAAGCGATAAGCGCTTCCGGCTCAAAGAACAGGGCATGGCGGCGGGCCGTCATCCAAGTGATCCCGTTTTTGTCGAGACCAAAACGACGGAACGTGTCAGCGGATGGGAAATGGATCCATCCGAACGGCCCCGTTCAGTCAAGAGGCAGAGGAATGGCTGGCTGCCGCGGGCCTTTTCATGCGTCGGCGGCTTGCGCTTCCCCGGTCCGCTTGCGGGGTAGGAGCGAAAAAGCGTCCCAGCTTTTTGGGGCGCTTTTTCCATTTTGTTTTAGTACCAAAGTGTGATGCAAGAAAAAAAAGGAAAGGATATAATTTTCGGTAAAATCAGACACTTGTTCGAAGGAGGAGCTCTCTGTTGAAACTCGGCGACCGCTTGAAATTCGCCCGCTTGATGAAAGGCCTGACCCAAGAAGAAACGGCTGAAGGCATTATTTCGGTTTCTTATTTATCTTAATTAGGCGAGTTAAGTGGGGGTAGTTCACTAGAATAAATAATTTGAAAATATAAGAAAGGGGTAAAGGGAATGAACAAACGGGCGATGCTTGGCGCGATTGGGTTGGCGTTTGGATTGATGGCTTGGCCGTTCGGGGCTTCGGCGAAGGAAAAGTCAATGGTGTGGAACGAACAGTGGAAGACGCCGTCGTTCGTTTCTGGTTCGCTGTTAAAAGGCGAGGATGCTCCGGAAGAATTGGTTTACCGTTATCTTGATCAAGAGAAGAATACGTTCCAGCTTGGTGGACAAGCCCGCGAACGGCTGAGCTTGATTGGCAAACAAACGGATGAACTCGGCCATACGGTCATGCGTTTTGAACAGCGCTATCGCGGCATCCCTGTGTATGGCGCCGTGCTCGTTGCCCATGTCAACGATGGCGAATTGTCCTCTTTGTCGGGTACGCTCATTCCGAATTTGGACAAACGAACGTTGAAAACAGAAGCTGCCATTTCCATTCAACAAGCGGAAATGATCGCGAAACAAGATGTGGCTGATGCGGTGACGAAAGAACGGCCGGCGGCCGAAGAGGGAAAACCAACGCGGCTTGTCATCTATCCGGATGGGGAGACCCCGCGCCTCGCCTATGAAGTCAATGTCCGCTTTTTAACCCCTGTCCCAGGCAACTGGATCTACATGATCGATGCCGCAGACGGAAAAGTGTTGAACAAATGGAACCAAATGGACGAGGCGAAGCCGGGCGGCGGGCAGCCGGTCGCCGGCACGTCGACGGTCGGCGTGGGCCGCGGTGTGTTGGGGGATCAGAAATATATCAATACGACGTATTCCTCGTATTATGGCTACTACTATTTGCAAGACAATACGCGCGGCAGCGGCATTTTTACGTATGACGGACGAAACCGCACCGTTTTGCCCGGCAGCTTGTGGGCCGATGGCGACAACCAATTTTTCGCCAGCTATGACGCGGCGGCCGTGGACGCCCATTATTACGCCGGCGTCGTGTATGATTACTACAAAAATGTGCACGGCCGGCTGAGCTATGACGGCAGCAACGCCGCCATCCGTTCGACCGTCCATTATGGCCGTGGCTACAACAACGCGTTTTGGAACGGTTCGCAAATGGTGTACGGCGATGGCGACGGACAGACGTTTTTGCCGTTTTCCGGCGGCATTGACGTCGTTGGGCATGAGTTGACCCATGCGGTGACGGATTATACGGCCGGGCTTGTTTACCAAAACGAATCCGGCGCCATCAATGAAGCGATGTCCGATATTTTCGGCACGCTCGTGGAGTTCTACGCCAACCGCAACCCGGACTGGGAGATCGGCGAAGACATTTACACGCCTGGGATCGCCGGCGATGCGCTCCGCTCGATGTCCGACCCGGCGAAATACGGCGATCCGGATCATTATTCCAAACGGTACACCGGCACGCAAGACAACGGCGGCGTCCATACGAACAGCGGCATCATCAATAAAGCGGCGTACTTGCTCAGCCAAGGCGGCGTCCATTACGGCGTGAGCGTCACCGGCATCGGCCGCGACAAAATGGGGAAAATTTTCTACCGGGCGCTTGTCTACTATTTGACGCCGACGTCGAACTTCAGCCAGCTGCGCGCCGCCTGCGTGCAAGCGGCCGCTGATTTGTACGGGTCGACAAGCCAAGAAGTCAACTCGGTGAAACAGGCGTTCAATGCGGTTGGAGTGTATTAAGACGAATGAAGTTTCTGACGTCACGCGTCCCGCTGTTCGGGGGCGCGTGACGCCTTTTGTGGGCAGGATTTTCCCTAAATGCGTGGAAAAGGAAAAAGAAAACGGGGGAATGGCGATGTACAAAGTGAAAGTGTTTGATAAAGAGCATGAAAAAGATTTGGAAGCGGCGGTCAATGATTTTTTAGCCCGATTGAAAGACGGACAGTTGATCGATGTCAAGTACAGCGTGGCGGCGATGGAATCGGAAGGCGAGCAAATCTACTGTTTTTCCGCCATGGTCATTTACCGGACTTGACACTTCACACGGCTCCAGACTGCGGGATTCTTTGGCCGTTTTCGTGCTGATCCCCCCAAAGCGGGCGACGCTTTTTTCGTTGCGGCATTTCCATTTCAGGCGGCGAAATTTTGCGATCGCCCGCCTTGAAGACGGGCGTTGTCGGAATGTCAGCGAACGCCCCGGAGCACCCGAGGGGCATGAGGACGGCGGTCAATTCGTTGCTGTCTGCCCCGCGGAGCCGCTCGCCCCGTTTTTTTCCGCCAATGCATAGCGGGCGGCGTTCACGCCGGCGAGCCGCCCGGTGACAAGGGCGGCGGTGATGTTGTAGCCGCCCGTGTAGCCGTGAATGTCCAAAATTTCCCCGCAAAAGTAAAGGCCGGCCATGCATTTGGAGGCCATTGTCTTCGGCTCAATTTCTTTGACCGACACGCCGCCGCCGGTGACGAATGCTTTCTCAAGCGGCAGCGTGCCGTGGACGTAAAAGGTAAACTGTTTGCACTGTCGGACAAACGCCCGCAGCGCCTCATGGCCGACCGTGCCGGCAGAGGCGTGCGGGTCGATGCCGGCCCGCTCGAGCAAAAAGACGGCGTACCGCTCGGGAAGAACCGTTTTGGCGATCGTTTTCATCGCCTTTTTCGGCTCCTCTTTGCACAGCTTGGCGAAATGTTGAAACAGCTCTTCCTGCGTCACGTCCGGAAGCGCGTCGATGCTCATTTCGACCGCGCCGTCCGCCGCTTTTTTCAACGCCTTGACGACAAACTGGCTGCAGCGGAGGGCGGCTGGGCCGGAAATGCCGAAGTGCGTAAACAGCATATCCATCCGGTGGGTGATGATCGGCTTGCCGTTCGGCTTTAAGACGCTTAACGCGACGTCGCGCAGCGACAAGCCTTGCAGCGTCCGCTCTCGGATGAACGGCTCATGCGAGACGATCGGAACTTCGGTTGGAAACAATTCGGTCACCGTGTGGCCCGCTTTTTCCGCCCACGGATAGCCGTCGCCCGTTGAGCCGGTTTGCGGCACCGATTTGCCGCCGACGGCGACGACAACCGCACGGGCGTGGATCGTCTCCCCGCTTTTCAGCGTGACACCGACTGTTTTTCCTTGTTCATACAACACGTCCGCCACTGGCGATTCAAGCCGAACATCGACGCCAAGGCGCGACAATTCGCGAACAAGCGCGTCGACGACCGACTGGGCGCTGTCGCTTTTAGGAAACATGCGGCCGTGGTCTTCCTCCTTGAGCGGCACGCCGAGCCGCTCAAAAAAGCGGATGATGTCTTCATTGTTAAATACGGAAAAGGCGCTGTATAAAAAGCGGCCGTTGCCGGGAATATGGCGGACCATTTCATCCACCGGCAGCCGATTCGTCACGTTGCAGCGTCCGCCGCCGGAGATGGCGAGCTTGCGCCCGAGCTTCGTTCCTTTTTCCAACAAGAGCACCTTCGCCCCTTCTTCGCCGGCGCCGATGGCCGCCATGAGCCCGGACGGACCGCCGCCGATGATGATGACGTCGTATCCCATGTTCATTCCACCCTTTCTTTCTGCGCGTGGCCGATATTTTTCGTTCCATTGACAACTATGGTAAAATAGATACGTTGTCATTTTCAACGTCCATGGCTAGGGAAGGGGTCATATGTCAACATCGAAACTGCTGCGCGGCACGTTTATTTTAACGGCTGGCGTGATGATTTCTCGCCTTCTTGGTTTATTTTACGTCATCCCGTTTTACCATCTTGTCGGCGAGCGCGGCGGGGCGCTGTACGGATACGGCTATGTGCCGTACCAAATTTTTTTGAGCTTGGCGACCGGCGGGCTGCCGGTGGCGGTGTCAAAGTTTGTGTCGAAATACAACGCGCTTGGGGAATACGGCGTCGGCTATCGGCTCTTTCGCTCCGGCCTTGTCTTGATGATCGCAAGCGGCATCGCCTCATGGCTCATTTTGTACGCCCTGGCGCCCATCTTGGCGCCGCACGTCATCGATGCGAAAACGAACGTCAACTCGGTCGACGACGTCACGGCCGTCATCCGCGCGGTCAGCTTTGCGCTCCTCATCGTGCCGGTGATGAGCTTGATCCGCGGATTTTTCCAAGGACATGAGTCGATGGGCCCGACGGCGCTGTCGCAAGTCGTCGAACAAATCGCGCGCATCGCGTTTTTGCTTGGGGCTTGCTATGTCATTTTGCGCGTTTGGGACGGCTCAATCGTCGCGGCGGTGAGCGCGGCGACGTTTGCCGCGTTTGTCGGGGCGGCGGCGGGGCTTTTGGTGTTGCTTGTCTATTGGTGGAAGCGGCGTCCGTATTTGCAGTCGCTGCTTGCGCGTGACCGCGGCGAAGCGGACGTGTCGCTTTTGGCGATGTATAAAGAGCTGCTTCTTTCTTCGATTCCGTTTGTTTTTGTCGGCTTGTCGATGTCGCTGTACCAGCTCGTCGATCAGTTTACGTTCAATCACGCGATGGCGGCGGCGGGCCGCGGGAACATCTCGGAGCACGCGTATTCCGTGTTCAACATGTGGGCGCAAAAGCTCGTCATCATACCAGTGACGCTCGCGACCTCGTTCAGCTTGGCGCTCATCCCGACGATTACGAAAGCGTATGTCGCGCAAGATCGGAAAGCGCTGCGGCAATATTTGAACCAGACGTTTCAAGTGCTCATGTTTTTAACGCTCCCGGCGGTGATTGGCATGGCGGTGCTTGCAGGGCCGGTGTACAGCTCGTTTTACAGCTATGATCCGCTTGGTGAACAAGTGTTGCGCTGGTATGCGCCGGCGGCGATTTTGTACGCTTTGTTTTCTGTGACGGCGGCGATCATGCAAGGCATCAACGAGCAGCGGTTTACGGTCGTCAGTTTGGCTGCCGGCTTGCTTGTGAAGCTTTTGCTCAACACGCCGCTCATTATGAAATGGTCGGCCGTCGGGGCCATTGTGGCCACGATGGCGGGCTATTTCGTCTCGGTGGCGTTCAACTTATGGGTCATTCAGCGCCGCACGCGCTACCGCTATCGGTTTGTCGCCCGCCGGACGGCGTTTATGGCCATCCTGACGGCGGCGATGTCAGCGGCGGTTATGGGGGTCGAGGCGCTGGCGTCCCGATGGATCGATTACCGCGCCGGCACCGCTGAATCGGTGGGCGCTGTTTCCATCGGCGCAGCGGTCGGGGCGGCCGTCTACTTGTTTCTCAGCATCCGCTCCGGGTTGTTTTCGGCGCTGTTTGGCGACCGGTTTGCGTTTTGGCGCCGGAAAGAGAAAAAGGCGGTATCGTAGAAGGGATCGGCCGTTGACCGGACGGCCGTTTCCTAGAAGCGGCTCGTTTAGGCCGGGAGCCCGGCGGACGGCGCTTCTTGCGAACATCGCGGCGCCCGAGCGAAAGGGTTCGACGACGGCTGTTTTTCGCCCTCCCCCATGCCGTTCGGCTTGCGGCAAAAAAAGAAGAAGGCGGTCGTCCCCGCCTTCTTTCTCCATTTCGCTTACGACAGGCCGAGCCGGCGTTCGATGCGATCGAGGCGGCTTTCCACCCGGTCGAGCCGGCGGTCGAGCCGTTCGACGGCCCGCTCAAGCCGTTCGATGCGCCGCGCCCAGTTGGCGAATGGCCCGCCTGGGTATCCGGGCCAAAATTGGCTGGCTGGCGGCTGTTGACGGTAATCATCCAACGTTGGGACATAATAGTAATATTCATTCATCGGCAAATCCCCCTTCTTGATGTTTCCTTCACAGTGTATGGGGGGAAGGCGGAAGCGGACTAGATGAACGCCTAATGAAGGCCATATTTTTAGGAGGGAGATTTGTGGAGCTGCGCATTGACAAGCTGCTCGCCCATATGGGGTATGGGACGAGGAAGGAAGTGAAAAAGCTGCTCAAGTCCGGAGCGGTGAAAGTGGACGGCGCGCCGGTTCGTGATGCGAAAACGAAAGTGCGGCCGGATGAGCAAATCGTGACCGTTTGGGGAGAAACGGTCGAGTACAAGCCATTCATTTACTTGATGATGAATAAGCCTTCGGGGGTCGTTTCCGCGACGGAAGATGCCGTGGAAGAGACGGTCGTCGATTTGCTTGAAGAAGAAGACCGGGCATTTTCCCCGTTTCCGGTCGGGCGGCTTGACAAAGATACGGAAGGGCTGCTGCTCTTGACGAATGACGGCCAGCTCGCCCATCAGCTGTTGTCGCCGAAAAAACACGTGCCGAAAACGTATTTTGCCGTCGTGGACGGGGAAGTGACGGAAGCGGATGTCGCGGCGTTTCAGCGCGGCGTCGTCCTTGATGACGGCTATGAAACAAAGCCGGCCAAGCTCGTTGTGTTGAAATCCGGCCTTCGTTCCGATGTCGAGGTGACGATCACCGAGGGGAAGTTCCATCAAGTGAAGCGGATGTTTCAAGCGGTCGGCAAGCGGGTCGTGTATTTAAAACGAATTCAAATGGGGCCGCTGCCGCTTGACCCGGATTTGGCCGTCGGCGAGTATCGGGAATTGACGGATGAAGAGGTGGGCATGTTGAAGCAATACCGGCCAGAGACGGACGAAAAAAAAGGAACCTGACGCGGTTCCTTTTTTATGGAAAAATAGTGGATATTCATCTGTGGAAAAATGGTTTGCGTTCATCTCTCATCTTGCCTACCCTATTGGCACCGGGTTTACGAAGAGATGCGCACTTTTTTGTTTGTGGTCGTCCATTTGCCCTTGCTTGGGCTGCGAACGAGATCGTTGTACATAAGCACGTTCAAGTCGCGCTGGATCGTTCGTGGGGTGGTGCCGAACTCATCAACAAGCTCTTGGGTCGTAACCGTTCCTTTTTCGCTAATGTACATATACACGGACTTGATGCGGGTAAGCATCCGATGTGTTGAAGGTTTCAAAAGACCACTCCCTATCTTAGCATCATTCGCATGGCACAACCGACCGCTAGCAGATGAGAGATGTCTTTGTCTGTTTACTACCATTGTACACGAAATGAGAGGGAAAATGCTACCCGGTTGCTTCTATTCACGAAAAATTTCAACATTTTGTCATGAAACGGAAATCGATTTGCAACGAATGAAACATTTTGACTTCCTGTTTTTGATATGATACGTTGGCAACAAAGGGTGTTGAATAAGGAAAGGAAGAATGGCGTTGAACATCGACTGGATGAACGAAGCGAAGAAACGAAAAGACGATCTTGTCCGCGACGTGCAAGCGCTTGTCCGCATTCCGAGCGTCCGCGAGGATCAGCAGGCGCAGCCGGGCGCGCCGTTTGGGCCCAAGGTGGCCCAGGCGCTTGAGCATATGCTTCGCCGCGGCCGGGAGGAAGGGTTTCGCGTCAAAAATGTGGACGGATTTGCTGGGCATATCGAAATGGGGCATGGGGAGAAACTTGTCGGCGTGCTCGGCCATATCGACGTCGTGCCGCCCGGGGACGGCTGGACGATGGATCCGTTTGCCGCTGAGGTGCGCGATGGCCGCCTTTACGGGCGCGGCGCGATCGATGACAAAGGGCCGACCGTCGCGGCGTTTTACGCGATGAAAATCATCCGTGAACTCGGGCTGCCGCTTGGCAAGCGGGTGCGGCTCATCATCGGGGGCGATGAGGAAAGCGACTGGCGGTGTGTGGAGCATTATTTTCGCCATGAGGAAATGCCGGATGTCGGATTTGCGCCGGATGCTGATTTTCCGATCATTTATGCTGAAAAAGGAATCATTGACGCCGATTTGTCGTACCGCCCGCCTAAATCGGCGGAGGCGGAAGGGCTCGCGCTTGCCTCATTCCAAGCCGGGCGCCGCTACAATATGGTGCCGGATGCGGCTGAAGCGGTGGTGGAAGGAGCGGGACGGACGGAGGAGCTGCTTGGCCTCTATGAACAGTTTTGCTGGGAGCGCGGCGTAAAGGGGAGCATCAGGCAAAGCGAAGGGGCCGTCGTCTTTCAATTGGAAGGGGTGTCCGCTCATGGCGCCGAGCCGGAGCGCGGCAAAAACGCCGGCGTCTATTTGGCGCAGTTTTTGGCGTCGCTTCCGCTCGATGGCCGAAGCCGGCCGTTCGTTCAGTTTGTGGCCTCCGCCTTTTTTGGCGATGCCCGCGGCCGGCGGCTTGGCCTTGCGTATCGGGACGAACAAAGCGGCGACTTGACGGTCAACGTCGGGGTGCTGTCGTATGACCGGCGGCATGGCGGAACGATTGGGCTGAACATCCGCTATCCGGTGACGGCCGACGGTGACGCGATCCGCCGGACGCTCGCCGGCGCTGCGGCTGAACATGGATTCGCGCTCAGCCGTTTCAGCGATACGAAGCCTCATTATATCGATCCGAGCCACGAGCTTGTCCGCACGCTTCAGCGCGTCTACGAAGAGCAGACGGGCGAGCCGGCCCGGCTTTTGGCCATCGGCGGCGGCACATACGCCCGCGCCTTGACCGCCGGGGTGGCGTTTGGCGCGTTGTTTCCGGGCCGTCCGGATGTCGCCCACCAGAAAGATGAGTATATCGAAATCGACGATTTGGTGAAAGCGACAGCCATTTACGCGCAGGCGATCTACGAGCTGGCGAAATAAACGGCGGTCCGCCGCCCCGGCGAAAAAAGAGAGCGGGGCGGGCGTTGTTTTAACGAAAGGGGGGGACGGGATGGAAGCGGCGTTCAAACGGGAGGCGGCGGTGCGAAAACAGGTGTTTCCGCTCTTTTATTTTCTCATCTTTTTTGCTTTTGGCGCGTTGTTTCCGCTTTTGTCCGTCTATTTGCAGGAAGAGGCGCGCCTTTCGGGGGCGGCGATCGGCTGGATCATGTCGCTTCCCCCGATCGTGACGATGGCGGCCCAGCCGCTTTGGGGCACGGCGGCCGATTATACGCGCAAACCGGTCGAACTGTTGACGCTGGCGCTCGGGGTGACAGCGCTGTTTGGGCTTCTTTATTCGCTGGCCGGAAACTACCGGGTGTTCGTCGCCTTGACCGTGCTGCTTTCGGCGGCGCAAAGCGCGATCGTTCCGCTCTCAGACAGCATCGCCCTTCATCATGTGCGCCGCTCGGGCGGAAACTACGGGGCGATTCGGCTTTGGGGGTCGATCGGGTTTGCCGCGTCGGTGTTGGTTGTCGGATGGCTGTCCGATCATGTCGCGTTTGCGGTCATTTTTTACGCCTTTTCGTTGGCGCTGTTGGCCGCGTCTGTTTTGGCCGCCCGCCTGCCGCGCTACCCGATGGCGGCGCCGGGGGCGTTGACGTTTCAGGATGTGCGCGGGCTGCTGTCCGTCCGCTCGTTTCAGCTCCTGCTTGTCGCAACATTTTTGCTGTTTGGTCCGATTTATGCCAACAATTCCTATTTCGGGCTGTTGATCCACGAGCTTGGCGGCACGCTGACCGGCATCGGCTTCGCCTTTTGGCTGGCTGCCGGAAGCGAAGCGCCGTTTATGAAAACGGCCGACCGGCTCATCCGCCGGTTCGGCATGACGCGCCTGCTCGTGTTGGCTGCGCTCGTGTCGGCCGCCCGCTGGTGGTCGTATGTCGCCGATCCGCCGCTTTGGTTTGTCTATATCACAGCGATCGTTCAAGGATGTTCGGTCGGGCTGGCAATTCCAACCGCCCTCCAGTATGTGCGCCGCTTGGCGCCCGAGCGGGTGCAGGCGACGGCCGTCGCCCTTTACTCGGCGACGAGCAGCGGACTTGGCGCGTGGTTTTGCACGTTGGTGGGCGGATATTTGTTTGAGCGTTGGCAGATCGGCGCTGTCTACGTGTTTTTTGGCGCTTGCACCATCGTTGGAGTGTTCGTGCTCATTTGGTTGGGGAAACTGGAAAAAACGACCAAATCGGCAGGTGAGAAAGGATGAAACGGAGTCATTATTTCATCGCTGTTCCGCTGACAGCCGAAGCGAAACAAGCCATCGCCCGTTTTTCGAGCAATGCGGCGCCGTCGCTGCCGTTTCGCACATGGGTGCATGAAGAGGACTATCATATCACCCTCGCGTTTTTAGGCGATGTGCCGCCGAAAAAAATGGCGCCGCTGTGCGAAGCGATGGCCGCCACCGCCGCCCGATGCGCCCCGTTTCCCCTCGTGCTTGCCGGGCTTGGGACGTTCGGGGAGCGGACGGCGCCGCGCATTTTTTGGCAAGGAGTCGAAATGGAAGAGCGGCTGCATGCGCTGCGGCGCGACGTGTATGAAGCGTGCATGAAGCTTGGGTTTTCCTTGGACCGGCGGCCGTTTGCCCCGCATATTACGATCGCTCGCAAATGGCAGGGAGCCGAACCGTTTCACCCGGATCGCCTCCGTTCGCTTGCCGCGGCCAAGGCGGTGTTTTCGGTGCCTGAGATCGTGCTGTATCGGACGAATATGGAACGGACGCCGAAGTACGAAGCGATCGCCGTGTTCCCGTTGCTTGGCGCGCCGATGAATGGCCGGAAATAGCAGGTGAAACAATGGGTCAGCTCGTTAAACTCATGGATTGCATTTCCCGCTACGAAACGGATGTGTACTATTATGTGCCGGAGTTCATCCGGCTGAAGCAGCGGCAATGGGAGCAGGCAAAAGCGCGGTGGCAAGCCGAACGAACGGCTGAGGCCAGCGGATGGCTTGAAACGGGCGAGACGTGGAATGCTTGGCTTGACAAACCGTCATGGTGGGAACGGCTGACGAAACGATGGCGCCGCCGTGCCGCGCTTACGGAAGAAGAGACGTTTTCTCTTGCGCCGATGGCTCGTCCGGCGGCTACTCTGGAGGAATTGAAACAGCAGTTTTTGGATGAGTTGTTCGAGTTGCAGCTGAAATGGGCGAGTTCCACGATGATGTACGTTTCCTCCCTCGATGAAGCCGTGTATGGCGATGAGACGTTGAAATATTTTTTGCAACGGTTTCCGGATACGCATTTATGCTTTTACCGGCCGGTGGCGATGGTCGGCAAGGCGCCGGTGGAGCTGGAGACGATGATGTTGACGCCATCCGCGCTCTGGTGCATTGCCTTCGTCGAAGGAAGGCCGGACAACATCGTCATGGCGTCAACCGGCCGGTTTTGGGTGGAACAGGCCGGAACGAACGAAACGAGGCTGGTCAACCCGGTCGTGTCGCTGCGGCGGACGGAGCAGATCGTTTCGGAGATTTTTCGCAAACATGAGGTCGATTGGCCGATCCACCTCGTGCTGTTAAACCGCTCCGGCTACATTGACAGCGGCGGTCTTTTTCCGTTTATCCGCTATATTGATAAGCGAAATTATGACGAGTGGTTTTCCCGCCTGCGCCGCTCCGCTCTCCCGCTTCGGCACGGGCAGCTGAAAGCGGCTGAGGCGCTGCTTCGCCATTGCGCCAGCTTTTACGACCGCCGCCATGACGGGAATATGAGCGGCGAGGAAGGGCAACAATAGAAACATCTGTGCATCGATAGGGCGACCGGCCGATGATTTGGCACCGCCCTTTTTCTTTTACGTATGATGGTATTAACGGGAGAAAAAAGGGGTGAACGCACATGCTTCACATCAGCCGAACGTTTGCCGCCTATTTGGACGAGATGGATCAAATCGTTGTGCTTGCGCCGAAATCGCTCGGCTTTGATGGAATGGCGCCGTTTACGCTCGTGGCGCCGAGCGGTGAGGAGATTCCGCTGTCCGTGCAGCACGTCGAGGATGTTGGGGAGACGGTGAAATATGTGTGCCGGTTTGCATCCGCGTTCGAGTTTGGAGCGACATACTGGGTGCGTTCTTGCCGCGGGGAGGAGACCGATGTTCAAATCGGCGCCGTTGTGCGCACTCCTGCATTTGATGATCGGTTTTTCTATGATGGACCGTTAGGAGCGGAGTATCTCAAAGAACAGACGGTATTTCGCGTATGGGCGCCGACCGCCACCGCGGTTAGCGTCAAGCTGGTTCATCCGCATCTCGACGAGATCCGCTGCGTGCCGCTTGTGCGCGGCGAACGCGGCGTATGGTCAGCCGTCGTCCCCGGCGATTGGGAGCGAGCGCGTTACACATATATCGCCTGCATCAACCGCGTATGGCGCGAGGCAGTGGACCCGTATGCGACCGCGGTTTCGGTCAATGGCGAGTTCGGCGTCGTGATCGACTGGGAGAAAACGAAGCTGGCGCCGCCCTCTTTGCCGCTTCCGCCGCTCTGTTCGCCGACGGATGCCATCATTTATGAGCTGAGCATCCGCGACTTTACCAGCCACCCGGACAGCGGCGCCGTCCATAAAGGGAAGTATCTCGGGCTGGCCGAAACGAACACGAGCGGGCCGAACGGGACGGCCACCGGGCTTTCGTATGTCAAAGAGCTGGGCGTCACCCATGTGCAGCTCATGCCGTTTATGGACTTTGCGGGCGTCGATGAGCGCGACCCACAAGCGGCTTACAACTGGGGATACAATCCCCTTCATCTATATGCGCCGGAAGGGAGTTATGCGACCGATCCAGCGGATCCATACGCGCGCATTGTAGAATTGAAGCAGGCGATCCACACGCTGCACGAAAATGGCTTGCGCGTCGTGATGGATGCGGTCTACAACCATGTCTATGACCGGGAGCAATCGCCGCTTGAGAAGCTCGTTCCCGGTTATTACTTCCGCTACGACGCCTATGGCCAACCGGCCAACGGCACCGGCGTCGGCAACGACATCGCTTCGGAGCGGCGGATGGCGCGCCGCTGGATCGTCGATTCGGTGGTGTTTTGGGCGAAAGAATATGGCATTGACGGGTTCCGCTTTGATTTGATGGGCGTGCACGATATCGAGACGATGAAAGCGGTGCGCGATGCCCTCGACGCCATCGATCCGTCGATCCTTGTGTATGGGGAAGGGTGGGATTTGCCGACGCCTCTTCCACCGGAACAAAAGGCGACGATGGCCAACGCCAAGCAGCTGCCGCGCTTCGCTTATTTCAATGACCGGTTTCGCGATGCGGTGAAAGGGAGCACCTTTCATTTGCCGGACCGTGGGTTCGCCCTCGGCAACCCAGGCGGGCGAGAACAGGTGAAGCTCGCCATTGCCGGGAGCTTGCGAGCGCTCGGCGGGCTGTTTTGCCACCCGCGTCAGTCAATCAATTACGTCGAATGTCATGACAACCATACGTTTTGGGATAAGATGGAGGCGGCCAACCATGATGAGCCGGAATGGCTCCGGCGAAAGCGGCAAAAGCTGGCGACGGCGATCGTTCTGTTGGCGCAAGGCATTCCGTTTTTGCACAGCGGCCAAGAGTTTTATCGGACGAAAGGCGGCGATGGGAACAGCTACCGATCGCCGGATGCGGTCAATCAGCTGGATTGGGAGCGGAAAAGCCGCTATGAAGACGACGTCCGCTACGTTCAAGGATTGATCGCCCTTCGCCGTGCGCATGGCGCATTTCGCCTCGCCACGGAGGCGGAAGTGCTGCGTCATTTCACGTTTCTTGAGCCGCTGCCGCCGTCGGTCATCGCCTACCGATTGCATGATGCCGCCGTCTATGGGCCTTGGGAGGACATCATCGTCGTGCATCATAACGAGGAGAAAGAGACAGCCATTGCGCTCCCCGACGAGCGCGAGTGGGCGGTTGTATGCGACGGACAGCGATGCGGGACAACGCCCTTTGGCCAAGCGCGCGGCATGCTTCGGCTTGACGGCATCGGCACATGGGTGCTCGTCCATCCTGCAGGGTGACCGCTCAGACGGCGCGCGGGGTTCGCCACAAGACCTTTGGAAGGCCGATGAAAAACGAGTATGTTCGCCAAGCCAATGGGGGTTGTCGGAAAGGAGAAGCCGATTTGGCAATCCTTCTGCACTTGAGAAAGACCGGCGTTGAGCAGGTTGTTTGTTTCAGTCGTCAGCCCTTTGTAAGAGCGGCTGCGCTCGTCTTTGGCGCACCCAATGAACGGTGTTCCAGTTGAGACGAAACGGGAAAGGGCGGCCGATCGGAGTGGGAGCCGCGGGGCACTTCCGCTTTGGCAGTTTTAAGCAGGGCGTTTGCCGAGAAAAATGTTTGCATGCCGGAGCGGTATTTCAGTATAATACAAGTAAAACGGACGGAGGAAGGACGCGGCCTGGCCGTCCTTTTTATTTGGGCGCGAGAAGCAAACGGAGATGTTTCTATTTTTAAGTCGCAGGTGAACACGCTTGGAACAGTTACTAGGTAAGGAGTGGGAGATCACTCCCGCTGGCGGCGCTACAGGGGATGCGTATTTTGCGGAATATGAAGGAAAGAAATTGTTTTTAAAGCGGAATTCTTCTCCGTTTCTGGCTGTATTGTCGGCCGAGGGCATCGTCCCGAAGCTTGTATGGACGAAACGGCTCGAAAACGGCGATGTGTTTACGGCCCAGCAATGGCTGAACGGCCGGGAGCTGAAGCCGTGGGAGATGGGAAGCGAGCAAGTGGCGGCGCTGCTAAGGAAAATCCATCGTTCAAAAGAGCTGGTGACGATGCTGAAGCGGCTCGGCAAATCTCCGCTGCGCGCGAAGAAAATGCTCGCTCTCCTCGCTGAGCAGCAGCGGCGTCATCCGGCCGGTGGTTCTGTCGTCTGTCAGGCGCTTGACTGGCTGGAGCAGCATGTGTCGTCATTGCCGGATGGCGAATATGTTGTCTGCCACTGTGACATCAACCATAACAATTGGCTGCTGGCCGATGATGGCACGTTGTACTTGATCGATTGGGACGGAGCGATGATCGCCGATCCGGCGATCGACATCGGCATGCTCCTTCATCTGTACATTCCGCGCGCCGAATGGAAGACGTGGCTCGACCAGTACGGATGGGCATGGAGCGAGGAGCTTGGCCTCCGCCTAAAGTGGTATACGATCGCTCATACGTTGCACTCGCTGTTTTGGCCGAAAGGGAAGGACGGCCAAAAAGAAAAGGAGCAGTCGCTTCGGTTATTGAAGCGCGTCATGGTAGAGAGTTGACCAAGCGAGGCCTCAGCGTCCGAACGGCCGGCGCCGGGGGCTGCGCGATCGCTGTGTTCGGCTGCCGCCGCGCCATTTGTTTCCGCTGCCGATGACGANGGCGCCGCGGTCAGGACAGCCCATTCACCCAGTCGGCGAGCTGGCCTTGGTGGGCGGAAATGTGGGCGTTTAAATCAGTGCTGTATTTCCCGCCTTGGCCATAAGCGTAAATATGGGGGAGAATTTGCTTGACTTGGCCGTCCACCTCATCGTTGGCGAGCAGCGATTTAGCGAGCCGTTCAATTTGTTCGCATTCGGACACCGTTCCGCAGCAATCGAGCTGATGTTCGGATAAAATGTCGCGAAGTACGGTCAATTGATGGTTATAGTTGAGCGGCATGCTGGTCACCATCCTTTCGCCAGGCTGTACGGTTTTATCATGCCCGGATCGAGCCGAGTTTATGATTCGAAACCGAAAAGACCCCCTGCTTCTACGCGTGAGCGTAGGCGGGAGAGCGTTCAAGCCCGGGCGTTTTTTCGCGTTTGCTTCTTTGGCGCGAGTGTGGTATCGTCAAACCAACAAACGGAAACAAGGCTGAGGTGTCAATATGCGTTTGCGCAACAAACCGTGGGCGAAAGACAAAATCGCCGCGTATCCGCAATACGTCATTCCCGATCCCGAAACAAAGCGCGGGCGATGGCGCGAGCTGTTCGGCCACGACCAACCGCTCCATGTCGAGATCGGGACGGGGAAAGGCAAATTTATCACGGAAATGGCCAAACTTCATCCGGATGTCAATTTCATCGGCATCGAGCTGTACCCGAGCGTGCTCGTGTCCGCGCTTGACAAACTGATCGAAAGCGGGCTCGCGAACGTCAAGCTGCTGAACGCCAATGCGAAAGATCTGACCGCGTTTTTTGCCGACGGGGAAGTGTCGCGCATTTATTTGAACTTTTCCGACCCATGGCCGAAAAAGCGGCACGAAAAGCGGCGGCTGACGTATCGGGACTTTTTGGCGCTCTATGACCGCATTTTGGCGGAAGACGGAGACATCCATTTGAAAACGGACAATCAATCGTTTTTCGAATACTCGCTTGTCAGTTTGTCGCAATATGGGTTTGTGCTCGCATCGGTCCAGCTCGACTTGCATCAAAGCGGCATGACGGACAATGTCATGACAGAGTATGAGGAAAAATTTTCTGCCAAAGGAAACCGCATTTACCGATGCGAGGCGGTGCGCCCGCCGCGGCGGTCGTCATAGGCCCGAACCGATTGGTCGGGTCTTTTTCTATTTCCGATTGATGGAGAAAATGGTACACTAGTGGAGGGGGGAGAGAGGAAATGGAACAGTTGCGAATTGGACAAGTCACATTGACATGGCTTCGGGGCGGCGTCACCCATCTTGACGGCGGGGCGATGTTTGGCGTCGTGCCGAAACCGCTTTGGTCGAAAAAATATCCGCCGAACGACAACAATCAAATCGAGCTGCGCACCGATCCGATTTTGGTGGAAGCCTATGGAAAACGGCTGCTCATTGAATCCGGCATCGGCAACGGCAAGCTGACCGACAAGCAAAAGCGCAACTTCGGCGTCACGGAAGAATCAGCGATTGATGAATCGCTTGCCAAGCTCGGGCTGACGCGGCGCGACATCGACATCGTCATCATGACCCATTTGCATTTTGACCATGCGTGCGGATTGACCGTTTGGGAAGACGGACGGCTCGTGCCGGCGTTTCCGCGCGCGGCGATCATCACCTCGGATGTCGAGTGGGAGGAAATGCGAAACCCGAACATCCGATCGCGCAATACGTATTGGAAAGAAAATTGGGAGCCGATCGCGGATCAAGTCGTTCCGTTTACAAAGGAAACGGAAGTCGTTCCTGGCATCCGCCTCGTCCATACCGGCGGGCATAGCGCCGGGCATGCGATCGTGCTCATCGAATCAGACGGGGAGATGGCCATTCATCTTGGCGATTTGCTTGGCACGCACGCCCATCAAAACGTCCTTTGGGTGATGGCGTACGACGATTACCCGATGGATTCGATTTTTGCCAAACAGCGATGGCTCCCGTACGGCGTAAAGCAAAATGCGTGGTTTACCTTCTACCATGATGCCTACTATCGGGCTGTGAAATGGCAGGAAGACGGGACGATGGCCGCCGCCGTGAAGCGGGAGCGGCCGCTATGACAGCGGCTTGGCGTCTACGATGGCTCCCGTGTAGGCGTTGATGAAAAACTCGTCATCCCCGTCGTCGCGGCAGACGCCGCCGCGGTATACGGTGTACGCCAGGCCGTTTTTCTCATACCGCTCCGGGGCGGATTGAATCCAGGAACCGCGGATGGCGCGCGGACCGCCAAGCGCGGCTTTCGCCAGCGCCAGCGCTTGTTCCGGGGCAAGGAGCGCCGGTTTGGAAGCGGAGCGAATGGCATAGACGACGGCCGCACCGACGGCGGCGCCGACGAGCCACTGTTTCCAAGCCATGTTTCTTTCCTCCTTTTCGCTTTGATACGGTTTAGTATAGCCGATTTTGGCGGAACATGTAAGAAGGACGGAAAGAAACGGAACGGTGAAATCGAACATAGAAAGGGAGACGCGTGATGAATAAGGACACGCTGCAATTATTCCAAACGTTGACCGAGCTTCCAGGCGCACCGGGTTATGAACATCCGGTGCGGCAGTTTATGCGCCAAGAGCTCGCGAAATACGCCGATGACATTGTGCAAGACCGCCTCGGGAGCCTTTTCGGCGTCAAACGCGGTGATGAGGCGGGCCCGACGGTGATGGTCGCCGGCCATATGGATGAAGTCGGATTTATGGTGACAGCGATCACGGATCACGGCATGATTCGTTTCCAGCCGCTAGGAGGCTGGTGGGATCAAGTGCTGCTCGCCCAGCGCGTGCAGATTATCACGGACGGAGGGCCGGTCATCGGCGTGATCGGGTCGATTCCGCCGCATTTGCTTGATGAGGAGCAGCGCAAAAAACCGATGGAGATCAAAAACATGTTGATTGACATCGGAGCGGAAAGCCGTGAAGATGCCGAACGAGTCGGCATTCGCCCCGGCCAGCCGATCGTGCCGGTCAGCCCGTTTACTTTGCTTGCCAACGGAAAAACCGTGATGGCAAAAGCGTGGGACAATCGGTTTGGCTGCGGATTGGCGATCGAGCTGTTAAAAGAGCTGAACGGCGAAACAGTGCCGAACGTCTTGTACGCAGGGGCGACCGTGCAGGAAGAGGTCGGGCTGCGTGGGGCCCAGACGGCGGCTTCGATGATCAACCCGGACATCTTTTTTGCCCTGGAAGCAAGCCCGGCCAACGATATGTCCGGCGACAAGCAGGCGTTCGGCCATATCGGCAAAGGAGCGCTCATCCGCTTGTACGACCGGACGATGATTACGCACCGCGGCATGCGCGAATTTGTGCTTGATACGGCGGAAACGATCGGCGTCCCGTACCAGTTTTTCATTTCCCCAGGCGGCGGAACCGACGCCGGGCGGGTGCATATCGCCAACCGCGGCGTGCCGTCGGCGGTGATCGGCATTTGCGCCCGCTACATTCATACGCATGCGTCGATCATTCATGTCGACGATTACGCGGCGGCCAAACAGCTCATCGTTGAGCTCGTCAAACGGTGCGACCGGACAACGGTCGAGACGATTCGCCAAAACAGCTGAGGAGAAGCGAGGGCTTCTCCTTTTCCATGACAAGGAGGGCACTGGATGAAAACTGTTGCGGTTGGAACGAACAACGAAGCGAAAATCGCCGCCGTTCGGGCGGTGCTTTCGGAAAAGGAATACCGCATTGTATCGCTTGAGGTGCCATCAGGCGTTTCCGCGCAGCCGCTGTCCGATGAGGAGACGCGGCTTGGCGCCATCGGGCGCGCCAAACGGGCGCTCGAAGCGGCGGAGGCGGACATCGGCATCGGATTGGAAGGCGGCGTGACGAAGATCGATGGGCAATGGTGGCTGTGCAACTGGGGGGCGCTCGCTGACCGAAACGGAGTGGTGGNGGCCGCCGCCGGCGCCCGCCTCGCCCTCCCGCCGGACGTCGGCACCGGCATCGAGGCGGGGCGCGAGCTCGGCGACGTGATGGAAGCGTACACCGGGCGGAGGAACGTTCGGCGGAAAGAAGGCGCGGTCGGCGTATTGACGAACGGGCGCGTTGACCGATCGGCGATGTTTTCCCACATCGTCGAGCTTTTGGCCGGTCAATATGAATGGCTTTGTCAAAACGGGTCGTTCCATGTATGATAAATAACGAACGGTCATGCCGATGATGGCGGGCGGCTGAATGAGCGGGCCGCGCGAGGATCTAGACCGAGCGGCTGGCAACGTCAAACGGTGGAAAACGCCGCACGGGCATGGCCTGGCATTGTCAACGCCGGATGCGCCTTTGGCCAAGTCCCGGCCGAAAGAGGGAAACGGAAGGCACGGCCGCCGGCAAAACAAGGAGGAACACGAATGAACAGCCGGCAAATGTATGAGAAGATTAAAGAGCGCCTCGTCGCCCACCGGCACTGGACGTTTCGCTTTGACGCCAAGCAAGACGCGATGCGCGTCGAAGACCGCCGCACGAAAAAAGGCGTCACGATCTCGCTTCCCGGCGTGATCGCCAAATGGCACGAACAAAAAGATGAGGCGGTGCGCGAAGTCGTTTATTATGTAGAGGAAACGTTGAAAACGATGGAGGAAGACGCGGCGCTTTCCGGCAACGAGCGAAACATTTATCCCGTCATTCGCTCGGCGTCGTTTCCGACGGAGACGAAAGAAGGCATTCCGTTGCTGTTTGATGATCATACAGCCGAAACGCGCATTTACTATGCGCTCGACCTAGGCAAAACGTATCGCTTGATTGATGAGCGCATGCTGGAGAAAGACAAATGGAGCCGCGAGCGGGTGAAGGAAATCGCCCGTTTCAACGTTCGGTCGCTGCCGACGCCGGTGAAAGAGGACCGGGTGGCGGACAACGTGTTTTATTTTGTGAACACCAATGACGGGTATGATGCGAGCCGCATTTTAAACGAATCGTTTTTGGCCGGCATGCGGGCGCGCGTGGAAGGAACGATGGCCGTCGCTGTTCCGCATCAAGATGTGCTCATCATCGCTGATGTCCGCAACGACATCGGTTATGACGTGCTCGCGCAAATGACGATGAGCTTTTTTGCCGGCGGCCGCGTGCCGATCACGGCGCTGTCGTTTTTATACGAAAATGGGAAACTTGAACCGATTTTTATTTTAGGAAAAAAACGGAGAACGTAGCGGCAAGGAGGAATGAAGCGATGAACGTGTTTTACAACCGAGAAGGGGTCGGCGACGTGCTGCTCGTGTCGCTGAAACCGGCGGCGGATGAGGAACGGACGTTTGTCAGACAAGGCGATGTCGTCCGCATCATGTCCGAACGGACGGGCGAGACGGTCGGCTATAACATTTTTTCCGCGTCTTCGTACTATCCGTTTTCCGGCAACGGTCCGCTGGAAGTGAATGAGGAGCTCGTCGGCGTCATCAACGACATCTTGGCGAAAAACGGTTTTGACGAACCGATCGAAGCTGACTTGTCGCCGAAGTTTGTCGTCGGATATGTGAAAGAGAAAACGAAGCATCCGAACGCCGATAAATTGAGCGTCTGCCAAGTCGATGTCGGCGGTGAGGTGCTGCAAATCGTCTGCGGAGCGCCGAACGTCGCCGAAGGGCAAAAAGTCGTCGTCGCCAAAATCGGCGCCGTGATGCCAAACGGCCTCGTCATTCAAGAAAGCGAGCTGCGCGGCGTCCGGTCATCCGGCATGATTTGTTCGGCCCGCGAGCTTGGGCTGCCAAACGCCCCGCAGGAGAAAGGCATTTTGGTGCTGTCCGATGAGTATGAGGTCGGCCAGCCGTTCGTTTTTTGACGTTCCGACGGGCGGTGCAGACGGATTCCGACTGTTGTTTCGCCACTGGAACGACGCCAGTGGCGTTTTTTCCGACAATGAAGGCAAAGAAAGAGTGACGTGATGGATGAAATTTTGGAAACGATGGCTTCGTTTTCTCACGAGCGACGAGGAAGAGGAAGGGAACGAGCAGCGAGCGAATTCCCGGCTGTCGGCCGGCATGCCCGAACGCGGCGCGGTGAATGTCATTTACCAATATCCGCAAGGCCGCTTCCGCTTTCCGTTGATTCCGGATGACCAGCCGGGTGAAAATCAGGAAAGGCCGAGGCGGGAGAAAAGCGAGGCATCCCGGCCGCTGCCGAGTCGGCGCCCGTCAGCTGGCGTTTCAAGGGAAATAGCGGAAAAACGGCCGTTCCGCCCGTCCGATGTGCCATCCCCGGTTTTTGGATATGATCGGAATCGGGGGAAACAGCGGCAACGAGCGGATGAACCCGAGCTGACCGGTGCGGGGGACATAGAGAATCGGAGCGATGAGGCGGTTCGGGAAGAGGCCCTCCGCGGAGAAGCGACACGGCGAGACGCGCGAGAGGGCACGGAAAGCCGGGCGGCTGAACCGCCAAAAGAAGAGGCGCCTTTGGCCAAGGGGGCAGAGGAATGGAACGAAGACGCGAGCGGAGCGATGCCCGCGGCTGTTATGGAAACGGAAGGAAAACATGAGCTGGCGCCGGCGGCAGGGCAGGAAGAACATGATGCCGAGGCGGATGAAAAGAAAGGGCAGGAGCTGGACGAACGAGGCAACGAACGCGCGCCGCACGCAACAGACGGCGGCTTGGAGAGCGAAGGACGAGGGGTGCCGTCACAGATGAGGAATGGAGACGGAGGGAGCGCTTCTTCGACAGAACAGCGGGAGACGACCCCAGATCGCGAAATCCGTCACTCGGCGGCGCCCGCGGGCCGGGAGGAGGCTTCCCGCCCCGAACGAACGCGCATCCCGTATAATGTGATCATGTTAAAGCAAGATTGGCGCAAACTCGAAGAAAAGGCGGCGAATCGATCGAACGGCTGCGTACTGCCGCCATTGGCGCTTCTTGAACCGCCCGAGAAAGCGGCCGAACGCGACGAGCAGTGGCTTCGCGACCAATGCCAGCGTTTGGACCGGACGTTTGCGAGCTTCCATATCGGCGCCAAAGTCGTTGGGGCGACGCAAGGACCGACGGTGACGCGGTTTGAAGTGCAGCCGGATTTAGGAGTGAAAGTGAGCAAGATTACGAGTTTAATCGATGATATCAAACTCAGTCTGGCGGCGAAAGATATTCGCATCGAGGCGCCGATCCCGGGAAAACGGACGATTGGCATTGAAGTGCCGAACCGAACGAGCCGTCCGGTGCGCCTGCGGGAAATTTTAGAAAGCGAAGCGTTCCGTAAAAGCCCATCGCCGCTTACCGTGGCGCTTGGGCTTGACATTAGCGGTGCGCCGGTCGTGACTGACATCCGAAAAATGCCGCATGGGCTGATCGCCGGGGCGACCGGGTCGGGAAAAAGCGTATGCATGAACGCGATGCTTATCAGCATGTTGTATAAAGCAGCGCCGCACGAAGTGAAATGGCTGCTCATTGATCCAAAAATGGTCGAACTGGCGCCGTACAACGGGCTGCCGCATTTGCTCAGCCCGGTGATCACCGAGGCGAAGGCGGCGGCGGGGGCGCTCAAGTGGGCGGTCGGCGAAATGGAACGGCGGTATGAACAGTTTGTCCACGCCGGCGTGCGCGATATTGAAAAGTATAACGCCCATCTTCGCGAACGCGGAAGCAGCGAGCCGCCGCTGCCGTACATCGTCATCGTCATTGATGAGCTAGCGGACCTCATGATGGCCGCTCCAGCCGATGTCGAAGAATCGATTTGCCGGCTGGCGCAAAAAGCGCGGGCGTGCGGCATCCATCTGCTGATCGCGACGCAGCGGCCGTCGGTCGATGTCCTCACGGGATTGATCAAGGCGAACATTCCGACGCGCATTGCGTTTTCCGTCTCCTCCCAAGTCGATTCGCGCACCATTTTAGATGTGAATGGGGCTGAGCGGCTGCTTGGGCGCGGCGATATGCTGTTTTTGGAAAATGGTTCGGCCAAGCCGGTGCGGCTGCAAGGCTGCTTTATTTCTGATGAGGAAATCGAGCGGGTGGCAGCGCACGTGAAAGAGAAGCAAGGCCCATCCTATCTGTTTGATCCGGACGATTTTCGGCAAACGGCGTCGATGGGCGGCGAGGATGACGAACTGTTCGAGGAGGCGTGCCGGTTTGTCATCGCCCAAGGAGGGGCGTCGACATCGAGCCTGCAGCGTCATTTCCGCATCGGCTACAACCGCGCTGCCCGGTTGATCGAGATGATGGAGGAACGAGGGTTGATTTCGGAGGCGCGCGGCAGCAAACCGCGCGATGTGTTGATGAGCGAGGATGAGTGGGAGCGCTGGCGCGAGCAGAACAGCTGAGGGCGGGCGGCCTCCTTTGGGCGGGCGGTAGTGTTTTGCCTCCTTGCGTGCTATAATGGGGAAATGAATGGTGCACCGCAATGAGAGAAATGGCAAAACGAGATGGATATCATATACTGTCTTACAGAGAGACGATGGTTGGAGGGCTTAACGATGACAGCTTACCATTTTGTAGGCATTAAAGGCACGGGGATGAGCGCGCTCGCGCAAGTGCTTCATGACCTTGGCTATACGGTGCAAGGGTCGGATGTAGAGAAATGGTTTTTCACGCAAAAGGCGCTTGAAGAGCGGGGAATCCCGGTGCTGCCTTTTTCGAAAGACAATATTCGTCCAGGTTATACGGTCATTGCCGGCAACGCATTTCCGGATACGCATGAGGAAATCGAGGCGGCCCGTCAGCTTGGTGTGCCTGTCATTCGTTACCATCGCTTTTTAGGCCAGCTGGCAGGCAAGTTTACGAGCATCGCGGTGACCGGTTCGCATGGAAAGACGACGACGACGGGGTTGCTTGCCCATGTGATGCAAGGAGCCCATCCAACGTCCTATTTGATCGGAGACGGCACGGGAAAAGGAGAGCCAGGGAGCAAATACTTTGTGTTTGAAGCGTGCGAATACCGCCGGCACTTCCTTTCCTACTTTCCAGATTATGCGATCATGACAAATATTGACTTTGATCACCCGGATTATTTTGCCAATGTCGACGATGTGTTTTCCGCTTTCCAGCAAATGGCGAATCAAGTGAAAAAAGCGATCGTCGCCTGCGGGGATGATCCGTATTTGCCGAACATTCAGGCGAAAGTGCCGATTTTGTTTTATGGATTCGGCGAAGAAAACGATTTTCAGGCGCGCAATATCGTCAAGACGACGGAAGGGATGGCGTTTGATGTGTTCGTGCGCAACACATTTTTCGCTTCGTTTGCCATTCCGCGCTTCGGCACTCATAACGTATTGAATGCTCTCGCCGTGATCGCCCTCTGCCACTACGAAGGGGTGGATGCGGGCACGATCGCCAAGCGGCTGCAAACGTTCCAAGGCGTGAAGCGCCGCTTCAGTGAAAAAACGGTCGGGCGCCAAGTGCTGATCGATGATTACGCGCATCATCCACGCGAAATTACGGCGACATTGGAGGCGGCAAGGCAAAAATATCCGGGGCGCGAAGTGGTGGCGATTTTTCAGCCGCATACGTATACGCGGACGCAGACGTTTTTGCGCGAGTTTGCCGAAAGTTTGCTGCAAGCGGACCACGTGTATTTGTGCGACATTTTCGGCTCGGCGCGCGAACATGAGGGCAAGCTGACGATCCGTGATTTGCAGGCGCAAATTCCGCGTTCCCAGCTGCTTGAGGAACAAAACGTAGCCGTGTTGAAGCAGCATCAAGACGCGGTGTTGGTGTTCATGGGCGCCGGCGACATTCAAAAGTTTCAACAAGCGTACGAACGGGCCGTTCTTTCCGCCTGACGGCCGACAGGGAACGGGCTGTGATGAAGATGGCCCGTTTTTTCCTGTTTCAAAAAGGAAGCCGTCTTTTCTATGTCGAAGTTTGAAAGCGGGAAAAGATGGGTACAAAGGGAATGAAACGTTCGAATGGGCAAGGAGGGAATCGGGTGGAATGGCTTTTGTATGGAAGCGTGGCGCTCATCGCGCTTGCTTTTTTGCTGCTTGTTGTTTACATAGCCAGGACGCTCATCGTTTTGCAGGAAACGCTGCGCCGGCTGACGGCGGCGATCGACCATGCCGATGAGCAAGTGCAAACGGTGGCGAAAGAAGTTCGTGAACTTCTCCATACGGCCAACGGCATCGCCAGCGATGTGCAAAAAAAAGTAGAAACGCTAAATGGCGCAATCGAAGCGGTCGGAGAGATCGGCGGCACGATTCGTTCGCTCAACCGCGCGCTTCGGCAGGCGGCTGCCGGTTTGTCGGCGCGGGCGGGCCTGGGGCAAGGAAAATGGGGCAAGGCGTTGCGCTGGACAAATGTTTTGCTCGATTTACGGGAAAAATGGAGAAAAAACAATCGTTAAAGGAGCATTCCCGTTCAACATTTCTAGAGGGAGGGTGTATCGAATGGCGAAAAATAACGGTGGATTTTTGCTTGGCGCGCTGGTCGGCGGCATCGCCGGCGCGGCTGCTGCGTTGTTTTTGACGAGCGAAAAAGGGCGGAAATGGCTGGCCGAGTGGAGCAACGATGAAACGTGGGAGCCGGTGAAAACAACGGCTGTCGAATGGTTGGAAACGGCGAAAGAGAAAACGAAGGAAATCGCCAACTTCATCCCGTTGAAATCCACGACGGCGCCAGCCGGCGGGGAAAACGATGGAGAGGAAGCCAAGGAGGCGACGATTCCGATTCCGCCATCCGCCGGGCCAGCCGACCGGGAAACGCTGCAAAAGCTGCTTGAGGAAGCCGAGGCGGCGCTTGATGACGCCGAGCAAAGCATCACGTCGCGAAAAGAAACGGAGTGAAGGCGATGGGAATGGAGAAGCTGGAGACGATCGAACAGTTTGACCGCGTCATGAAGGAAACGGAGCGTTTTTTGTTCGTCAAGCATAGCCTCACCTGCCCGATCAGTCAAGCGGCGTTTGGCGAATGCGAGAAGTTCGCCGCAGACCATCCAGAGCTGGCGGTGTATTGCCTGTACGTCCAAGAGGCGCGGCCGCTCTCCAACTATATCGCCGAAACGACCGGGGTGAAACACGAGTCGCCGCAAGTGCTGCTGTTTGAAAACGGCCGCGTCGTCTGGCATGCGTCCCATTGGGCCATTACGTATGGCGCGCTCTCGGAGCATGTCGGCGCTTGACCGTCCGCCTTTACTGCGGGCGGTTTTTTGCACACTTTTTACTTTATCGCTTAAAAGCGTTTAATCAAAAAAGCATTTTTTTCGTGACAACGATAGCTCCATCGATTATAATAAACACTAATTAAACGACTTCGCTCTCCAAGACGGGGGCGCCGCTTGCCGGCAAGCGGCGAAAACAATGCACTACACTTGGCGAAAGGATGAGAAAAGCATGAGCAATGAGAGATTAGACGAACTGCGGGCGCGAGTCGATGAGATCAACTTGCAGCTGTTGAAACTGATCAATGAACGGGGGCGGCTCGTTCAGGAGATCGGAAAAATTAAAGAAGCGCAAGGGACGCACCGCTACGATCCGGTGCGCGAACGGAAAATGTTGGATCTCATTTCCGAGCATAACGATGGGCCGTTTGAAACATCGACGCTGCAGCACATTTTCAAGGAAATTTTTAAAGCAGCGCTCGAGCTGCAGGAAGACGACCACCGCAAGGCGCTCCTTGTCTCGCGGAAAAAGCATCCGGAAAACACGATTGTTGAAGTGAAAGGCGAGCGAATCGGCGACGGCAACCAATATTTCGTCATGGGCCCGTGCGCTGTGGAAAGCTATGAACAAGTCGCTGTGGTGGCGGAGGCCGTGAAAAAACAAGGGATCAAGCTGCTGCGCGGCGGCGCCTACAAACCGCGCACGTCGCCGTACGATTTCCAAGGGCTCGGCGTGGAAGGGCTGAAAATTTTGAAACGGATCGCCGATGAGTTTGATTTGGCGGTCATCAGTGAAATCGTCACCCCGGCGGACATTGAAATCGCCTTGGACTATATTGACGTCATCCAAATCGGCGCGCGCAACATGCAAAACTTTGAGCTGCTTAAGGCAGCCGGCCAAGTGAACAAGCCGATTTTGCTGAAGCGCGGCTTGGCGGCGACGATTGAAGAATTCATCAACGCCGCTGAGTACATCATGTCACAAGGAAACGGGCAGATCATTTTGTGCGAGCGCGGCATCCGTACGTACGAGCGGGCGACGCGCAACACGCTCGACATTTCGGCTGTGCCGATTTTGAAGAAAGAAACGCACTTGCCGGTGTTCGTCGATGTCACCCACTCAACGGGGCGGCGCGATCTGCTCATCCCGTGCGCCAAAGCGGCCTTGGCGATCGGCGCCGACGGCGTCATGGCCGAAGTGCATCCGGACCCGGCCGTCGCCTTGTCCGATTCCGCCCAGCAAATGGACATCGCCCAATTCAACGAGTTTATGGAAGAAGTGCGCGCGTTCCAACGTCAGTTTGTTCAGGCGTAAGACGATCCCCTCGGTTGTTGCCCGAGGGGATTTTTTGATGAGATGGCGAGTGTTGGGGCAAACTACCCGTGAACGGTTTGTGAACAAACCGGCAAAATGGTTGCGATTTCGTTGCGAGTTGGCGATAATGTATCGTATGATAGTTGTACATACATTCGGAATTTGACCGGTTATCGGATCGAGCGAAAAGGAGTGAAACAACATGACGGTAACGATTTATGATGTGGCGCGGGAGGCGAACGTCTCGATGGCGACCGTCTCGCGCGTCGTCAATGGCAACCCGAACGTCAAACCGTCGACGAGAAAAAAAGTGCTTGAGGCCATCGAACGGCTCGGCTACCGCCCGAACGCCGTGGCGCGGGGGCTCGCCAGCAAAAAAACGACGACGGTCGGAGTGATCATCCCGGATATTTCGAGCATTTTCTTCGCCGAACTGGCGCGCGGCATTGAGGACATCGCCACGATGTACAAGTACAACATCATTTTGAGCAACTCCGACCAAAACAAAGAAAAAGAGCTGCATTTGCTCAACACGATGCTCGCCAAGCAAGTGGACGGCCTGTTGTTTATGGGCGGGACGATCACCGATGAGCACGTCGCCGAATTTCAAAAGTCGTCGGTGCCGATCGTGCTTGCGGCGACGATGGGACCGAACGAGATTCCCTCGGTCAACATCGACTATGAGCAGGCGGCGTTTGAAGCCGTGACGTATTTGCTGGAAAAAGGAAACCGCCGCATTGTCTATGTGACCGGTCCGACCGATGACCCGATCAACCAGCGGAAGTTGGCGGGGTACCGACGCGCGCTTGAAGAACACGGCGCGCCGTATGAGGAAGAGCTCGTCATTGAGGGCGACAACTCGTACGACTCCGGCTTGGAGGCGTATGAGAAAATCACAGAGCTTGCCGAACGGCCGACGGCGGTGTTTGCTGGCACGGACGAAATGGCGCTCGGCATCATCCACAGCGCCCAAGACCACGGGGTGCGCGTGCCGGATGAACTGGAAGTCGTCGGTTTTGACAACACGCGATTGGCGACGATGGTGCGGCCGCGGCTGACGACCGTCGTGCAGCCGATGTACGACATCGGGGCGGTGGCGATGCGGCTCTTGACGAAGTATATGAACAAAGAGCCAGTGGACCACCATATCGTTGTCTTGCCGCACCGGCTTGAAGTGCGGGAGTCGACGAAATGAAAAAAGCTGGCCTCAACACGGGGGCCAGCTTCTTGCTTGCTTTGCTCCATTTCTTTTTTGACAGCTGCAATCGCCTTGCAGTCGGCCCGTTTTTCGGTGAAAACGGAAGTTGACTAGGAAAACAGGACGTAGAAATCCATTGTTTTCTTTAAATGAAAAAAAATCAAGTCCCCGCCCGGCGTTGACTGCGAATGAAATACAACGCCTTTTCCACCGTTTGCGCATTTTTTTCGCTGATCTCCGCCTTGCGCGGGATCGGGGGATACAAGTCATCCGGGTCGTCCCACTCAAGCGGAAGCGCGACGGGTGAAAGCGGTTGCCAACGTTCGCGCCACTCATCCGGCAGCGGGCCGGACACATCGGCTTGTCCCGTCATCTCGAGCCAAAGGAGCGCCCATGCCCGCGGCACGACGCGCCAGATGTCATAGCCGCCGCCGCCGACGGCGATCCAGCGTCCGCCGCAATATTCATGCGCGATTTCGTGCGCGAGTTTCGGAATGGCGCGGTAGGTTTTCATCGTCACCGACAAATGGGTGAGCGGATCGTAATAGTGGGCGTCGACGCCGTTTTGCGTCACGATGACGTCCGGGCGGAAAAAGTCGGCGATTTCCCGAAGCGCGGTCGTATAGGCGGCGATCCATGATTCGTCTTCCGTGAACGCATCAACGGGAATGTTGAACGAATAGCCGTAGCCCGCGCCTAAGCCGCGCTCGTTGACATTTCCGGTCCCTGGGAACAAATAGCGCCCCGTTTCATGAATGGAAAACGTGCAAACGTTCGGATCGTCGTAAAACGCCCATTGCACCCCGTCGCCGTGGTGGGCGTCCGTGTCGACGTACAACACGCGCAGTCCGTATTTCTCCCTGATGTATTGAATGGCGACCGCGCTGTCGTTGTAGACGCAAAAGCCGGATGCTTTGCCGCGGAAGCCGTGGTGCAGACCGCCGCCAAGGTTGAGCGCATGCTCGGCCGCTCCGGAAAGAACCGCGTCGACGGCGGTGAGGGTGCTGCCGACCAAAAGAGCGCTCGCTTCGTGCATGTTTGGGAAAATCGGCGTATCCTCGGTGCCAAGGCCGTAGTTTTGCGCCGCCGCTTCCGACAGCTCGCCGCGCCCGGCCGCTTTCACCGCCTCGATGTAGGAGCGGTCGTGAATGAGCGCCAGCTCGTCATCGGTCGCCATGCGCGGGGCGACGATCTGGCGGTCTTCGAGCGCGCCGAGCGTGCAAAGCAAGTCGTATGTCATTTTGACCCGCAGCTGGTTGAACGGATGGTCGTCATGAAATTTGTACTGAAGAAATTGCTCGCTATAGACGAATGCGCAGTTTCGGCTCATGACGTAACCCCCGGCAAGTTCGGCCATAGCACGTGATAGCCGGCGTTTTGCAAATCGCGGATCAATGGAAGCGGATTCATCGTCTGCACGCGGAAAACTAAAATTTTCTCATTCGGATCCGGAGCTGGATACACCAAGACGCTGGCGATGTTCACATGGCGCTCGCTGATGATGGCCGCCGCTTTGCTTAACATGCCGGTTTCGTTCGGCACTTTGATCTCGATTTGCGACCCCGGCTGGTGAACGCCGGTCAATTCAATGAACGTGCGGAGCAAATCCGTTTGCGTGATGATGCCGACGAGTTTCCTGTGATTGACGATCGGCAGACAGCCGATTCGGTGTTCGTAAAAGAGCGCCGCCACCTCCTCGACGAAATCGAGCGGATGGCCGACGATGAGGTCGGTTTTCATAATCGTGCTGACCGGTTTTTGCAAGTCTTCAAGATGTTCATGAAGATGGAAAATGGACGGGCTCGCGTCGCGCAAATCTTGGCTCGTCACAAGCCCCAGAAGACGTCCTTCCTCGTCGACGACCGGCAGATGGCGGATGCGGTGATGTCTTAGCAGCTGCAGCGCTTCGGCGATTGTATTGGTGGCGCGAAGCGTGATAACCGGTGCTTTCATCACTTGTTCGACAAGCATCGTTCTCCTCTCCCCTTTGTGCGTGGCATTTTATGCGCGCCGCCCGCAACCGGCAAGGCGGGCGCAAACGTCCGGACAGCTGAGAATTTCAGCTAGTACATATAGCGGTTCATAAACCGAAGCCGGTCGAACCGTTGAATCGATTCGGCGTCGACCCGTTTGCCAATGCGGACCATGAGGCAGTTCGCCGGATGGGAGCAAATTTCCGGGTCGTCGGTCGCATACCAGACGAGCCCGCCGGCGTTCATCATTTTCTCCATCACTTTTCGGTACTCCCATACGTTCAGCCCCGTGCCTTTTAAATCCCAATGCCAGTAATATTCAGTTGTAATGATGATGTAGTCTTCCATGGCGTCGTCCATCATCGAGACGATCAATAAATTTTTTCCGACGCCAAACCCGCGGAACTCCGGAATGACTTCAATGGCGCCAAGCTCGAGCAAATTTTCCATGTTCCCTTCCGACCAACGCTCAAGCGGATCGGGATACAAAAACGTCACATATCCGACAATCACCTCGCCGCGGCGGGCGATGATGATCCGCCCTTCCGGCAGCTTGGCGATTTCGATCAACGCTTTGTGCTGTTTGGCAGGCGGGCGGAAGGAAGTGAGGTCATGGTGGAATTCGTAGCTGGCCAACGCTTCCGGCGTCACCGGCCCTTCGATGAGGAGCGTTCCTTTCGGGGTTTTCAGCTCTTTGGCGTTATACGTTTTTTTATGTTCCATTCGTCCACCACCTGAATTGGTCGTTCTGCTTCCATTATACATAAAAACGGCGCCGGCTGGCGCGGTTCAAAAAAATTTCAAAAAAGTGGGGACGAGGAATATTTTAAAAATTGAGAAATGGTTTTCAATCGACTATAATAGAAATGTAATCACTTACATAAGGGGGATCGGAGAATGAACACAGAACGGCTTCCTGTCATACAAGGGGACTACAATTTGAAAAACTACGAAGAAACATATAAACAGTTTCAATGGTCGGAAGTGGAGAAAGAGTTTTCTTGGCATGAAACGGGCCGAGTCAACATGGCGTATGAGGCGATCGACCGCCATGCTGAGTCGTTCCGTAAAAATAAAGTGGCGCTCTATTACCGCGACGCGGTGCGGAACGAGAAATATACGTTCAAAGAAATGAAAGAGATGTCCAATAAGGTGGCGAACGTCTTAAAACAGGCGGCGGACATTCAGAAGGGCGACCGTGTGTTCGTGTTCATGCCGCGTTCTCCGGAACTGTACTTTGCGGTGCTTGGGATCATTAAAACCGGCGCCATCGTCGGGCCGCTGTTTGAGGCGTTCATGGAAGGAGCGGTGCGCGACCGTCTTGAAGACAGCGGGGCGAAGGCGATCATTACGACGCCGGAGCTTCTGCCGCGCGTGCCGGTCGGCGATTTGCCGGAGTTGAAGTACGTCTTTTTGGTCGGCGACGGCATTGTCGAGGAAGGGCCGTACATCGATTTGAAAAAGCGGATGAATGAGGCAAGCAAGCATTTCGACATCGAATGGGTCGACCGCCAAGACGGCTTGATTTTGCATTACACATCCGGTTCGACCGGCAAGCCGAAAGGCGTTTTGCACGTCCATAACGCGATGATTCAGCACTATCAAACGGCGAAATGGGTGCTCGACTTAAAAGAAGACGACATTTACTGGTGCACGGCTGACCCGGGGTGGGTGACCGGGACGTCGTACGGCATCTTCGGCCCGTGGCTGTGCGGAGCGTCAAGCGTCATCGTCGGCGGCCGCTTCAGCCCGGATGCTTGGTATCAAACGATCCAAGATTTCGGCGTCACCGTCTGGTACAGCGCGCCGACGGCGTTCCGCATGCTGATGGGCGCCGGCGATGAAGTCGTGAAAAAATATGATTTAAGCTCGCTCCGCCACATTTTGAGCGTCGGCGAGCCGCTCAACCCGGAAGTCATCCGCTGGGGGATGAAAGTGTTCGGCCGCCGCATCCATGATACGTGGTGGATGACGGAAACAGGCGGGCATCTCATTTGCAACTACCCGTGCATGGAAATCAAGCCGGGATCGATGGGGAAACCGATTCCGGGCGTTGAGGCGGCGATCATTGATGACCAAGGAAACGTCTTGCCGCCGTACCGGATGGGCAACTTGGCCATCAAAAAAGGCTGGCCGTCGATGATGAAAACGATTTGGAACAACCCGCAAAAATATGAATCATACTTTATCGGCGACTGGTACGTATCCGGCGATTCGGCCTACATGGATGAAGACGGCTACTTCTGGTTCCAAGGCCGTGTTGACGATGTCATCAACACATCCGGCGAACGCGTTGGACCGTTTGAAGTCGAAAGCAAGCTCGTCGAGCATCCGGCCGTTGCCGAAGCCGGCGTCATCGGAAAGCCGGATCCGGTGCGCGGGGAAATCATCAAAGCGTTCATCGCGCTTCGCGAAGGGTACGAGCCGTCCGAGGAGCTGAAAGAAGACATCCGCCAATTTGTGAAAAAAGGGCTTGCCGCTCATGCCGCGCCGCGTGAGATCGAGTTCCGCGACAAACTGCCGAAAACGCGGAGCGGGAAAATCATGCGCCGCGTCCTAAAGGCGTGGGAGCTCAACTTGCCGACCGGCGATTTGTCGACGATGGAAGACTGATGAGCGAAAAGCGTCTGGAACATCCGCTGTTCCAGGCGCTGTTGTTCTTTTCAGACTGGGGCCGAAGCGGGGCGGCTGCAAAGACGGTGATGGAACGGAAAACGCGGCCAACAGCGTGATTTCTCCATTTGAAAAACTTGATACATGCCCGTTTCCTCTTCGCTTAAGAACCATCCATTTGGCGAAAATCCCCATCTTCACAAAACAAGAAAGGGTGTCCCAACAAGGATCGGGACACCCTCTTTTCGATCACCATATATACGCGCCAACTCTTTATTCAAAACGAATGGCATCTTCTAAAGAAAGCCAATCAAAGAAAGACAATCTTTTGGGTCAGCTCCTTGTCACTCCACGTCACCCGACGGCGGGGGAGAAGACGGCTCGCCGCTCTTTTGATGACCGGAATTGGGCGGCGAGGCGGACGGCAGCGAAACGAGGTTCGACGGCGCCGATTCCTGTCCGGCGATGTCCACAGCAGTGACGCAGTACGCGGCGCCCGGCTGCAGCGGCGAAAACGAGGCTGCCTCGTCCGCTTTAACAGCGGCGGCGAGGCGTCGTTCCCCCGTTTCGTTCACTAGATAGACGCGGTAGCCGATGACATCCGGCTCGTTATGGCGATTCCAGACGAGCTTGCCCCCTGCAAGCCGAGCGGCGGGTGGAGCCGGTGGACGGCCGTTTTCCTTTAATGTGGAGACGAGCGATGCATCGCCTGCCTGCCCTTCGCCGTTGATCCCCCAATCGGCGAGAAGCTTCGGATTCACGATCACTTCGCGAGTGACAAACTCTTCCGGCGTCGTCTCAAGCGCCACATAGCGGCGTCCGCCGATGACGACGACCCGGCTTTCCATCACTTCCTCGCCGCTTCCTTCCCGCGGTGCAAACTTCGTATTGTACAGATCGTAACGGACGAGCCCGGCTTTTTCGCACGCGGCCGACGGGCTGAAGCCGCTCGCGGCGCAGTAAGCGCGGCGGACGATGCCGCCTGGCATGAGAAACCGCTTCGGCGGAGCGATGAGCTTCGGGTTTTCTTGATAGGCAGCATTGATCAACCGCGCCCATAACAGCTGGGTGCGCTGGCTGTAGGAAAGCCCTTTGTAGCGGGACTCAAGCGGCGCCGGCCGGTCATAGCCGATCCAAACGCCGAACGTGACGTTCGGATTGACGGCGATAAACCACGAATCGCGCTTGTCTTGCGATGTGCCGGTTTTTCCCGCCCAATCGGCGGAAAAGGTCAAGTAGCGCGGCACCGACGAGGCCGTTCCGCCGTGAAGCACATCGCGCATCATATCGATCATCAAGTACGACGTTTGCGGCGAAAACACCGGGACGGGTTTGCTTTGATGTTTGTAAACGATCTTTCCGTTTTTGTCCACAATCTTCTCAATCATGTAAGCGTCCACGAACGATCCGTAATTGGCGAACGTCGCATAGGCGTTGACGTTTTCCTCGACCGTGACGCCAATGTGCGTCCCGCCGATCGCCAAAGCTGGATTGGCCTCTTCTTGTTTGGCGACGCTCGTGACCCCCATTTTATGCAAATAGTCGATCGGATGGCGGGATCGAATTCTCATATACGTCCGAACAGCCGGAATGTTGAACGATTGCTGCAAGGCATAGCGCGCCGTGACGAGCCCGTGCGTTTTTCCGTCCGCGTTTTTCGGTGTATACGAACCGATCGAAAGCGGCAAGTCGGGAATGATCGTCGCCGGCTGGATGACGCCCATCTCCATCGCCGGCGCGTATACTAAGAGCGGTTTCATCGTTGACCCGTTGGACCGGTGCGCCTGGGTGGCGTGGTTCAACTGCTCGCGCCCATAATCGCGGCCGCCGACGAAGCTGATGATTTTTCCCGTTTTGTTTTCGATGAGCATCGCCCCGACTTCGACCGGTTGGCGATGGGGGATCATTTTTCCTGTTTTCTTGTCTTTGGTGTAATACACATTGTCGCTTCCGTAATACGGGTAGCGGGCGGCGATGCGCTGCATTTGTTCATAAATCTTTTTGTCGATCGTCGTATAAATCCGATATCCGCCTTGGCGCAACGCTTTTTCCGCCTCGCCGAGGTAGCGGCGGAAACGAGCGGGGTCGCGCTTCACCTCTTCCGGCTTATAGCCGTCGCGCTTGGCGAACGTCTCGGCGAGCACCTCTTTCGCCCGCCGCTCAATCTCCATCGTCAAAAACGGATATTGTTCAAACGGCGACGGCTTCGGGGCGGCGAAATGCTTCGCCACATCATAGGAAAGCGCTTCCTTATACTGTTTTTCCGAGATGTAGCCGGCCCGTTTCATCCGGTACAGCACCGTTTTCATCCGTTTCAATCCCGCCGAGAGATCCGATTTGACGCTGCCGTCAGCGGCAAACGGGGTGTAGACGAACGGGTTTTGCGGCAGTCCGGCCAAAAACGCCGCTTGAGCGAGATTCAACTCTTTGGCGTTGACGCCAAAGACGCCTTGGGCCGCGGCTTGGATGCCGGCGATGTTGCGCCCTGAAGAATTGCGGCCGAACGGAACGACGTTTAAATACGCCTCTAAAATGTCTTCTTTGGAAAAAAATTTCTCCAGACGAAGTGAAAGCAGCATTTCTTTCGCCTTCCGCTCAAACGACACCTCGTTCGTCAACATCTGGTTTTTGACGAGCTGCTGCGTAAGCGTGCTCCCGCCGCTTTTGACCGGCGAGTTGGTCAGCTCTTGAAACACGGCGCGGATGACGGCCTTCGGAACGACGCCGTCGTGTTCATAAAAATGTTCGTCTTCGGTCGCGATGATCGCCTGCACGACGTATGGCGACACCTCGGAAAGAGGCACCGCCTCGCGGTCAAGGTCGGACCGGAACCGCCCTAAATATACGCCGCCGTCAAAGTACATGTGGCTCGTTTCGCCGTAATGGTAAATCTCCTTTTTCATCTCGTCGGGCGAGGGAACGGGCATATCTTTGACCAAAAAGGCAAAATAGCCGGCGCCGGCGCCGATGGCAAAGCAGACAAGGCAGAGTGCGACGATGAGCAAAATTAAGATGACGTTCCAAACCACATCGTATGTAAGGGAAAAATAATGCCACGCTTTTTCAAGAGAAATGGAAAGTTGGTTTCGCTTCATGCCAGCCCCCCCTATGCGGCAAGTCATTATATATCAGTATACCATAGGAAGGGGAGGCATTGTGGAATTTTGCCGATTTTTCGCCGTTTGTGCGAAAAGCGTTAGAGTTGACAGCGAGCGCATCGCTATGGTAATAAGAATGTATATATTTCATATGAGAAAGCGATGATGGGAACAAGTAGCGGCTGTCTCCCTGGTGCAGAGAGCTGGCGGACGGTGCGAGCCAGTCCACAGGCAGGCGTGAATTACCTCCCTGAGCAGCGATGGCGAACGTTTTTGGCACCTAGTAGCCATCCGCCGGCCGGCGCCGTTATCCAAATGAGTGAGAAAGCACCATGCTTTCTAAGTAGGGTGGTACCGCGACGAACACTCGCCCCTTCATCACGGGCGGGTGTTTTCTTTTGCATGACATTTATAGAGAGGTGAAGGACATGGATTTGCTTGCGGAATTGCAATGGCGCGGGCTCGTCAACCAAACGACGGATGAAGACGGGTTGCGCAAGCTGTTGAATGAGGAGCGGGTGACGCTCTACTGCGGGTTTGACCCGACGGCGGACAGTTTGCATATCGGCAACTTGGCCGCCATTTTGACGCTGCGCCGCTTCCAGCAGGCGGGGCACCGGCCGATCGCCCTAGTCGGCGGAGCGACGGGGTTGATCGGTGACCCGAGCGGGAAAAAAAGCGAGCGCACGCTCAATGCGAAAGAAACCGTCGAGGCATGGAGCGCGCGTATTAAAGAACAGCTCGGCCGTTTTTTAGATTTTGAAGCGGACGGCAATCCGGCGAAAATCAAAAACAACTACGACTGGATCGGGCCGCTGGATGTCATTACGTTTTTGCGCGATGTGGGCAAGCATTTCAGCGTCAACTACATGATGGCGAAAGAGTCGGTGCAATCGCGCATCGAGACGGGCATTTCATTTACCGAGTTCAGCTATATGATGCTGCAGGCATACGATTTTCTCCGCCTGTACGAGACGGAAGGCTGCCGCCTGCAAATCGGCGGGAGCGACCAATGGGGCAACATCACGGCAGGGCTTGAGCTTATTCGCAAAACGAAAGGCGAGGCGCGGGCGTTTGGCTTGACGATCCCGCTTGTGACGAAAGCGGACGGCACGAAATTCGGGAAAACGGAAAGCGGCACGATTTGGCTCGATAAAGAGAAAACATCGCCGTACGAGTTTTACCAGTTTTGGATCAACACCGACGACCGCGATGTGATCCGCTACTTGAAGTACTTTACGTTCCTGTCAAAAGAGGAAATCGAAGCGCTTGAACAAGAGCTTCGTGAAGCCCCAGAGAAGCGGGCGGCCCAAAAGGCGCTTGCTGAGGAAGTGACAAAGCTCGTGCACGGCGAAGAGGCGCTCAGGCAAGCGATTCGCATTTCTGAAGCGCTCTTTAGCGGCGACATTGCCAATTTGACAGCGGCGGAAATTGAGCAAGGGTTCAAAGATGTGCCGTCATTCGTTCATGAAGGAGGCGACGTTCCGCTTGTCGAGCTGCTCGTTTCTGCCGGCATTTCGCCATCGAAGCGGCAAGCGCGCGAAGACATCCAAAGCGGCGCCATTTACGTCAACGGCGAGCGCCTTCAAGACGTCGGAGCCATATTAACGGCTGAACACCGCCTTGAGGGGCGGTTTACGGTCATCCGCCGCGGGAAGAAAAAGTATTATTTGATTCGCTACGCCTAAGAAAAAAGATCCGAAATGCATCGGCATTTCGGATCTTTTTTGCGCCTTAACGCGAGTAGAACTCGACGATGAGCGCTTCGTTGATTTCCGCCGGCAGTTCGGAACGCTCCGGCAAGCGGGTGTACGTCCCTTCCATTTTTTCCGGATTGAACGTCAAGTAATCCGGAATGTAGTTGTTCGCTTCGAGCGCTTCTTTAATCACTTGCAAGTTGCGCGATTTTTCGCGAACGGCGATCGTTTGTCCCGGTTTGACTCGGTACGACGGGATGTTGACACGGCTGCCGTCGACCAAAATGTGGCCGTGCGTCACGAGCTGGCGGGCTTGACGGCGCGTGCGGGCCAACCCTAAGCGATAGACGAGGTTGTCTAGGCGCGATTCTAACAAAATCATGAAGTTTTCGCCGTGTTTGCCCGGCATTTTGCCTGCTTCTTCAAACGTTTTGCGGAATTGGCGTTCGTTCACGCCGTACATATGGCGCAGCTTTTGTTTTTCTTGCAGCTGCAAGCCATATTCCGACAATTTCCGCCGTTGCCCCGGACCATGTTGGCCAGGCGGATACGGACGTTTTTGCAATTCTTTCCCCGTGCCGCTCAACGAGATGCCAAGGCGGCGGGAAATTTTCCACATTGGGCCAGTATAACGAGCCATTCGTTGCTCCTCCTTACGCTTTTATTCCCGTAAAATAAAAGCAGATGTGCGCCAACAATTATGGCCATTTTGTTTTCATGCATCCTCGCTCTCGCAGCTAAGAGTTACACGATGCACCTCGGCGGGTCGAGGAACAAAATGAACCATAAAGGTGGGCACAAAGGCTGCTATATTTTACACAAAGGCTATTATATGATTTTTAGAGGATAAAGTCAACATTTTGTTTCCCTTCTTCTCTATTTGTATGATATAATAAAAGATGCAATTTTTAGAAAAAATTTGTCATCCCATTCTCTCATTTGGAATGATGATGCCGGTTTGGGTGGAAAAGGCGATGAACAAGGAAGAAATGAAGCGGTATGAATCATTTAAACAAAAATTTTTCCACTGGTTTTTAGCGTTTCAGGACGATGGGCCGTTTTCGGCGGCGGCGGGCGAGTTGCTCGCGCTGCTAAAAGAAGAGCTGGCGCTCGAGCAAGCCGTTTTTTATTTGTACGACCCGGTGCGGGCTGCCTTTTATCCGGAAGCGGCCGCGGTTGGGACGCCGGACGCTGGGCCGATCGCGGCTGATGGAGAGCGGAAAGTCGCTGTTGTCGATGCCGGTGGGCCGCATATGGCGGCCCGGCTCTTTTTCATGCTTTCCGATGAGACGCCGGCGATGGTCGAGCTGATGTATCGAAAAGATGGCGGTTTTGACGAGCGGTTGTTGTGGGAGATCCGGACGGATTTGGCGCGATTGTTTCGGAAACTTAGCGCGGTGCTGCAAGGAGAGGGCGAAGAGAAACGGTATGGACAGCTGCATCACTTTGCCGCAAAAATTCATTCCTCGATGCATATCGATGTTGTGCTTGAAGAAATTATCCGCACGCTGCAAAACGTCTATCCATCATTCACCTACCACCTTCTGTTGTCGCATGACAACCATCTGCGCGGAAATTTGCCGATTAAAACGCTTGTATTGGATGAAAGGGAAAAACAGACGGCGGCGTTGCGGGCGTTTTTGACTGGACAAGTGCAATGCGAGGAGATGGAGGCGCCGCCGCGCTCGGTGCTGTACGCCCCGATTAAAGGGGTGCAGGCGGTGTATGGGGTGATTGAAATTATCGCCCCATACGCTGCGCCATTTCCAAAACGAGAGATTCATTTTATTTCGCTGCTGGCGAGCACGGCTGGAAGCGCGCTTGAGAACGCCAAGTTGTATGAACAGTCGCGCCGGCTTGTCGCCGATTTGCAGCTGATCAACGACACAATGCGCCAATTGAACGCCCGGCCGCGGCTTCATGAAGCCATTGAGTACATGGTATCGCAAATCCAACAATCGTTCGGCGCGGATGAAGTCGGTTTTTTCTTGTTTGCCGACGGCAAGCGGGAGCTTTTGCCAGGCAGCACGCCGTTTTTTTTCGACCATCGGTCCGAGCCCTATATCGAATGGGTGGAAAAGCGGCGCCAAAGCGGAAATGACATTTTATTTGCCGGTGATGTATGCGTGTCCGCTTTCGGTTCGTTTCGTTCCATCATGGCGGCGCCGATGCAGCAAAACAAGGAAACGAAGGGACTGTGCATTGCGCTCGCCAGCGAGCCATACCGATTTACGTTTGAGATGTTTAAGCTCTTGGAATCCCTCGTTCAACATTCAACGCTGGCGTTTATGAACGCGATGCTGCGCGAAGAGCTCGAGAAGATGGTAGTCACCGATTATTTGACAAAGCTGCATACGCGCCGCTACTTGGACGAGGTGATCCAAACATCCATGGGATCCGATGCATCCGGGGCGCTCATTTTGTTTGACATTGACAACTTTAAGCAAATCAACGATGTGTACGGCCATCAAACGGGCGATGGGGTGCTCGTCCAAGTGGCTGAGACGGTGCGCGCCAACATTCGCGATGGCGATGTGGCGGCGCGTTGGGGCGGGGAAGAGCTGGCGGTGTATTTGCCGAAAGTGCCGCTGTCTGACGCCATTTCGATTGCCCGCCGCATCACAGAAAAAGTCAGAGAACAAACGATTCCGACGGTGACCGTTTCGTGCGGCGTGTCATGGTGGGAGCGCCAAGGCTGCGAGGATGCAAAACAGCTGTTCAAACGAGCCGACGCCGCGCTTTATATGGCAAAAGAGACGGGAAAAAACTGCATTTTTGTGCACGATGACTGTCATTTGTATAAGGTGTAAAAAAAAGGAATCCGAGCAAGCGGATTCCTTCTTCGCGCTTGGTGCGCTTTTTTCGTCAGGCGGAAATGAGCACGCTGGCAAACTGCTCCAAGTAGCGGCGGTCGATGTCATCGAAGCGGTTTTTCACCGGGCTGTCGATGTCAAGAACGCCGATGACGCGGTCGTCTTTGATGAGCGGCACGACGATTTCCGATTGAGACGCCGCATCGCAGGCGATATGGCCCGGGAATTGGTGAACGTCTGGAACGACCACCGTCCGCCGTTTGGCGGCCGCCGTGCCGCACACCCCTTTGCCGAACGGAATGCGCACGCATGCCGGCAAGCCTTGGAACGGGCCAAGCACAAGCTCCTCGCCGTCTGCGAGATAAAAACCGACCCAATTGATGTCGGTGAAAAACTGGTTGAGCAAGGCGGCTGCGTTCGCCAAGTTGGCGATGAAGTTGGGTTCCCCGGAAATGAGCGATTTCAGCTGTTCGATGACGAGCGCGTAATTTTCTTCGCGTGTTCCGTTGTAAGCCATGGGACGAAACATAGAACTAGCCTCCTTTTTCATCATGGTTGGAGCAGGACTCTGGCCTCAACATCCAGCAGGATGCAAGCAGGGAAATGGCTGATTCGCCTATTTTATGACGGCTGCGGGCGGTTGTCAACCGAAAGCGCCTCGCGGTCCATCCTCTCCCGTCCTTGGTGCAAGTCGGCGGCGCGATGGGCGTCGGATCCGTAGACGATTGGGATGCCCCGCCGCCGCGCCTCGGCGATCACGCCGCCCGGCGGATACGGCTCAAGGCAGAGCGGTTTGGCGGCGCCGGCGCCGTTGTAGTCCAATTCATAGCCGAACTGCTTGATGTCATCGAGAATGGCAACAATCCACTCATCCATTGGTTCCAAGCATGGGAAACGGCGTTGGAACTTGCGCACAAGCGTCATATGGCCGATGCGTCTCGGTTTGTAGCGGCCAAGCTCCGTGCGGATCGATTGCAGCACCGTTTCGTAGTAGGCGCGGTGGACGCGTTCGACCGATCCGAACAAGCGGACGATGTCGGCGAACATATCTTCGCTGTAATCAAGGCATACATATTGCCCTTCGTGGGCCAAAAAGTGAACCGATAAAATGCTGTCGTCAAGCAGCGGGCCGACCTCGTCGAGCAGGCGGGTTGTTTCTTCCTCAAAGCCAGGAATAAAATCGACTTCGAGCCCGACACGGATGGCAATGTCGTTTCGGTAGCGGGCTTTCACCTCAGCGACGGCGTGCAAATAGCGCTCAAGCTGGCTAAGCTTCATCGAACAGTCCTGGTTGGGCGTTGGATCGATAAACCGCTCAGGAAGCGGGGCATGCTCCGTAAAGGAAATGTCGGTATAGCCCAGTTCGATCGCGCGCTCTACATAGGCCTCAAGCGGATCTTGGCTTCCGTGCGGACAAAACGGCGTATGAATATGCCCGTCGCGCATGATCGATTTTCCTCCTTTCTTCCTTATGTATCATAGCAAAAATAGAGAAGATTCTTGTAAAAAAAATAAAAATTTTGGTCAAAAAATGTCGTTAACATGGTATCATAAAAACATTGAAAAACATATATTTTTGCCTTCTCCGCTATTTTCGTTTGTTCGATAGAAGTAGCTTGAATGCAAGGAGGGCATCAGCGGATGGGAATGGCATGGATCGTTCTGCTCCTCGGAGCGGGGGCAATCATATATAATCATGTGTACCGGAAGCGGATGTACCGGGAAATCGATCGGCTCGAGGAATGGAAAATCAACTTGATGAACCGGCCGGTGCCGGATGAGCTGGCGAAAGTGAAACAGCTGAATATGACAGGGGAGACGGAGCAGCTGTTTGAACGATGGCGCCAGCAATGGGACGACATTGTGGCAGTGAAGCTGCCGAATGTGGAAGAACAGCTGTTTGACGCGGAGCGGCTGCTCGACAAATACCGCTACCGGCAGGCGCGCCGGCTGCTTGGGCAGATCGCCGACGGATTGCGTCGTCTTGAGGAAGAAGTGCATGAAATCATTCATGAAGTGAATGAGTTGATCGGCAGCGAGGAACAAAGCCGGGCGGAGATCGAGGAGCTGCGTGCGGCTCACCGGGAAGCGAAAAAGGCGCTGCTTGCTTACCGTTATACGTTCGGTTCGGCTGCCGACTTGCTTGACGTCCGTTTAACGGAAGCGGAAAAGCAGTTTCAGCGGTTTGCCGAATTGACGGAAGCCGGCAACTATTTGGCGGCGCGCGATGTGGTTCTGACACTGAAGGAAGAGCTCGGCCGGCTCACAGCCATGATGGAAGAAATTCCCAAACTTCTTGGCGAATGCCAAACGTCGTTGCCAGCTCAGCTCGCTGAGTTGGCTGATGGCTATCGAGAGATGGAAGAGCGCGGATACATCCTTGACCATTTGCACATGGAGCGCACGCTTCAGGAAAAACGGGAAAAAATCGAGCAATGTCTGGCCATGATCCATGAGCTGCGCATCGAAGAAGCGAAGCAGATTGTCGCTGAGCTGAAAGAAGAGATCGACGCGCTCTACGATTTGCTCGAAAACGAAGTGCTCGCGCATCAATATGTGCAAACGGAAATGCCGCGCCTCAGCGGCATGCTTCAGGAGCTCGCCGCCGAGGCGAAGGAAACCGAGGCCGAGGCGCTGTTCGTCCAGCAAAGCTACCATTTGGCGCCAAGCGACCTCGAAAAGTACCGGAGCATCGAAAAGCAGCTGCACCAGTTGCAAAAGCGGTTTTTTCTCATTCAAGACCGCGTTGCCGAGGCGAAAACAGCGTATTCGCTCCTGAAAGAGGAGCTTGAGCAGCTTGTGTCTCAGATCGACCTCATGAAGGAAGAGCATGAACAGTTTCGAACGATGCTGCAGACGCTGCGCAAAGACGAATTGATCGCCCGCGAAAAGCTTGACGGCATGAGAAAAACATTGGCCGAGGCGCTCCGCCTTGTGCAAAAAAGCCGGCTGCCGGGGCTGCCTGAACCGTATGCGCTTGAATTGGCGGAAGCGAGACGCAGCTTGCAAGCCGTTGCCGCGCGTCTTGAAGAAAAGCCGCTTGACATGCCGGCGGTCGACCAAGCGTTGGAGGAGGCGAAAGCGGCTGTGGAACGGTTGTATGAGCGGACGGTGGAAATGATCGAACAGGCGACGCTGGCGGAGCGGACGATTCAATACGGCAACCGCTACCGCCGCCGCTATCCAGCGGTCCGCAAAGGGCTGGAAGAAGCCGAATTTTTATTTCGCCATTATGATTATGAGGAGGCGCTCCGGCAGGCGGTGGCGGCCGTTGAAGAAGTCGAGCCGGGCGCGTTTGACCGTGTGCAGAAATTATGGCAGGAGGATAACAGCCGCGAACAGTGATAAACCACCCGATCACGAGTATTGATTATCCATTATTTTACCTAAAAAACACAGAATCATATGGCTGAACACAAGCTT
>NZ_LDPD01000023.1:691485-691577 GCF_001026865.1 Geobacillus sp. ZGt-1 | reverse complement strand
TCCCTCGAACAAGAACGCCGCCCGGAATATCTTGAATGAGGGGCTTCGTTTGCTGTCTTCGTAAGGCAGCCAAACCGTGGGACGCACGGGGA
>NZ_LDPD01000023.1:665364-691445 GCF_001026865.1 Geobacillus sp. ZGt-1 | reverse complement strand
GAATCTCCCACCTCTAAGCGCAGGTGGGAGATTGTTCAATGGGTTTTTGGTGAATAATGTAAATGACGGTGTGTTTTCGTTGTCGATTGGCGCCTGTTTTGGTTAAGATGGACGATGTACAGCGATATTTTGCCGACAATGAGCGGAGGATGGAAGCGATGATTTATCTTGACAACAGTGCGACGACCAAACCATTTCCCGAGGTGATCGATTCGTTCGTCGCCGTCGCAACGAACTATTTTGCCAATCCGTCGTCGCTCCATGGGCTGGGCATGAAGGCGGAGCGGCTTTTGGCGCAGGCGCGTGAACAAATCGCCGCCATGCTGCGCGTTAAGCCGAACGAAATCGTTTTTACCTCCGGCGGAACGGAGGCGAACAATTTCGCCATCAAAGGGGTCGCCTGGCAATATCAGCGGCGCGGCCGGCATATCATTACGACGAAAATCGAGCATCCGTCTGTCGCTGAACCGTGCCGCCAGCTTGAGGAGCTTGGTTTTGAGGTGACGTACTTGCCGGTCGACCGCGAAGGAAGGGTATCGGTTGAGCAAGTGGAACGCGCGCTGCGCGACGATACGATTCTCGTGTCGGTCATGCACGTCAATAACGAAGTTGGCACGGTGCAGCCGATCGAAGAAATCGGCGCCCTCTTGTCCCGCTATCCGAAAACATTGTTTCACGTCGATCGGGTGCAAGGGATCAGCAAAGTGCCGCTCGACTTGAAGCAAGCCGGTGTCGATTTATGCACGATATCGGCGCATAAATTTCACGGATTGCGCGGCGCCGGCTTGCTTTACGTCCGTGAAGGCGTCCGCTTGGCGCCGTTGATTGCCGGCGGCGGGCAGGAGCGGCAGCTTCGGTCCGGAACGGAAAATGTCGCCGCCATCGTCGCGATGGCGAAGGCGCTTCGCTTGGCGCTCGAGCGCTACGAGCGGGACATCGGCCGGCTTCAAGCATTGAAAGACGAGTGGCTTGAAGCGCTCTTGGCGATTCCAGACATCGAGATCAACACGCCGCGCGATGGCGCCGCTCCTCATATCATCAACTTTTCGTTAAAGCGCGGCGTGAAGCCGGAAGTGTTTGTTCACGAACTGGAAAAAAGCGGAATCTACGTTTCGACGACGTCAGCCTGTTCATCGAAAAAAAAGGCGCCGAGCAAGACGCTTTTGGCCATGGGGCTTGGTGAAGACCGAGCCGAGCGCGGCATTCGCATCAGCTTGTCGTTTGACAACAGCCGGGAAGAAATCGCGCCGGCGGTGGCAGCGATCAAGCAGGCGATCAAAACATTAAGCGAGGTAACGGAATAAGATGATGAACTATGACCGCATTTTGATCCGCTACGGAGAAATGACGACGAAAGGAAAAAATCGGAACATCTTCGTCCGGCGTCTTAAAAACAACATTGCCCGCAAACTGCAGGCGTTCGAGCGGATTCAGATTGAATATATGCGCGACCGAATGTACATTTTATTAAACGGCGAGCCGCATGAACCGATCATCGAAAAGCTGAAAACCGTTTTTGGCATTCATTCGTTCAGCCTGGCGATGAAGTGCGAAAACGATCTGGACGCCATTAAGGAAACGGCGCTCGCCGCCGTCCGCCAGCTCCCATACAAAGGAAAAACGTTTAAAGTGAGCGCCCGCCGCGTCGATAAGCAGTTTCCGTATCGAAGCGACGAGCTGAACTACGAGGTGGGGGCGCATATTTTGCGGCAGACGGACGGGCTTAGGGTCAACGTGCGCGAGCCGGATATTGACGTGCGCATTGAAGTGCGCCAAGACGGGACATATGTCACGTGCCGCGACATTTTCGGCGCCGGCGGCCTGCCGGTCGGAACGAGCGGCAAGGCGATGCTCATGCTCTCCGGCGGCATCGACAGCCCGGTTGCTGGTTATTTGGCGATGAAGCGCGGTTTGGAAATCGAGGCCGTCCACTTTTTCAGCCCGCCGTTTACAAGCGAACGGGCGAAGCAAAAAGTGATTGACCTCGTGCGCAAGTTGACGACATACGGCGGGAGAATCAAGCTTCACATCGTGCCGTTTACGGAAGTGCAGCAAGCCATTTATCAAGGAGTTCCGAACGAGTACTCGCTCATTTCCACTCGGCGGGCGATGCTTAGGATCACCGACGCGCTGCGCCGCCGCCAGCGGGCGTTGGCGATTGTCACAGGCGAAAGCCTCGGCCAAGTCGCGAGCCAGACGCTAGAAAGCATGTACGTGATCAATGAGGTGACCAATACCCCGATTTTGCGCCCGCTTGTTTCGATGGATAAACTTGAAATTATCGAGCTGGCGAAGCAAATCGGCACACATGATATTTCCATTCTTCCGTATGAAGACTGTTGCACCATTTTTACGCCAAGAGCGCCGAAAACGAAGCCAAAAAAAGAAAAAGTGTTCCATTATGAGAGCCAGCTCGACCTCGCTCCGCTTCTGGAAAAGGCAGTCAATGACACAGAAACGCTCGTCATTGATGAAGAAACAGGGCAGGGCGATGAGTTTGCCGAGCTGTTTTGAATCTCAAAATTTACCAAAAAGCATCGCTGCATATCGCCATCTGTTTTCACACATTCTATAGGTACAAGGAGGTGAAAACAGATGGCACGCAACAACAGCAATCAACTGCTTGTTCCGGGTGCGCAACAAGCGCTGGAGCAAATGAAATATGAGATCGCTCAAGAATTTGGCGTGAACTTAGGCGCTGACACGACTTCGCGCGCCAACGGTTCGGTCGGCGGCGAGATCACGAAACGTCTCGTAGCCATGGCGCAGCAACAATTGGGCGGCGCACGCCAATTCTAATTTCATAATGATGGCTTACGCGGCGGGGGCATTCCCCGCCGCTTTCATATGAGAAAAACGGTATTCAAAATAGAACGACTATTTTGTATAATAGAGATGCCGACCAAGGCGAAACAAGACAGAGGGGGAGAGGAACGATGAGGCGGGAAGACTTGATTGCTCCCGAGCGCTACAATTTAACATCGGAAATGGAACGGCATGCGGCCGCCGACCCGGACCGGATCGCGTTGAAATGGGAGAGCGAGCAAGGCGAAACGAAAGAGATTACATACGGCCGCTTGATGGCGCGCGCCAACCAAATTGGAAACGCTTTCTTATCACATGGGCTCGAAAAAGGCGATAAAGTGCTCGTCATGATGCCGCGCCTCATTGAAACATACGAAGTGTATATAGGGGCGCTCAAAGCCGGGCTTGTCGTCATCCCAAGCTCGGAGATGCTGCGGACAAAGGATTTGCAATATCGGCTCGTCCATAGCGAAGCGAAAGCGGTTGTCGCTTATGCGCCGTATACGGACGAATTTGCGCCGATTGGCGGCATCGAACGTTTGACGAAGTTCGTCATCGGGGAACCCCGGGACGGATGGATTCCGCTTGAAGACGCCATGGCCAAAGAGAGCGAAACGCTCGAGGCGGCGGATACCTCGCGCGATGATATGGCGTTTTTGTCGTACACATCCGGCACGACCGGCAATCCGAAAGGGGTCGTCCATTGCCATGGTTGGGCGTACGCCCACTTGCGCACGGCTGCGAAAAACTGGCTGTGCATTGAAGAAGGCGACCTCGTTTGGGCGACGGCCGGACCGGGATGGCAAAAATGGATTTGGAGCCCGTTTTTATCGGTGCTCGGCTCGGGGGCGACCGGTTTCGTCTACTACGGCCGCTTTGAGCCGGAAACATATTTGCAGCTATTGGAAAAATACAACATCAATGTGCTGTGCTGCACGCCAACCGAGTATCGTTTGATGGCGAAAGTGCCGGACATCGGCCGCTATCATCTATCTCATTTGCACAGCGCCGTGTCCGCCGGAGAGCCGCTCAACCGCGAAGTGATCGACACGTTTGCCAAGCATTTCGGCGTCGAAGTGCGCGACGGCTACGGCCAGACAGAAAACACGCTGCTTGTCGGCGTCATGAAAGGAATGCCCATCAAGCCGGGTTCGATGGGGAAACCGACGCCAGGCAACCGCGTCGAAATTATCGATGAAAACGGCGAGCCGTGCCCGCCCGGACAAGTCGGCGACATCGCCGTCCATATCGAAACGCCGGCGCTGTTTAAGTATTATTACAAAGATCCGGAGCGGACAGCGATGCAGTTCCGCGGCGACTACTACATTACGGGAGACAAAGCGCGCAAAGACGAAGACGGCTATTTCTGGTTTGAAGGCCGCGGGGATGACATCATCATCAGCGCCGGCTATACGATCGGCCCGTTTGAAGTCGAAGACGCGCTTGTCAAGCACCCAGCCGTAAAAGAGTGCGCCGTCGTCGCCAGTCCGGATGAAGTGCGCGGCCATGTTGTCAAAGCGTTTGTCGTGCTGCGCGACGGGGTCGACAAAGACGATCCGTCTCTGATTCCGGCCCTGCAAGAACATGTGAAACAGTTGACGGCGCCGTACAAATACCCGCGCAAAATCGAGTTTGTCGACGATTTGCCGAAAACGGCGTCCGGAAAAATCCGCCGCGTCGAGCTGCGCGAGCGGGAAGCCCGCCTTGCCGGCCGGTCGTTGTAAGCAGAAAGAGCCGATTGAGCTGGCCGTTGCCAGAAGCGGAGCGATGTCCGCACAGCGGCCAAACAAGAGGGTGTCTCGTTGCGAGACACCCTCTTGCCGCATGCGCGTCGAACGGATTCGCCATTTTAGATCCGGTGTTTCGCCGGGAGAACAGACACACGCTTCACAAAAAGACGCGTTTCACTTTATCCCAGAACGAATTGTCTTTTAGGCGCACCGTTTTGACCACCCGGTCGCTTAAACGAATGTCAATCCGCTCAATATGCTGGATGCTGAGCGCTTCATTGTCGAGGCCGATGATTGGAAAATGGCTTGTTTCTTCCGACATTTTCAGCGTCAACGTCCGCGAGCCGCTCAAAATGAACGGCGAGCCGAGCGTCCGATAGCGGTTGCTGTTGAGCGAGGCGAGTTCGCTCACTTGAAAGCACGGCAAGAGCGGATCGACGACCGCTCCGTGCACCGATTTATTGTAGCCGGTGCTGCCGGTCGGCGTCGAAACGATGATGCCGTCGCCGCGGAACGTCTCGAAATGCAAGTCGTCGATGAAAACGTCGATCGCCATCGTTTTAATGATTTGCGAGCGGATCGAACATTCGTTTAAGCAGAAAAACGAAGCCGCGCCGTCGATCGTCACTTCGATGATTGGGTAGCGCCGCACTTCGAGTTTCCAATTTTTCGCCGCTTCCATCATATGATCGATGTCGTCAATATGGAAATCGCAGTAAAACCCGCGCGCCGGCAAGACGGACACGCCGACGTACAAACGGTCAGGAAGAAATCCCGTCTGCCGCACCGCCTGCAAAAACGCGCCGTCATCCCCGATGCTGACGATGATGTTCGCTTCCCGATAGTCGTCGACGACCACAAACGGACCGCGCTCTGCCAGCTCAATGAGCGGCTTCACCCGTTCGATGAGCTTGTCGTCGCGCTTATAAAAAAAATAAAGACGGTTGCGTTCCATATCCATGTTTTGCGTCCTCCCGATGGCATCATCTAATCAATCGATGTACAATGAATATTGTACCACGTTTGCCAGGATTCTAAAAATATGGGCAGCCGATGCAGGGGGGAAGACGATGAATCGAAAACGATGGACCGCGTTGGCCATCGCCGCCGCCTTGTTTGTGATCTCGGTGCTTGTTCAAGCGGTTGGCGTTCTTTTGTCCGACAAGGCCGGCGGCTGGTCGGAAAGCTGGCTGGCGCTCATGGAGTCGCCATTTAGCGAAGAAGTCATCGCCGAGGGCGACCCGTTGAAAAAAATCGCTGTGTTGGAAGTGAACGGAGTTATTCAAGATGCGGGGGAAGCGGAGTCGCTTCTTTCCTCATCACAGTACAACCACCAAACGTTTTTGCAAATGATCAAACAGGCGAAAGAGGATCAAGACGTCAAAGCGATCATCTTGCGCATCAATTCGCCGGGCGGCGGTGTCGCGGAAAGCGCGGAAATTTACGATCAGCNGATGAAGCTGAAAAAGAAGACGAACAAGCCGATTTACGTATCGATGGGGGCCATGGCCGCCTCGGGCGGTTACTATATCGCTGCGGCCGGCGATAAAATTTTCGCCAGCCCGGAGACGATCACCGGCTCCATCGGCGTCATCATGCAAAGCGTCAACTATGAAGGGCTGGCAAAGAAGTACGGCGTGGAGCTTGTCACGATCAAAAGCGGGCCGTACAAAGACATCATGAATCCGGCGCGCAAAATGACCGAAGCGGAACGGAAGATTTTGCAGCGGCTGATCAATGATTCGTATGATGCGTTTGTTGATGTGGTAGCCAAAGGGAGAAAGCTGCCGGAAGACACGGTGCGCAAGCTGGCGGACGGCCGCATTTATGACGGGCGACAGGCGAAGGCGCTCCGCCTTGTCGACGAGTTCGGCTACTTGGATGACGCGATCGCTGCGCTCAAAAAAGAGCATCATTTAACCGGCGCTCAAGTCGTAAAATACGTGAACGATGCGCCGTGGAGCTCTCTCTTTGAGATGGTGTCGAACCGGATGAAGCCGGACAGCGAGGCGGCCGGGCTCATCCGCCTGTTGTCGCGCCCTTCCTCGCCGCGGCTTATGTATTTATACGCCGAATAAAGGAGTGGAAACATGACGGACATGCAAATAACGGCGACGCTGGCGGATCATCATCTCCCGCCGGCAGAGCGCCCCCTCTGCTACGGCGGCTTTTGGCTTCGTTTTTGGGCGTATTGCCTTGATGTCATTGTTGTCTCGAGCCTCAACCGGCTCATCGTTTGGCCGCTTTTTCGCCTGTTCGATTGGCCGCTTGCGCAGGACGGTTTGTTCGCGCCAGCGGCGGTCGCGGCCGCCGTCGTCTTTTACGCCTATTTCGTGTTGATGACGAAAGCGTTTGGGCAGACGCTTGGCAAAATGGTGTTCGGCTTAAAAGTGGTCGATGAGCGCGGCGAGCCGCTCACCTGGCTGACCGTGTTGTTTCGCGAAGTCGTCGGCAAATTCATCGCGAAAAAATTGCTGTTCATCGGTTTTTTGTTTGTTGCGTTTTCCGAAAAGAAAAAAGGGATGCATGACCAGTTCGCGGATACGATCGTCGTCCGCGAGTAACAATCCGCCTGCATCAAGAACAGAACGTCAACCAATGTCCGCCTGCCGAAACGGCAGGTTTATTTTTTTTCCAGATGGCGACAATGTATGATGAAAGGGAGGGCGGACATTGAAAGCAGTCATCGCGGTCATCGCAACGGTTGTTCTTTTGCTTCTTCTCGTCGCCTGGATGAAAGTATCGGTGACGGTCGTGTTTCGCCATGTGAAAGACGACGATGAATGCAAAGTCGTGGTGCGCACGCTGTTTGGCCTCCTCCGCTATACTGTCCGCATTCCGCTCATCAAGCTGGACATGGATCCGGATGCGCCGGGAGTGGCGTTTCTCCAGAAAAAAGGAGTGGAGGGAACGCGCGGGAAGGAGGAAAAGAAAGGGAAATTGACCCTAAAAAAAATCGCTGACCTGTTTCGACAGCTGAAACGGTTTCTCGAGCAAGTCGTCGACTTGCATGAAATTATGAAACAATTTTATCGCCACGTGACGATTACGAAATGGGAGTGGAAAACGAGAATCGGCACCGGCGACGCCGCGTCAACCGGCTTGCTCGTGGGGCTTGGCTGGTCGCTGAAATACATGATCATCGGCGCGGCGAGCCGCTATATGAACATGAAAACAACTCCGGCTGTCGTCATCGTTCCGGCCTACGATCGGGCCGCTTCGGAAACGGTGTTTTTATGTATGATTCAGTTTCGAATCGGGCATGCTATGGTAGCAGGATTGCGAGTGGTCAAACATTGGCGCGGACGGCGGCTGCCAAAGCGAAACCCATTGGCGGCCAAGCAGGCAAATGAAGGCTACTAGGAGGAATGACGATGACGAACCATCCGATTCAAGGGCTGATGACAACAGCGATGGAAAACTTAAAACAAATGATCGACGTCAATACGATTATCGGCGACCCGGTGGAGACGCCTGACGGCAGTGTCATTTTGACCGTTTCGAAAGTCGGGTTTGGCTTTGCCGCCGGCGGCAGCGAGTTTATGCTTGACGGCCAACAAAATGGCCGCCAAGGGGCGCAAGCCGACGGGAACGGGCAGGCCCAAGGGAACGGACATCCGTTTGGCGGCGGCAGCGGCGGCGGCGTCTCGATTACGCCGATTGCGTTTCTCGTCGTCAACTCGTCCGGGGTGAAGCTGCTCCATTTGGATGAAAGCACGCACTTATACGAAAAAATTCTCGATGTCGCGCCGCAGGCGTTTGAGAAGATTCAGGCGATGCTGAAGAAAAACAAGAAAGACGGCGCCGCAGGCCAAAAAGCAGACGACTTTGACATTTAGCCGGACCGTTGGCGTCCGGCCTTTTGTTTGTCTGCTGTCATGAACGGACAAAATCGTTGAAAAATTCCGTTCCGCGTTTTAGTATGGAAGTAGTACATATTTTCTCTAAAGGGGGAGAGAACCCATGGCCTATGTGACGTTTAAAGGGCAGCCGGTGACGCTTGTCGGCAACGAAGTGAAAGTCGGCGACAAAGCGCCGGATTTCACCGTGCTTGATCAAAACTTGCAGGAAGTGACGCTCGCGGATACGAAAGGGCACGTCCGCCTGATCAGCGTCGTTCCGTCGCTCGACACCGGAGTTTGCGACGCGCAAACGCGCCGGTTTAACGAGGAAGCGGCAAAGCTCGACAATGTGAAAGTGTTGACGATCAGCGTCGATTTGCCGTTTGCGCAAAAGCGGTGGTGCGGCGCCGCCGGCATTGAGAACGTTCAAGTGTTGTCCGACCATCGCGATGTTTCGTTCGGACAAGCATACGGCGTCTTGATCAAAGAACTGCGCCTGCTTGCCCGCGCCGTGTTTGTCATCGACAGCAATGACACAGTGACGTATGTCGAATACGTGCCGGAAGTGACGAACCATCCGAACTACGAAGCGGCGATTGAAGCGGCGAAAGCGGCGAAATAATGAAAAGGCCCCGACCCGTTCGGGGCCTTTTCGTTCCTATCGGCGCTTTTCTTGCGGCGCGAGGCGGACGGTCGTACAATATACAGAAGGGACGTTGGCAGAAAGGTGGGGACGTACAGATGATGACGCCAGTCGAACGGTTGTTCACGGTATTCGATGAAACGGCCCAACTTTTGCAAGAAGAATTGCAATGCACGTATTTAGAAGCCGTCGCGGAGACGGGGGAGAATTTGTTCCACGGCGACGTGCTGCAAAGCGAAGTGAGCGAGCTGAACGCGAAACGGCTGAAAAAGCAGTATCGCGAACTGATGCTGGAACGGTTTCAAAACGAAGAAATCCGCAAGGCGTTTCAGCTTGCGGTGTTAAAAGGGATGCGCAAGCATGTCCAGCCGCACCACCAAATGACTCCGGATGCGGTCAGTTTGTTTTTGGCGTATTTGGTCCGCGAGTTTACGCGCTCGCATTTGGCGCTTAAGATCCTCGACCCGGCCGTCGGCACGGCGAATTTATTGACGGCGGTGTTAAACGGCCTTCGAGGAAAACAGGCGGCGAGCTACGGCAGCGATGTCGATGATCTGCTTGTCAAATTGGCGTACGTCAACGCGAACTTGCAAAAGCATCCGGTGCAGCTGTTTAACCAAGACAGCCTAAGGCCGCTGTTTGTTGAGCCGGTTGACGTCGTCGTCTGCGATCTGCCGGTCGGCTATTACCCGGATGACGACAATGCCGCCCGCTTCGCCTTAAAAGCGAAGGAAGGCCGGTCGTATGCCCATCATTTGTTCATCGAGCAAAGCTTGCGCTATACGAAAGAGGGCGGCTACTTGTTTTTCCTCATCCCGAATATGTTGTTCTCGAGCCCGCAGGCGGGGCAGCTGAACGAATTTTTAAAAGAGGCGGCCATTGTCCAAGGAGTCTTGCAGCTGCCGCTGTCGATGTTTAAAAACGATCAGGCGGCAAAAAGCGTGTTGATTTTGCAAAAGAAAGGGCCGAACGTCAAAAAGCCAAAACACGTGCTGCTTGTCGAGCTGCCGCGGTTTTCCAACAAATCGGCGATGCAGGCGATGATGGCGAAAATCGACGCCTGGATCACCGAGGAAAAAGAACGTTGAAGAAAGGGTGTCCCAAACGCAGCGGGACGCCCTTTTTGATCACCGTATAGGCCGTCAAGCCCCTTCACAAAACGAGAGGTTGCATCTTCCTCCCCTTGCGCTCACGCGTGGAAGTGGGGGGTCTTCTCGGCTCAAGATGATAAATGTTGCTCTTTTCTTCATCGAAGAATCGCTGTTTTTCACCGACCTTTTCGGTCAGCTCCGTTTTCATTTTTCACAACATAAAAACTTTTTCTTGCAACCGGTTGCGAAACAAAGCCGCGCTTGAAACGCGAAAACGGGAGGCATACAATGAAAAAGGCATAGTGAAACGGCGCCCAATCGCGCACACTAACGGTAAGCGCGAGCGGATTTTGGCAAAAAAGGAGCTGTGTTTTCGATGGCGAAAGTGCTAGCCATTAATGCGGGAAGTTCCTCGTTGAAATTCCAGCTGTTTGAGATGCCGGCAGAAACGGTGTTGACCAAAGGGGTCGTCGAACGGATCGGCTTTGACGACGCGATTTTCACCATTGTCGTAAACGGTGAAAAACATCAAGAAGTGACGGCGATTCCGGATCATGCCGCGGCCGTTAAAATGCTGCTTGATAAGCTCATTCGCTACGGCATTATCCGTTCGTTTGACGAAATTGACGGCATCGGGCACCGCGTCGTCCACGGCGGGGAGAAGTTCAGTGATTCGGTGCTCATCACCGAGGACGTCATCAAGCAAATTGAAGAAGTGTCCGAGCTCGCCCCGCTCCATAACCCGGCCAACCTCGTCGGCATTCGGGCGTTTCAGGAAGTGCTGCCGGACGTGCCGGCCGTGGCGGTGTTTGACACGGCGTTCCACCAGACGATGCCGGAACAGTCGTTTTTATACAGCTTGCCATATGAGTATTACACGAAATTCGGCATCCGCAAGTACGGATTCCACGGCACGTCGCACAAATACGTCACCCAGCGGGCGGCGGAGCTTCTCGGCCGGCCGATCGAACAGCTGCGCCTCATCTCGTGCCATTTAGGCAACGGGGCGAGCATCGCGGCGGTTGAGGGCGGCAAGTCGATCGACACGTCCATGGGCTTTACGCCATTAGCCGGCGTGGCGATGGGAACGCGCTCCGGCAACATCGACCCGGCGCTCATCCCGTACATTATGGAAAAAACGGGAATGACTGCGGATGAAGTGATTGAAGTGCTGAACAAAAAGAGCGGCATGCTCGGTCTGTCCGGCATCTCGAGCGATTTGCGCGACTTGGAAAAAGCGGCCGCCGAAGGAAATGAGCGCGCGGAACTGGCACTTGAAGTGTTTGCGAACCGCATTCATAAGTACATCGGCTCGTATGCGGCGCGCATGTGCGGAGTCGATGCCATCATCTTCACCGCCGGCATCGGCGAGAACAGCGAAGTCGTGCGGGCGAAAGTGTTGCGCGGCCTCGAGTTTATGGGAGTTTACTGGGATCCCATCCTAAACAAAGTGCGCGGCAAGGAAGCGTTCATCAGCTATCCGCACTCGCCGGTCAAAGTGCTCGTCATCCCGACCAATGAAGAGTTGATGATCGCCCGCGACGTCATGCGGCTGGCGAATTTGTAAGCGGATTGTAATAAAAAGAATCGTTGCAGCCATTTTGGCCAAAACGGCTGCCCCAAACAAACGGGGCAGCCATTTTTTTGTTTTGCCGCTTTGGTGCGCTTGATTCTTGTTTCAACAACTCCGGACGGAGATGTCTTGCGTTTTTCGTCTCCCCGGCAATCATCGGAATTGCCGGCGGCGTTGTTTCACGCCAAAATGAGAGTGCATACTCGGTTGAAGGGAGTGAACGGATATGGCATTGTTTCGTGATGATGCTCATGTGTATCGGGTGATTGGCGAGTTTATGCAAATTCCGTCGCGCCCAAGGACGGAATTTGAGCTGCGCAGCTGGTGGGAGCGGCATCCAGCGTATAAGGAATACGGCAACGAGGTGGAGCAAATCAATCGGATTGGAGAACAAATCCGCCGTTCCCGCGCCGCGTTCGTCTTTTATTTGACCGATCCGGAGGCGGTCATCAGCATCGATGCGAGGCGGCCGGAAACCGGTGAAAACTACGCCATTTATTTCGGGCAGGCAATCGATGCGCCTGATGTCGCCATCAAGACGACCGGCGATATCGCCCACCAATTTTGGGGCGGCAACATCAACGTTCCATTGGCGCTCATGACCGGAAAAATGAAGGCAAAAGGATCGAAAGCGAAGGCGTTGCAGCTGTTGCCGCGCATCGTGCCGGCGTTTCCGCTTTATCGGCGCTATTTGGAACTGATCGATGAGCGCGCGCTTCTCCATGCTTTAAAGGCGTAAAAACATCGGGGAGCGCCGCGAGGGAGGAAAGAAAGTTCCGACGATTTTCGGGATAGGACATGAAACGGAAACGCGATATAGTAAAAGTACAAAATGAAATTTCAGACAGTTCTAAATTTTTAAGGAGGCCATGAAGATGACGACGGTAAGAGACATTTTCCAACTGATCGATTCGCAATTGAGGGAAGACCCATCCCGCGCCGATGGGATTGTCGCGGTGTACCAGTTTAACTTAAGCGGGTCTGATGCGGGGGTGTACCAAGTCGTCCTTCGCCCAGACGCTGGATTTGTCATTGAAGGGGAGCAAGAAACGCCTGATTGCACGCTCAGCATGGACAGCGAGGATTTTAAAAAAATGGTGGACGGCGAGCTCAACGGAACGGAAGCGTTTATGAGCGGGCGGCTTCGCATTGACGGGGACATGGGGCTGGCGCTGCGGCTCCAAGAAGTGCTGTCCGCCTACAACAGCGCCAATCAAAGCCAATAAGCACAACAAGAAAGCCGGCCGGCATGTTTTTCCGTGCATTGACAACAGCGCCGACCGTCAGAAGGAAGGAGACGAAAGGCGGCGGGCTTGGCCTTTTTCGCAGGCCCGCCTAATTTGGTTAAAGGAGACGGGGGAATGGATTTACGAACGGTTTGGACGAAAAATATCGAGCGGTTCGGTCCTTATCCGGCACTGATTTTTGAAGGAAACGAATATACGAACGTGGACTGCGACGCCCGTTCGTCCCAGCTGGCTCATGCGTTGATTGAACTTGGGGTCAAGCCGGGCGACCGCGTTGTTGTAACGATGCCGAACAGCCCAGAAGTAGTAGTCGCCTTCAGCGGCGTCTTGAAAGCAGGAGCGGTTGTCGTGCCGGTGTTGCCGCTGTTGCAGACGCAGGAGCTCCATTACATTTTTAAAGACTGCGAACCGAAAGTTGTGCTGACGGCGGAAATGCTGTGGGCGAAAGCGAAAGAGGCCGCCAATGGCTTGCCGGCGCCTCCGATGATGTTTACGATTGACGATCCTCATTCACCGCGCTCTCTGCGAACAAGAATGGAGCAAGCTCCTGCCAGCATGCCGCTGGCGGCAGTCACCGAAAATGCCCCTGCCGCCTTGCTTTACACATCGGGAACGACCGGCCATCCGAAAGGGGTCGTGCTGACGCACCGCAATTTGTATGCCAACGCGGAAGCAGCGGCCGAGATGGCGAAGCGGCTGCCTACCGAATATGACCGCGTCGGTCTTGGCGTGCTGCCGATCTCCCATGCGTTCGGTTTTACGATGATGAACGTCGCGCTGTTATTGGGCGACAAGATCGTCCTCCTGCCGTATTTCGAGCCGAAAAAAGTGCTGGAGACAATCGAACGGCATCGAGTGACGCATACGGCGATGGTGCCAGCGATGTTCCATGCGTTGTGCTATTGCCCCGAGGCGGACCGCTATGACACATCCAGTTTGGTCGCGTGCGTGTCCGGCTCGGCTTCGTTGCCGCCGTCGCTCGCTTGGCAGTTTCAACGCAAGTTCAATTGCCTGATTTTGGAGGGATACGGTCTGTCCGAGGCGGCGCCGATTGTGACGGCGACCGATCCGACGAAGCCGATCAAGCCGGGGTCGGTCGGGCTTCCGTTGCCTGGCGTGCAAGTGGCTGTCGTCGATGAACACGGCAACCGCCTGCCGCCGAACGAAGTCGGAGAACTGATTGTTTCCGGCCCGAACGTTTTCCAAGGCTACTACGGAAAAGACGAAGAGACGCGCCAAGCGCTGCGCGACGGCTGGCTGTATACCGGCGATATGGCGCGCATCGATGAAGACGGGTACGTGTTTATCGTCGACCGGAAAAAAGATGTCATCATTCGCGGCGGATTCAACATTTATCCGCGCGATATCGAGGAACTGCTTATGTCCCATCCGGATGTGCTTGAAGCCGGCGTTGTCGGCGTCCCTTCGCCGAAAATGGGGGAAGAAGTCGCCGCATATGTCGTCGTCCGACGTGGGTCCCAAGTGACCGAAGAGGAGCTGATCGAGTTTTGCCAAAAGCGGGTGGCGAAATACAAAAGCCCGCGTTTTTTGAAAAAGGTCGGCTACCTGCCGAAAAACATCATCGGCAAAATCGACAAAAAGAAGCTGCGTGAATGGGCCAGCGAGTTTATTCCCGCTGTCCAATCATAATGGAAAAGGAGAGGGACAAGGTGATTTCGTTTCAACCGACTGAAGAAGAACAGGCGTTTTTTCAAGTCGCCCGCAGCCTTGCCGTCGAGAAAATTCGGCCGGCCGCGAGAGAATGTGAGAAACGCCGGACCGTTTCGGCTGACTTGAGTGACCGGGTGGATGAGCTCGGCTTGTCGGCGCTCGAGCTCCCGGAATCGTGGGGAGGCTTGGAACTGCCCCTTCTGTCGCAAGCGCTCATTTGGCAAGGGCTCAGCTATGGCGATTTAGGCGTCATTCAAGGGCTTCCGGGGGCGCAAGAGGCGTCTTCCCTCTTTCGTCTGTCTTCCGAGCACCGCGTGTGGCACCGGTACCGGGAGATGGCGAAAGGCGGATGGCCGACTGTCTCCTGGATCGACGAAGCGGAACAAAAAGAACCGCTGAAGGAAGCGATTCGCGTGCGCCGGCGCGGCAGCGGATATATTGTGGACGGGGTGTCGTCTCCAGTCCGCTTGGCGTCGAAAGCCGACTGGGCGGTCATCGCCGCTAGGGACGAAGAAGAGGAAACGGTATTGCTCGCCTTTGATGAGCGAGTATGGGAGATCGAAGAAGGAGACATAAGGCTTGGGCTGCTTGCTGCCGGCATCGCTCGCCTTCGGTTTGCGGAAGTGTACGCCGGTCCGGAACAACTCGTTGCCCGCGGACCGGAAGCGGACGCATTGCTCAACCGCGTGCGCGCCCGAAACCAAGTCATCGAAGCGGCGAAGGAAGTCGGCTTGATGGAGGCGGCGCTTGATTACACCATTGAATACACTGCGGGAAGAAAGGCGTTCGGACAAGAGATCGCCAAGTTCCAAGGGGTGTCATTTACGATCGCAGAGATGGCGTTCGAATGCCGCGGGGCGAAACTGCTTGTATGGCAAGCGGCCGCTGCGGTTGACCAAGGGGATGAACAGGCGGGCGGCTACGCCTGGAGGGCGTTGTCGCGGGCTCATCGTTCCCTGCGCTATGTCACCGATCAGGCCGTGCAAATGCTCGGCGGGCACGGGTACGTGCAAGAATACCCAGCCGAAAAATGGATGCGCGACGCCCAAGCGCAAGTGATGCTGTACGGCCGGGAAACGGACTGGCTCATCCGCCGCGGCGAACAGCTGCTGGGCAAACGGAAAGAGAGGGTGGCGCCATGATTTCCTTTGAATTCTCACCGCAGCAAAAACAAATCAAAGAACTCGTTCATTGGTTTGCTAAACATGAAGTGCGCCCGATCGCGCTGGAGGCCGACCGGCTCGGGCGAGTGCCGGACGAATGGCTGCAAAAAGTCAACAAAATGGGCATCCAGCTGAATGCGTCTTCGTTTGGCGGAGGGCGTCCGCCGTCTCATGCGGAAGGAAAGAAAGAGAAAAAAGAGCGCGAAGGCAACCGCGTGGCCGTCATCGCCGCTGAGGAGCTCGCGTGGGGATGCCCAGGCATCGCCCTTTCCCTTCCCGGCCCTGGCCTTGGCGGGCCGCCGATTCAATCGAGCGGCACGCCGGAGCAGAAACGGCGGTTTTTGTCCATTTTCACGAAGGAGGAGCCGCGCTGGGGAGCTTACGCCTTGACGGAACCGGAAGCCGGCTCGGACGCGTCCGGCATCCGCACGACGGCGAAAAAAGTGGACGGCGGCTATGTATTAAACGGGCAAAAAATTTTCATCACCAACGGCGCCCGCGCTTCTTGGGTCGTCGTGTTCGCCACGGTTGATCCGAAGTTGGGCCGCGCCGGGCACCGGGCGTTTGTCGTCGAAAAAGGGACGCCGGGATTTGTCGCGACCCGCACCGTCCATAAGATGGGTTTGCGCGCCAATGAAACGGCGGAGCTCTTGTTTGAAGACTGCTTTGTTCCTGATGAAAATTTGCTTGGCGGTGAAGAGTTGTATAGCGCAAATGCGAATAAACCGTCCGGTTTCCAAGTGGCGATGAAAACATTTGACAGCACGAGGCCGATCGTCGCGGCCATGGCCGTCGGCATCGCCCGCGCCGCCTATGAATATACGCTTGACATCGTTCGCAGCGAGTACCCGAAACAAGGACGGTTGTACTATGAAGCAGCCGCCCTGCTTGCCGAGGCGGAGCAAGAGATTGACGCTGCTCGCCTGTTGACGTGGGAAGCGGCGTGGAAAGCCGACATTGGCGAGCCGAATGCGATGGAAGCGGCCGTCTGCAAAGCAGTCGCCGGTAAAATGGCGCTTCATGTCTGCGCTATGTGCCTTGAACTGCTCGGTCCCGTCGGCCTTGGCGGACATTTGGTCGAGAAATTGTACCGCGATGTGAAAGTGTTTGATATTTTTGAAGGCACGCAGCAAATCCAGCGCCTTGTCACAGCAAGACGGTTGTATGCGCCATACGGCGTGCACGTATAGAAGAGCGAGGCGGCGACCCAAACATCTCCGCTCGCGGTGGAGAGCGATGATCATTTGTGAAGTTTGCCGGTTCGATTGAACGAAAGGGGGAATTCCGATGCCTTATGAAACGTTGCGCATAGAGCGGCGAAACAAAGGAGTCGCTTGGGTGATGATCCACAACCCGCCGGCGAACGCCATTAGCGAGCGATTAATGGAAGAATTGGAGAAAGCGGCCGATGAATTGGAAGCCGACCGCGGAGTGCGCGTTGTCGTCATCGCGTCGGCCCATCCGAAAACGTTTCTCGCCGGCGCTGATTTAAAGGACATGATTCAGCGAGGAACCCAGTTTGCCGGCAATGAAGCGGGCATCGCCGAACAAAGCGCCCGCATGCAGCGCTGTTTTGACCGCTTCGCGACGATGCCGAAGCCGGTCATCGCGGCCATCAACGGCTATGCGCTCGGCGGCGGCTGTGAATTGGCCCTGGCGTGCGATTTCCGCATCATGGGCGGCGGCAAAATCGGCCTGACAGAAGTCTCGCTCGGCCTCATTCCCGGCGCGGGCGGCACGCAGCGGTTGACGCGCCTCGTCGGGCGGGCGAAAGCGACGGAACTCATTTTTCTTGCCAGACGGCTTGACCCGCAAGAAGCGCTCGAACTCGGCCTTGTTCATCGCGTCACGCCCCCGGAGCGGTTGGAAGAAGAGGCGTCGGCGTTTGCCGAGCAACTGTCAGAAGGGGCCGTGCGGGCGATGGGGCTCGCCAAGCGGGCCATCTATGCGGCCGAAGGGCTTCCAGAAGACGGATTTGGCATCGAAGCGGCGTCATTTGCGGCAACGTTTAAGACAGGAGAGCCGGCGATTGGGCTGGCGGCGTTTTTCCAAAAGAAACAACCGCAATTTTTACGTTAAACGGAGGGATCACCGATGTCGTCATGGGCGGAACTGCTGAAAGGAAAAGTGGCGGTCGTCACCGGCGCCTCACGCGGCCTCGGGCGCGCGGATGCCTTGGCGCTTGCCGAAGCGGGAGCGGATGTCGTCATTACCGATATTTTGCTCGAATCGGATGAAGAAAGCAAACAGACGGCGCAAAAATATGGGCCGCTCTCACAAGTGATGCAGAGTACAAAAGTGGTGTACGCCGAAAAGACAGCGGAAGACATTCGCGCCATGGGGCGGCGGGCGCTGGCTCTCAAAATGGACGTCACCGACCGCGAGCAAGTGAAAGAAGTGTTTGCCCGCGTCAAGGAAGAGTTTGGTTCCATTGACATTCTCGTCAACAACGCCGGCACGCTCGACCACGTTTCGCAAATCGAAAAGCAAAACGATGAGTTTTGGGAGCGCGATTTGCGGGTGAACCTGACCGGCACGTACAACTGTACAAAAGCGGTATGGCCGTATATGAAAGAACAAAGATGGGGGCGGATCATCAACATGTCGTCCGTCGCCGGGACGCTTGGCGGCTTTGGCCAAGCGAGCTATTCGGCCACGAAAGGAGCGGTGTTGAGCTTTACGAAAAGCATGGCGCTTGAGGGGGCGCGCTACGGCATCACCGTCAACGCCATCGTGCCGGGCATCATCAATACAGAAGCGTTCCGCATGGGCAATCCGAAAATGAACGAGCGGATGATCCAGCGCACGGCGTTCCGCCGCCCGGGCGAACCGGAAGACGTCGCCAACGCCATCGTGTTCCTTTGTTCCGATAAAGCGAAGTACATCACGGGGATTGGGTTGAATGTTTCAGGCGGCATCGAATTGTTTACGTTCTGATGAATAAGCGGCCCGCTTTGGAATGTGGCGATTTGAACATAGGAAGAGAGGCCTGCGGCGGCTCTAGCCGCGCAGGAAAACGGTTCGATTTTGATACGGAACAGGAGGAGCGGCATGAGGGAAGTGGTGATTGTTGACGCCGTGCGCACGGCGATCGGCAAGAAAAAAGGGGCGCTCTCAAGCGTCCATCCGGTCGATTTGCTTGTTCCGGTGCTGCGGGCGCTTGTCGACCGAAATGGGCTGGATGCCGGCCTGGTGGAAGATGTCATCGTCGGCTGTGTGACGATGACCGGAGAGCAAGGGGGCAACATCGCCCGCCAAGCGGTGCTCGCCGCCGGATTTCCGGTCGGAGTGCCGGCGTTTTCCTTAAACCGGATGTGCGGCTCGAGTCAGCAGGCCATCCATAACGCGGCGCAAGCGATTTTGGCTGGCGACATCGACATCGCCATCGCCGCCGGGGTCGAAAGCATGACGCGCGTTCCGATGGGAAGCGACATGGGGCGGTTCAGCCGCCAGCTGACAAGTCGGTACAACATCGTGCCGCAAGGGATTTCTGCGGAGATGATCGCGAAAAAATGGGGATTGTCGCGGGAAGAGCTTGATGCGTTTTCCTTGCAAAGCCATGAAAAAGCGGCGGCGGCAACCGACCGCGGGATGTTTGAGCGGGAAATCATTCCGCTTGACGTGCCGGGCGAGGAGGGGACGGTGTCCTTCACCCGCGACGAAGGGATTCGGCGCGACACCTCGCTCGAAAAGTTAGCAGCGTTAACGCCATCATTTCAGCCAAAAGGCGGTGTCATCACGGCCGGCAACTCAAGCCAAGTGAGCGACGGAGCGGCCGGCGTGCTGCTCATGTCGGCAGAAAAAGCCCGGCAGCTCGGTTTGCGACCGAGAGCCCGCATCGTCGCCCGCGCGGTCGTCGGCGAAGATCCGATTCTGATGCTCACGGGCGTCATCCCGGCCACGCGCCGCGTGCTCGAAAAAACGGGACTGCGCCTTGAGCAAATCGATGTCATCGAAATCAATGAAGCGTTCGCTTCGGTCGTGAAGGCGTGGGAGCGGGAGCTCGAGCCGGATATGGCAAAAGTCAATCCGCGCGGCGGAGCGATCGCCCTCGGACACCCGCTCGGCGCGAGCGGCGCCCGGCTGATGACAACGCTGCTCCATGAGCTTGAGGACATGGACGGGAAATACGGATTGCAAGTGATGTGCATCGGCTTTGGCATGGCGACAGCCACGATCATCGAGCGGCTGTAAGCAGAAAGGAGGAAAGCGGGTTGCACGCATCACTCGAAACGGCCAAGCCAAAACCAGCGCGCGACTTTGCGGCCATTGGCGCTGCCATTGAAGAGGAGCTGGCTGCCATTACGGCGGGAAAACGGCGGCGGAAAATCATCGCTGTGCTTGTCAAAAACGGGCTTGGCATGGTGCTGGGCGACGCCATTGCCCGCAAGCTGCGAGGGAACGAGGGAGACAAACAATATTTGCACCATATCGGCCGGAGGCTGCGCCTAGCGTTTGAGGAGCTCGGCCCGACGTTCATCAAGCTCGGGCAGGTGCTTGTCACAAGGCAAGACTTATTGCCAGAGCCGATTACGCTTGAGCTGGAGAAATTGCTTGACCGGGTGCCGCCCATTGAGTTTGCCAAAATCGAATACATTTTGGAGCGGGAGCTGCCTGACGGCTTGGAGACGTTTGAATGGATTGAGGAGGAGCCGCTCGGCTCGGCGTCGCTCGCTCAAGTGTACAAAGCGAAACTTAAAGACGGGCCGGTTGTCGCGGTCAAAGTCGTGCGCCCGACGGTCGAAAAACTGTTTCAAACCGATATCGCCATCATTAAAAAAATGGCCGCCCGCCTGCAAAAGCGGCTGCCGCCTGAACTGCAGGCCGCCCTTGACCTCGGGGGGCTCGTGCAAGATTATTACAGCAGCGCCATGGATGAGCTGGACATGACGGAAGAAGCAAGAAAAATGCAAGAAATGAAGCAAAAGTACGAAAGGAGGGCTGAACATGTCACGGTTCCGCACGTGTATGAAGCGACGAAAAGCGTCTTGATCATGGAATACATTGACGGCTGGCTCATTAAAGACTTCCCTGTCGATTTTCTCACCTTCGAAGAGCGGATCAACATCATGATCGATCTTGTCCATCATTACGTGCAAACGATGCTCGACGGCCATTATCATGCGGATGCCCACGGTTCCAACATTATGATCGACAAGCGGACGAAAAAGGCGGTCATCATCGACTGGGGGATGACCGGGCGGATGGACAGCGTGATGGCGCAAATTTTGATGCGTGTCATTTTGCACATCCAGCTCAACCAGGCGGAAGACGCCGCCGAAGTGTTTATGGAACTGATGTCGCCCACCATTTACACCGATGTTGTCAAATTGAAAGATGAACTGCGGACGTTGACGTTAAACTATGTGTCCGCCCATCAAGGGAGCAGCCGCTACAACTACGGCCGCCTCGTCCTTGAAGCGACGGCGATCGGGCTCCGCAACTACTGCAAAGTCCCGAACGGCTTGGCGCTTTGGGCGAAAGGATTTTCCGCCACCGAAGGGACGGCGCGCTGGATTTGCCCGGAAATTTCGTACGGCGAAGTCGTGGAGGCGTATGAAATTCCAATTTTAAAAAGCATCCTCGGAAAGCGCTTTAATTTTCGCGCCAACGCGAGTCTTGTCGCTGAAACGGCGGAAATGATCGCCACCTTCCCGCGCCGGTTCAACAAAGTGTTGGAGACGATGGCCGAAAACAAATGGCGCATGACCGTGCAAGTCCAAACCGACCCGGTGACGCGCAATACGCTCAACCAAATCGCCAACCGTTTGGCGCTTTCCCTCATCGCGTTTGCCATCATTATGGCCACCGGGTTTATTGTCGCCAGCATCCCGGGCGGAACGTTTCTCGGCATGGAGAAAACGACGATCGCCAACATCGGGTTGGCCGTTTCTGTCATCTTGGTCGTTTTCCTTGGCTGGCGGCTGTTCCGGACGCGCAAACAGCGGCCGCGATTTTAAAGAGGGAGGAAGGAACATGCGCGAGGAACAAGAAGAGCTGACGATGTCAAAGCGCATCGAAGCGTTTTACCGGCAAAGCGGCGGGCCGGGAAGCCCGACGATCCGGCGGTTGCTCGATAAGCATTTGCTGTATGGGAAAGACCACGGCCTGCCGGGGAAAAAGGAAGAGTTTGAGGATGTCATCCGCGATGTGTTTTTGCAAGACCATTCGACCCGGCCGCTCGTCATCGGCCTTTTCAAGCTGAAAGAAACGCTCAAGCAGGAATGGGACGCCTATTTGGATGCATTGCGGGGCCGCGGCATCCGTGAAGAGGAAGCGGATATGGCCGGCAAGCGGGCGTAATGGGCGGATGGAAAAGGAGGGAACGACATGGCAAAAGCCGCAGTATTGCACCGCTACGGGGAGCCGCTGTCAATCGAAGAACTGGATTTGGCAAGCCCCAAGCGCGGGGAGGTCAAAGTGAAAATGAAAGCGGCGGGCCTTTGCCATAGCGATTGGCATGTGGTTCAAGGGCAATTGCCGCTCCCGCTTCCCATTGTGCTCGGCCACGAAGGAGCGGGCATTGTCGAGGAAGTCGGGGAAGGGGTGACAAGTGTCAAACAAGGCGACCATGTGGTGCTCAATTGGGTGCCGTCATGCGGGACGTGCAGCTATTGCCGCACCGGGCGGCCCGATCTATGCGAGGAGGCGGCTCGGCTGATGGCGACCGGCACGCTGCCGGATGGGACGACGCGCTTTTCGCTGCATGGAAAACCCGTCTATCAATTTTTAACCGCCGGCGCGTTCAGCGAGTACACCATCGTGCCGGAGCAGGCAGCCATCCCGATTCGCCGTGATGTGCCGTTTGAGTTGGCGGCATTGATCAGCTGCAGCGTCATGACCGGGGTGGGCGCCGCCATTCATACAGCGCAAGTGCGCCCGGGCAGCACAGTCGCTGTGATTGGCGCCGGCGGCGTCGGCTTCAACATCATCCAAGGAGCGGCGCTCGCCGGGGCCAAACAAATTATCGCCGTCGACATTGTCGAGGAAAAATTGGCGATGACGAAAACGTTCGGGGCGACGCACACCGTAAACGCCCGCGAGGACGATGCCGTCAGCGCCGTGCTCGACTTGACCGACGGCATCGGCGTCGACTATGCGTTTGAAGCGATCGGCCGCCCGGAGACGATGGCCGACGCATACAACATGACGCGAAAAGCGGGAACGACGGTCATCGTCGGCATCGCCGCGCCGCATGAAGCGGTGGAGATCAACGCCTTTTCGCTGCCGTCCCAATCCAAAGCGTTGACCGGTTCTTGGCTTGGCCAAGGCAATCCGCCGATTGACTACCCGAAGCTGCTTGATTTGTACGCGGCGGGCAAGCTGAAGCTCGAACCGCTCATCAGCGCCGTCTATTCGCTCGATCAAATCAACGACGGATTCGCCGCCTTAAAGAGCGGGCAAAACATTCGCGGCATCATTCGCTTTGAAGAATGAGACGACAAGCCGCCCCGCGTGCGTTTGGGTGAACAAACAAGAGAAGCCGTTGGGCGGTCGGAAAGAGGGCGTTCCATCTGCCCTTGGACGAAAACGGGAAGGCCGGTGTTTGGGCGGGCAAACAAGGGGATCGAAAAAAACGTGGAACGATCGAGACGAGAGGGGGATTGACATGCCGGTGTTTCAAAGCGAGCAGGAGCTGTATGACGTTCTCGGCCGCTTTTTTGAACGCGTGGCCGAAACGGAAGAGTCAAAAGAATTGATTGCGGCGACGGAGCTAGGACCTGGATATGACGCGTTTGTCCAATACATTTTCCATAAGCCGGAAGCGAAAATTACGTGGACGCATGAAANTGGGAAATTGAAAATTGTCTGCGGCGAAACAGCGCTGCGCCCGGAGCTCATTTTTGAGCAGACGGCGGATGTCGGGCATAAGTTTTGGCTTGGGAAGCTCGACTTGCAGCAGGCGCTCGCCCGCCAGCAAATCAAAGTGCAAGGCCCGCTTGTGAACGCCTTGAAAGTATTGCCGCAGCTTGACGCCATTTACCCGGCGTACCGCGACTATTTGCAGGAAATCGGGCGGAGCGATTTATTGCCGTAGCTTGGTTTCAAGATCCGATCAATCGGGAACGTGGAGCGATGGAAAGGAGGAGATCACAATGATTTCGGCGCAAACGACGGAAGCCGATTTATGGATTGATGGAGAATGGCGGCCGGCTGCCAGCGGCGAACGGTTTGACGTCATCGACCCGGCGACGGGCGAAGTGACGGCCCGCGTCGCCAACGCTGGCGAGGACGATGTTGACGCGGCGGTCGCCATCGCCGAAGAGGCGTTTTCGGATCGGCGCTGGCTGGCCATTTCCCCGCTTGAGCGCGGACGCATCTTGCGCCGCATCGCTGAACTGATCCGCCAGCATCACGATGAATTGGCCCGGCTGATGACAAGGGAAAACGGCATGCCGATCAATCTAGCGTTGTTTATTGAAATTCCGCTCGCCGCCGACTGCTTCGACTTTTTCGCCTCGCTTGTCGTCAAGCCGCAAGGGGAGGTGCTGCCGTTTTCCGTCGCCGGCTCGGCGCCGGATTATATGGCGTGGACGATGAAGGAGCCGATCGGGGTGGCTGGGCTCATCACCCCGTGGAACTTTCCGCTTTTGATGCCGACGTGGAAAATCGCCCCAGCGCTGGCGGCGGGCTGTACGATGGTGGTAAAACCGGCGCCGGAAACGCCGCTGACGGCGTTGAAGCTTGCTGAGATTTGCCATGAGGCCGGCGTGCCGGAAGGCGTCATCAACGTCCTGCCTGGACTCGATGAGGCCGGAAAAGCGCTCGTCCGCCATCCGCGCGTGCCGAAAATCGCCTTTACCGGCGAAACGGAAACCGGGCGCCACATCTTGCAGGCGGCCGCTCCCCACATTAAGCGGGTGACGCTCGAGCTTGGCGGCAAGTCGCCGAACATCATCTTTGCCGATGCCGATCTCGAACAGGCGGCGAAAAGCGCGCTGTTTGGCGTGTTCTACAACTCCGGGCAAGTATGCCAAGCGGGAAGCCGCATTTTAGTGGAGCGGACGGTGTACGAACCGTTTGTCGAGCGGTTGGCTGAGCGGGCGAAAAAGCTGAAAGTCGGCCCCGGGACGAACCCGCGCAGCGACCTTGGCCCCGTCATCAGCCGGGAGCAATACGAGAAAGTGTTGCGCTACATTGAGATCGGCAAGCAGGAAGGAGCGCGGCTTGCGGCCGGGGGAAGGGCTTTGGACGGGGGTGGCGGCGGCTATTTCATCGAACCGACGGTGTTTGCCGATGTATCGCCATCGATGCGTATCGCCTGTGAAGAAATTTTCGGCCCGGTGGCGGCAGTCATTCCGTTTGCCGATGAGGAAGAAGCCGTCCGCATCGCCAACGGGACGATGTACGGCTTGGCGGCCGCCGTGTGGACGAACGACATCAAGCGGGCGCTCCGTCTTGCCCGGCGGGTGAAAAGCGGAACGGTGTGGCTCAACACGTACCAAGTGCTGTCACCGACCGCGCCGTTTGGCGGGTACAAGCAAAGCGGACTCGGGAGAGAGCTTGGTATGCAGGCGCTTGATGCTTATCTCGAGACGAAAACGGTTATTTGCGACTTGAATGACCGGCCGATGACGTTGTTTTAACAGGCGGGGAAGGCGCTCTTTTGTGGAGGGAACACGTGCCTCCTTTCAGAGGACATTCGGTGAAAGATGAACCGATTCCAGCGCAGCGGAACGATAGAAGGAGGGAATAGGATGGTCCATCATGACGGTTTTCAAACGGTGAAAGCGACGATCGATTGGGAACATCCGATGTTTAAGTTGTATGAAAAAGCGAAACGAAACGGGAAATGGAATCCGGCTGACATCGACTTCAGCCAAGATCAGAAAGATTTTGCCAGCTTGACGAGCGAAGAAAAAATTTCCGCGCTCCCGCTTGTCGCCGGTTTCTCCGCCGGCGAAGAGGCGGTGACGCTCGACATTTTGCCGATGGCGCACGCCCTCGCGCGCCAAGGGCGTCTGGAGGATGTCTTGTTTTTGACGACGTTTATGCACGACGAGGCGAAACACGTCGAGATGTTCTCCCGCTGGCAGCAAGCTGTCGGCATCGGACAAATGGACTTGTCCGTCTTCCATAACGACCATTACAAACGCATCTTTTACGAAGCGCTGCCGGAAGCGATGAACCGGCTGTATGCCGACGATTCGCCGGAAGCGGTCATCCGCGCCGCCACCGTCTACAACATGATCGTCGAAGGGACGCTCGCCGAATCAGGCTATTACACGTTCCGGCAAATTTACAAAAAAGCCGGGCTGTTCCCGGGCCTTTTGCAAGGAATCGATTACTTGAACATGGACGAAGGGCGGCACATT
>NZ_LDPD01000023.1:658755-665347 GCF_001026865.1 Geobacillus sp. ZGt-1 | reverse complement strand
GATCCAGCGGATCGTCAACGAAGACGAGCGGTATTACGAACTGTTTATCCGATACATGGATGAATTATGGCCGCACGTCATCGGCTATGTCGACTACTTGACCGAGCTCGGCAAACGCCAGCAGCAGCTCGCCCGCACGTATGCGCTTGAGATCGACTATGATTTGCTTCGCCATTATGTCATCAAACAGTTCAACCTCCGCAAAAAGCAAATCAGCCGCACGAAGCGCGTCGATGTCGTTGAGGGGCTTGAAAAAACGGCTGCTGAGTCATGAACGAACGGGCGGGCTCTGCCCGCCTGCATGTAAAAAAGCGGGAAAGAAAATATTTTCACAAACACCTTTGTGGCTGAGCGTGAAAAGAGCTGCAAGGAGGCGCGGTGATGGCAGCATGACGGCAAGCTCTGCTGCTGCCTTCAAGGGGAGCAAGGTATTTATTTTGGGGGGAATAGGGATGAATCAAAGCTTGTCGGATGAAGGCACACAAAGGGGGAATGAAAAATGGGGAGCTTGTTTGCGGTCAATCCGAAACGATTTGCGATTGCGGGGGGAGCTGGGTTCCTCGCCGTCATCGCCTTGGTTGCCATGCTTCTTCTGTCGGGAACGGCGTTTGCGGCGTTTCCGCTTTCAGGAGTCGGGGGATTTACGATCAGCGCTGATAAAATTACGGGAACCGGGTTTAAACTGTATCCCGCCATCGGTGAAACCGAACAAAGAGGGGCTTGGGGACAGGCCGCCGTCGACTTGGCGTCGGCGAACATCACCAATTTGGTGCTGACGAAAAACATCAACACCGAATCGGCGCTTGGCGCTTACGGCATTAAAAGCATTGACGTTGTCGTCACTGGCGGCAATGTGAGCGGGCAAAATTTAAAATTGCGCGTCACCGGCATTCAAGCGGACAGCACATCATTTGCCGGCTTGGAAACGCAAGAGCATAAAACCGACAATCCGCTCAATGTCATCGATTTGAGCGCGCCAAGCTTGACTCTTGACAAACCGAGCTTGAACACGCATTACATGTCGGCTGGGTCGATCACGATTCCAAGCATGAAGCTGAAAGTGATCGCCAACATGAAAGACGGAAGCCGTGTCGGCGATTTTTAATTCGGTCTGATCATCATTTAGATGGGAGAGGTTCATCTCCTATTCCTCCCAAAATGAATCGGATGGTCTGGCATCTTGTTTCCTTCTGTCAAGGACTGCGTCAACCGTTGAGTCAGAGGGGTGACGAAAAGAGGAAGGGATGGCGGAGTGTTCAGCTTGCCCGCCGCCGTCACTCGCCAAATGGAAAGATGAAAAACGGATAAAGGGAGGCAAGACTATGAGAAAAACGTTCGAGATGGTGCAAATCGCGGTCATTGGTGCGCTCACGGGGGCGTTTATTGGCGGAATCGTGCTCCAAGGAGGGATGGATGGAGCGCTGTGGGGGGGATCGGCGCTGGCGGCTATTCTTGCGGCGCTCGTTTGGCCGCTTCTCGACCGCCCAACTGCTTTGATGCGAGCAAAATATGGAGCGGCGGCTTTTTTGCCCGGCATGCTTGTTGGCGGGAGTCAATGGCTGTCGATCGGGGTTGTTGGGGCAGCGGTGGGAGGGGCGGCGAGCAGCGTGCTGGCTGCTTTTTTTGTCTCGCGTCTCATCATGCGCCACGAAGAGCAGGGCCGTTATATTCGCACACGTTTTCATTATGTCTGGCTGTTTTCTGGCGGATCTCTCGCGACGTTTTTCGCTTTAAACGCCTTGTTTGTCGCTGAGAGGGCGGCGCCGTGGCAAACATGGGCGCGATCGATTCCGATGGCCGTTCAATCATCTATCGTTCTTGCCTTCGTGTTGCTTGGATATATGATTTGCATCGGCTGGAAAAAGAGAAAGACCGAGACATGGCGGCAAGCGCGGTCGGCTGCCCGTCGGGCGGGGGGAGCGCTGCTGGTTGGAGGGCTGCTGCTTATCGCCGCCGCTTCGATGTTCCATTACGACTTTTTGTCTGTTCACGATGCAGCCCGCTTTGTGGGGCCGCTGTTGTCGTATGCCTTAGGCTGGATACTGCCGTGCGCCGTCGGGTTTTTGTTTGCCGCCAACCGACATCGTCCTGTGTTAGGATCGGTGCTCGTAATGATTGGTGCAATATTCGTCTTGATCGTCGGCATCAGTGTGTTTCCGATGTTGCTGCTTCCCGGAAGCGGGCTCATGTGGGCTGGGCTGGTGACGGGGCTGGTCATGATCGTTTTGGCTATTTTAAGCATGATCAAACCGCAAAGCCATGTCACCATCGGTAGCTTTCTTATTCTCGCTTCCATTCTGTCTTTCGTTGGTGCGGCAGGAGGCTTGATCATCGGAGGAATCATCGGGCTTTTAGGAGGAGCGCTTGTAGTCGGATGGAGCGGGAAGCAGACAGAAAAACAAGAGGGCCATTCTTCACCCCCCGCCTCGCCGCTCCCGCCGCATTCGCCAACAATGACAGGGTAAAGGAGGAACTGAATGAAATCCTTCAAATGGCTGAAACCGTCGCTTCTTGCATTGATGCTTCTTCTCTGCCTGCCGCTTGGCGGTTCGCGTTCGCTCGCCGCAGGGGAGGAACAAGGATTTGTCATTCATGCTGATAAAGTCGTCGGCATCTTCGATTTGGGGGGCATCATTCTTGGGTCGCCGAAAGTGATCGTCGGCAAGCTTCCAATTGCCTTCATCCAAGCGGACATCAGCGGATTGTCAATGGAACGAGCCATCGACACGCCGCAAGGAACAATCGTGCTGTCGATTCGATCGGAAGGAACGGCGAGCGCTACTTGGATGAAGCTTGATGTGACGAAATTGAAGTTCGGGGGCCTTTGCTTGGATGGATTTCCGCTTAAGCAGTGTTTGAGGGACGTCACATTGGTGGCGACGAAGATGACGGCCTCCCGCCTCTCCATCCCTGGCATGTCGCTGTCGGCTTCATCTTCTGGCGCCGCTTTGGCGCCAGCGGAGCAAAGCGCGCTTGAACAAACCGATCTCGCGCAAGAAGCGGAACGGCTCGTCTGGCAGCTGGATGAACAAAAGCAAGGCGACAACAGCGCCGCCCGCATGGTCGAGACGCTGCAAGCAGACGTCCCGGCGTTGGCAAAGCGCGTCAAGGCTAGAGCAGCTGAATGGCAGGCGTTCGCCGAAAAGCTGGACGCTGTTTCGGCTTCCCTCCAACAGCTTGAGCAAGTCATGGCGGGCGGACGAACAGCTGAAAGCGTAGAAAGAGCACAATATGAAGAAATCACGGTTCGCCTGCAGGAGTGGAACGAAATGATCGATCAACAAACGGCTGCCCTTCGACAAGATATCGAGAAATGGAAAGAACAAGACGCTCTATGGAAGAACGCAGTTTCGTATGCAACAGAAACGTTGAAGCTTGGAGAACAATCAAAAGCGATGAATCTTCTTTCGGCTTTGCGTTCGTCGCTTGATAGCGTCAAACAACAACTTGACAAGCTGGAAACGGATGAAGCAGTTTGGCGCAAAACGGCGAACGAGCTTGAACAGCGGCTGAATGCAGTGGCTGAATGGTTGAAGTCCAAACCGGCTGCCGAAGCGAACAGCACGGATGGACGTTCTCAGCCCCCGCTTCCTTCGCCGGGAGCAGATGAGGAAGGAAAACGGTAAAGACATAGAAGGTTGGTAATGATAGAAAAGAAATGCTCTTCTTGAACTGCAAAACGATACAACGCTTTTTTCATCTCAAAGCGACAAGTTCGCGCAATGGTGGTTTTTTCACCGACCTTATAGTGTAAATTATCATTTTATTTAATAATGTGCTAGTTTACACTTATAGGAAACGAGGGGCAAGGCGTTTGGCTCCTTGCCCTGTTGGTGTAGACCGATTTCAGCAAGAAGCGCTCATGCCGCCGCTGTGTTAAATGATTCCGTCGCGAATCGCTTTGACGATGGCTTCTGTCCTGTTTTTGGCGTTCATTTTTTGCAAAATGGCGGACACGTAATCGCGCACCGTGTATTCGCTCAAATGAAGCCGTTTCGCCGCTTCGTACGTCGATGCTCCTTCGGCGACGAGCTTCAGCACTTCGATTTCCCGCGGCGATAAATGCGGCGTCGGCTGAACGAGATCGGAACGCCCTCCGCTGCATTTGGCCAAAATCTCCCCCGCGCTTTGTCCGAATTTCATCACTGCCGTGTAAAGATCATTGGACAATTGAAAGGACGTCTTCGGCCCGCAATCCAAAATGGCGGCGCCGATAAGCCGATTTTCCGACGGCGCGTAAATGGGAGCGATGACGATCGATTCCAGTTGAAACTGCTTGACGTATTTCATCGGCAATCCTTGCGCCGCATGGCGGACATAAATGGGCGGCACGTTCGTCATCTGGCGGCCGAGCAGCTGCAGCCGTTGGATGTATTGCTTAATGAACGGAAGGCTGTCGATGTGTTCGTGAATGCTTTTGATGTCATGATTGTCCAGCTGATAGCCGTACAGTCCGAATCCGCTTTCATGAGTGCTTGAATAGGCGAACAGGGCACATCGTTCAAATGGCAAGTAAGCGACAAATCCGGTTGAAATGTACTCGATCGCTTCGTTCAGCGATTTGGCCCGCATAATCCATTGGTCAAACAACAAGACGGCGTCTTTCCNAAGCTGCTGCTCTTTTGTGCGGATGGCAGCCTTCCGGGCGGCATGAAACTGTTCGAGGGTGTGAAGAAGAAACGGGGTGACGAGCCGATCTTCCCCTTCCGCGCAAACGAGCAACAGATCGCCCCCCCATGGGAGCGGAATCAATCGCGTTCCACTCGCATCGATGCAGGAAAGAATACGTTCACATAAAGCGAAAATCGTTTCTCCATACATCGGTTCTTCTGTGAGCGCATCGGCCGCGCTTCCATGCCATTTGGCGACGATGAATCCGCCATCAGCTGTCCTTGCCAGCTGGGCGATCCATGCGATCGGCAGTTGCTTGGATGAAACGATTTGCGAAAGAAACTGCTCAAAATCGAATTCGGGGCAGCCAGACGCATTGACGGACTCAAGAAGTTTGGAAAAAACGTACTGAACGGCTTGATGAACGCGAAATTCTACAACACCGTCCGATTGGATGGCTTCGTGAACCGCGTTTTCCATCATCGATAAAATGGAGGTGAACTGGTTGGGCGACAGCTCGCCGTTTCGTTTTTCCCACTCGCGGCGAAATGACGCCAGCCATTCATCGATATCATTCATAGGATCAAGCCATTGCGAAGAGAACACGTCAACGGCAAGCCGCAAAGGATGGGCGGCAGCGTGCTGCTTGTCCTCTAGCTCGACGCATTTGTCCAGCCAAGCGGAGAAAATGTCGTCGCGGTGCTTCCGAATCATCTCCCATCCTTCTTTCAAAATGGCTTCTAATCGGATTGACAAGCGCAAGTCCATTCGTTTTCCCTCCTTAAGTTTTTTTCTTGTTTTTGTCCAACCGATATCATTGCTTCCGTTTCGGGTATCGATCGTTCCATACAATTGGGCGTCATGGGCGTCGGATGTTGGTTGATGCCGGGAGAGAAAAACGAGTGCAAAGATGTTGGGAACAAGAGAAACCGGTTGCGGAAAGTCCTATGATCATCGTGGTGATATATATTAATAATATTATAACAATTCTGCCTATTATGATACAAATGGTTTGCGAACCGTGAGTCAGTCAAGACTTTGTACAAATATTTTACTCACACGCGAACCGTATTTGCGTTGTGTACGATAAGAGATAAAGAAACGAAAGGGGATCATAAACGGATGAGCACGACCGAACATAAACAAGAAGCCCCCAAAACCGTCCGTTGCAAAGTCATCACCGTCAGCGACACGAGAACGGAGGAAACCGACCAAAGCGGCCGGCTGATGATCGAGCTGCTCACGGAAGCCGGGCATGAGGTCGTCGGCTATGAGATCGTGAAAGACGAAGCGGACGCCATTCGCGAGGCAGTGCTTGACGGCTGCCGCCGCCTTGATGTTGATGCGGTGCTCACGAACGGCGGCACCGGCATCGCCAAGCGCGACGTGACGATCGAAACGGTCGGTGCGCTGCTTGAGAAAGAACTCGTCGGCTTTGGCGAGCTGTTCCGCTTCCTAAGCTACACCGAAGACATCGGCCCGGCCGCCATGCTGTCGCGCGCCGTCGCCGGCGTGGCAATGGACACCGCCGTCTTTTGCACTCCCGGCTCCACCGGCGCTGTGCGCCTCGCGATGACGAAGCTCATTTTGCCGGAGTTGGGGCATGTGGTGAGAGAGATTCGGAAGGATAGGGAGAAGCAGCGAAAGACGCTTTGACGAAAGGAGAGGATGAGCGGAAATGGGGGGGGCTGACCTAAAAGGTTGTTTTTTCTTAAACAAAACACAACACATCGTTTCTTCAAGATTGTTTTACGCCTACATATAGTTAAGAAAGGGTGTCCCGATCCTTTTGGGACACCCTCCTCTTTGTTTTTTTGTATATTTTACCAAATGGAAGAAAATCCCGATTCTGTTCACCCCTGATTTGCGCCACCAAGGACAATTGCTTGTCCCTAGCGGCTTTTTTGAGAAGATTGTGGGCAGCACAAATCAGCCCTTTTCACTCGTCAAGCCTTGATTGACTTTTCCCTTTCTTGATTGC
>NZ_LDPD01000023.1:652583-658733 GCF_001026865.1 Geobacillus sp. ZGt-1 | reverse complement strand
TCCGCTCGGCGTTTTCGGCAGTTCGGCGACAAATTCGACTTCGTGTCCTTATGCATCCTACGATTTAGCTTCTTTACAAAGACAGCAAATATTCATCTAATTACCATTTGTCCTCACGTGTAGAGGTTGGAGATTTTCTCAAAACCCCCTGTGTTTTGGTGAAGAGCCGAACACATCTTTTTTATTAATGTTGACAAAAAAATAAATTAATAGTAACATTAATTACGTAATTACGTAATTACGTAATTACGTAATTTTAGGGAGGTGCATTCGATGATTGATTTGAGAAGCGATACATTGACCTTGCCTACAGAGGAAATGAGAAATGTTATTGCCAATGCCTTGGTAGGTGATGATTGTTATGGAGAGGACAGCAGTGTTATTGAATTGGAAGAATATTGCAAACAATTGTTTCATGTGGAGGATGCTCTGTTTGTTCCGACAGGTACAATGGCTAATCAATTGGCTATAAAGTCACAAGTAACGGAAGGGAATGAAGTGATTACAGAAACAAACTATCATATAAACTTTTACGAAAGTGCTTCGATTGCCATGTTAAGTAGAGTCGTTTTGCATACATGCAGAACAGCCGATGGGATCCTAAGAGTCGAACATGTTGAGGAGTTAATTCATTCTAAACCTAGAGGTCCTTTTTACGCTCACCCTCAATTAGTTTCCATTGAGAACACCATTAATTATTATCAAGGGAAAATATTCCCTCTGAAAGTAATTGAGCAACTATATGGGTTTACGAGAGAGAAGAATATATCTTTACATATGGATGGAGCAAGGTTGTTTAATGCACACGTAGCAACGAACATTCCATTAAGGGACTATGCAAAATTTGTGGATTCACTTAGTGTATGTTTTGCAAAAGGACTTGGTGCTCCATTTGGGTCGATGCTTATGGGAAGAAAAGAAGTGATCAGCAAAGCTAGGATTTACAGAAAACAATTTGGAGCCGGGTTTCATCAAATAGGTATGTATGCAGCTGCGGCACTGCATGCTTTAAAACATCATATATCCCATTTGCGTACAGACCATCTGCTTACTAAAAAATTAGCAATGATGTTATCGAAAATAGATGGGCTGTATGTTGATCCTCATGCTGTTGAAACAAATATGATCTTTTTTCATGTGAATAACTTTCATATAAGTTCATTTGAGTTTGTCGATAGGTGCAAGAAAAAAGGCTTGCTTTTATTTCCTTGGTTACCTGATGAAGTAAGGATTGTGGTTAGTAGAAATGTTAATGAAAAAGATATAGATGAAGCAGCTAATATTATTGAAGCAGTATGCAAAGAGTTGACGAGAGGGGTCATGTATGTTTCTTAAGGTTAATGAGGGAATTTTGACGTTTGGCATCAGGGTTTTCAATTCCGTTGGTTTTTTTGTGTATGTTCCGTTGCTTTCTTTATGGCTAGTTAAAATGAAAGATCTGGATATTACGGAAACCAGTTTGGCAGTGGCGGCATTTACGTTTGTATCAAAGGCGGGTAATGTGCTGGTTGGGGGGGTTGTCAACAAGTTTGGGATCAAAAACAGTCTTATCGTTGGTCTATGGGGATCCGCTTTGTTGCTAACAATATTAACGATCATTCATTCTTATACATTGATATTCGTGATCGTGTTGCTATTGGGGATATCGATCTCGCTTTACAATGTAAGTTTGAAAACACATATTTCCTTATTAGAGGAAAATGAGAGGCTGCAGGCTTTTGCGTTATTAAACATCGCTGTCAACGTCGGTGCTTCTATTGGGCCTTTTCTAGGTGGATGGTTATTGGACTGGAATTCTTTTGGTATCATCATTGCGGCGATTGTTTGTTATGTTTTGGCCGGGGGGGTTTCGTTGCTATTACCTCGCATCACCATTGAGGATGCAGAGAAGGGAATCAATATCGTACAATTCGTTAAAAACAGCAGATCGGACCCGCATTTCTTTATCTTTATAAGATTTATTGCTTTTTCAGGGTTATTTTGGTTTTTGTACACACAACTATTTACAACTTTTCCTGTTGTCGTTTCTCAACATTTTTCTGGAAAAACGATAGGGTTGTTTTTTACGGTGAATGCGATGACGATTATTGTTCTTCAAGGTTTCTATCCAAAAATACAGCCGAAATGGAAAATGGAGTATTGGTACGCGCTGGCCTTAATGCTCATCACTGCATCTTATTTCTTGCTATGGATTTCACATCATTTTTGGATCATCTTTGTTAGCGTGATCTTGTTCAGCATGGCTGAAATCATTTGGGTTCCTACGATTGATCATCAGATTGTAGAAAAAAAGGGGATGTTAAGCTCTTCATGGGCCTTCGGAATATCAGGGGTGCTTTGGGGAATGTGGGAGTCTATCGGTGGATTCGTTGGTTTGAATTTATATCAGTACGTTGGACATCAAACCTTTTTCTATTTGACCATGATAGGCATTGTGATTTTTATTGGCTATATGTTTCAGCTGCCATATAGAAAAATGTCTTTCTTCACGAATAAAAATCAAGTAGAGAGAAAGGACTGGCGATGATGCACTTGTTATTTGTCGAGACGAATACAACAGGTACCGGTACGAAGGCGATGAAAATCGCTAAACAACTAGGTTATAAAATCCATTTTTGGACGATGGACTTAGAACAATACAACGCAATGACAGATGACCATCCGCTGAACTTCGCTGATCAAGTCGTCATCATCAATACGTATGATACGGATCGAATGAAAGAAGAACTGGCACGCTCTGAGGTGAAATTTGCCGGAATCCTCGCTTTTGATGATTATCACTTGATTCCAGTTGCTGAATTAGCGAGTTATTTGGGAGTGAGGAGTCACGATATCGAAGCATTGAAAAGGGCCCGTTATAAACATATAACGAGAACTTATCTAGAAAGTCAACATTTTAGAGAGTTTTTGCAACCTGCTTTCCATATCATCCATCATCCTGACGAAATCATAAATTTGGAGATCTCGTTTCCCTGTGTCATCAAACCTGTAGATGATAGTGGAAGTAATGGGGTGACGATTTGTCAAAATCGTCGTGATTTAGAACTGTCCCTGCGCCACGAATGGCAAAGACAGCGTAATGAACGCGGATATGAACTGGCAAGGAAATGGCTGATTGAAGAATGGATTGAAGGACAAGAATTTTCAGCCGAGATGTTATACACAGTTGATGGATGGAAATTAATATCCGTTACGAAAAAAGAAACGTACGGTCCTCATGCCGTTGAATGTGGACATGTAACGGGTCCGAAACTAAATCCTTTTTCCGGTTTAGAAGAAAGATGCAAAAAACTGCTGGACCTATTGGGATTAAACTATGGAGCGGCGCACATAGAATTTTTTGTTCGCGGAAACAACTTATATTTGGTTGAAGTCAATCCTAGACTGGCTGGTGACTGCATCCCCGAATTAGTAGAATTCGCTGCAGGGGTGGATATGGTTAGGCATGTTGTTTTACAATCAATCGGGACATATGAAGAGGTAACGATCACTAGACAACGCTATGCCGCCATTAAGTTTATCCTGCCTGTTGAGCAGGGGATATATCAAACGGTTAGGGGAATGGAGGAAGCGCAAAAAGTAGCTGGAGTAAAAAGAATAAGTATAGGGAAGTTGCCGTTTAAGGCGAATGGAATTAAAAGCAGCTACCAAAGGTTAGGGTTTGTCATGGCAGAAGGCGATAGTATGGAAAACGCGATCTCCTCGACACAAGAGGCGATGGATCGATTGGAATGGGGGATTGTACATGAATAAATACATTGTTATTTTAGGGGCAAGCCGTTATGGAGCGGAAGCAGCATTTCAATGTGGACTCAAACCCATTATTGTCGCGGATCGGTACTCAAGCATTGATAAGGAAATAGCGCAGTTGGCCGAAGTTGTATTTTATGTTCGTGACATTGCAGAGAAAACAGAGGTGTTTTGTACTGTTGAGAAAATCATGAGTTTATATCAAACAGTGGAGCTCGTCGTAAGCTTTACAGAATTAGGGCTAGAGACGGCTGCTTATATTAGTGAAAGGTTGCAATTGCCAACGAATTCGCTCGAAACGGTCGTGAATACGAGGAATAAAGGATTGATGCGCCAGATTTTGCGGAAGGATCCGGAATTACGATTAGACGTTGTGAGTGGCAAGGTATCTGTTCTTCCTAAACAGTTTCCATATTCAAGACCGGCCATCATCAAGCCGCTTGACGGATTTGGAAGCAAAGAGGTTGATTATATTTCCAATCAACAGGAGTGGGAAAAATGGTTAAAGAGAAATCAAGATCATCCTCACGAGTGGATCTTGGAGCCGTATATTAAAGGCCCGGAATATAGTGTGGAGACGGTATCTTGGAGAGGAACCCATTTCATTTTAGGAATAACCGAAAAACAAACAACCGGAAAACCTCACTTTATAGAGACTGGGCATATTGTGCCGGCGAGACTGGAACAACAGAAAGTCAAACGAATCGAACAAGTGGTGATGAAAGCGTTGCATTTGTTGAATGTCCAATATGGACCGGGGCATATTGAGATTAAATGGGATGTGGAAGAAGATAGACCAGTGGTGATTGAAATGCATACGAGACCGGGGGGGGATTTTATCCCTTATTTACATCAATTAGCGTCTGGTTTCAACCAGTATGAGTTAGGAATTTTATCTTATATGAACCAAATGCCGCCCGATGTAAAACCGATTTATAAAAAAGCAAGCCTTGTCAAGTTCTTTATGTTTCCAGAGGGCATGTTGCGACAAATCTCTCTTGACACAGAAGTCAATCGAGAATATATCCGAGATTGGGCCATCTACTATCAAGTAGGGGATCATATAAAGAAAACGGTGGACTCTTATACGCGCTCCGGTCATGTGATTGTTTGTTCGTCGACAGTTGAAGAATGCCAGCGGTTATGCGACAATTTTGTTGATCAGTTGAAGTATCAAATTGTTCATGAATAAAAACAGAAAGTATGGGATGTCGAATGGCTGTATACACAATGGAAGAAGTGAACCATTATTGTAAAGTAGAACTATCCACCTCTTCTTTATTTGAAATGATGGCGTGTTTAAGGAAGTGTTACATTTCATCGGGAAAAATGGATGGTGAACCTCATTTCCCGGTTGCTCGTTTTGAGCAGTTTTTTCGGGAACATGAATCGTTGCTGAAAAAATTTTACGGTCGGTATGAGTATGGGGCACAGCTCGCAGAATTTTTGGTCGATTTGCCTGCTCCTCATACCTTTTCTCAACTCATGGCATATATCGACCGTGTGTCCCAGTATGAGTTTTTGTATTATTTATTCGGTCGTTACTTGTCTGAAAAGGAGATCGAGATTTGTCTAACGCAAACCGCTTCCCCGTTTGATGAAATTCGCTCGAAAATCACGTCGTTGGGCGGATTTGTGAATGCCGAACAGCTTGAATTCGCGCAGAACTATGAGCAATATTTGCAGGAACTGACCTATCTTTGGGAACATTTTTATCAGCAATGCTACGTCCATATTGAGCCAATCCTGTCCCCTCTTTGGGATCAGGCGAATGAGCGATTGAGAGCGGAACTCAACCAGTCGGGGATTGAGAAAATGGTTCGAAAACTATTGTACGATTACCCAATCCCAGAACAGTTTCCGACGAAAGAGACGAAGTTGATCAAACTGTATCCCTCGTATTTTGTGTCACCGAAATTTATTTTGGTTTGGGGGCTCGGTGAACTTCATATTATTTATGATATAAGGCATTATATAAACGGGAAAGAGCTTTCCTTGAGCGGAAATCGGATGGAGATCCGATATGATGAGGAGCAGATTCAGTATGTTGCCGATATTGCCAAATCATTGTCTGAAATCGTTCGGATGAAAATATTGTCATTTATTGCGAATGAAGAAAACATGAAGTCGCAGGAGATGGCCGATCAGTTAAATATTACGGTTGCTACCGTTTCACGGCATTTAAATCTCCTGAAGCAATCCAATCTGATCATTGAGCGGAAAGAAAACGGTTATCACCTCTATGAGATCAACGAAAAGGAAGTGAAGAACTATTGCTCCGTTTTAAAGAAGATCTTGGGCATCGGAAACGATGAGCCATAACGGCCAAGAGGATGCTCCGTTGCCGGGGCATCCTCTTTATGGGTTAGGCTTTTTTCTGCTTTTCCCTTTCTTGATTGC
>NZ_LDPD01000023.1:616083-652561 GCF_001026865.1 Geobacillus sp. ZGt-1 | reverse complement strand
TCCGCTCGGCGTTTTCGGCAATTCGGTGACAAATTCGACTTCGCGCGGGTATTCATGTTTGGATAAGCGCGTTTTGACGAACAAGGACAGCTCTTCGGCCAGCTCGTCCGACGGCGCAAAGCCTTCTCTGAGCACGACAAACGCTTTGACGATTTCCCCTTTGACGGGATCCGGCTTCCCGACGGCGGCTGCTTCGACGACAGCCGGATGCTCAAGGAGGCAGCTTTCAATTTCAAACGGCCCGATGCGGTAGCCGGCGCTCGAGATGATGTCGTCCGCCCGTCCTTGGAACCAGAAATACCCGTCTTCGTCTTTTGTCGCCAAATCGCCGGTCAAAAACCACTTGCCGACGAGCCGCTCGGCGGTTTTTTCAGGGTCTTTCCAATACCCCTTAAAGACGTTTGGGATCGAGTCGGTGTTAAAGGCAATTTGTCCGACTTCGCCGTCGGCGACTGGGGTTCCATTCTCATCGAGCAGGGCCACGTCAAAGCCCGGCAGCGGCCATCCCATCGAGCCTGGCCGGATTTCCATCTCGGCGGCGTTGAAGTTTCCGATCAGCATCAACGTTTCCGACAAGCCATAATGGTCATGGATCGTAACGCCCAAATGCTCTTGGAAAAAGCGGATGACTTCCGGATTGAGCGGCTCGCCGGCCGAGCTCATGGCGCGCACGTTCAGTTGATAGCGGCGAATGACGTCCGCGCCGGCCGCCGCCATCGCCCGATACGCGGTCGGGGCGTACGCGAAATTGGTCACCCGGTATTTTTCCATCAAGGAATAGCACGTCTCCGGCTTAAACGGCCCTTCGTAAAAGACGATCGGCACACCAAAGGCCATCGGCGCGAAGGTGCAAAAGATCAGCCCGTACGCCCAGCCCGGATCCGCCCCGCCGAAAAAGACATCGTCATCGCGCAGGCCAATCGCATAGCGCATATACGGATAAATGTTGATGAGCACGTTATGCGGCCACATGGCGCCTTTTGGCATCCCGGTCGAGCCGGACGTATACTGAATCGCGAGCAGATCGTCGACCGTCGTTTCTTCGATCGAGTGCTCAGTCGGCATCGATGAAAGCGTTTCCCAAAATGGCTGGTCTTGATCATGAGACGATCCGTCAATGACAAAAATGTGCTCCAATGTCGGCATGTTGTCCCGCGGCGGCAGTTTGGCGCGCTGTTCCTTGTTCGTCAAGAGGACTTTCGCCTCGGAATGATTGATGCGATATTCAATCGCCTGCGGGCCAAACGCGGTAAAGAGCGGCACATACACGGCGCCGACTTTCCAAGCCGCCAAAATGTAGACGACAAGGGCCGGGTTTTTCGGCATCAGCGCGCAGACGCGATCCCCTTTTTTCACGCCCAGCTTGCGGAACACGTTCGCCATTTGGTTCGACCAATCGCGCAATTGCCGATAGGTGATCGTTTTTTGCTCTCCTAAAGCGTTTTCATAAAACAGCGCAATGCGATTCGGATCCTCGGCATACCGGTCGCATACTTCGTGGGCGGCGTTGAACCGTCCGCGCGGATCGCCGTCGTAGTGGGCGAATGCCTGATCCCAAGAAAACGATTGAATGATAGAAGCGGGTGATAGATGGTTGGCCATGTCTGATCCCTCCGTTGTGTGAAAAGGAGTCAAATCAATAATAATTGAAATAAAAATAAAATTCAATATATTTTTGGCGGATAATAAATGGAAATCGTTTGAGAAAGGGGATAGAATGAAAAAAGAGGAGCTCTCCAGCTTGAGTGCTCCTCTTCAATCGCCAAGAAAGCTTTCGTTTGCGACAGCGTATCCTTCGTCATCGCGGCGGAATCCGCCGCATCAATCCTCGATCTTCTCGTCAAAATTGTTGCGGCCGCATGGTTTGTCTGCCGTCTTCAAAAAGGGGACAAGCGGCATCGGCGCTCATTTGTTATGGGGTGTTATGGTTTTTCGACCCGCTTTTTTCCGTGTCGGCGATGAAACGGATGGAGCAATGCGATACCAAATCCATAAATCGTTGACGATCGAAGCGAGCTCGGCGATGTCAGCATTGAGCTGGCACGAGCGCGCAAAATCCGCTTCTTGGCCGAGCGCGTCTTGTTTTTCGTTGATTTCCCGCTCCAGTTCGGCGATGCGGTCGGGGATCAAGCCGCGGATCGTTTCCCATTCCAGTAAAATCGCCTCTTGTTCGTTTGGGCTGTAGTCCTCCCAAGGCTTGTCCAGATGCGGCAGGCGGATGCCGAGCCGTTTGTCTTCGATGAAGATGCCGTTCATCCTCATGGCCTCCTTTTCTTCTATTATACGAAACGTCCCCATAGAGCGTGGTGGAATTTTTATGCTTTTTCAGGAATACGTATTGAAAAATGATCCGAAAGCTGATAAAGTGATAATGTATTAAATTTGAATATTTATTTATGTTTAAGTATATTTATTTGACAAGAGAGGAGAACGACCATGGCAAATCCGAAATTGGTGCTGGCATACTCTGGTGGTTTAGATACATCAGTTGCGATCAAGTGGCTTCAGGAGCGCGGCTATGATGTGATCGCGTGCTGCTTGGACCTTGGCGAAGGGAAAGACCTCGATTTCGTGAAAGAAAAAGCGCTCAAAGTCGGCGCGATGAAATCGTACGTGATCGACGTCAAAGACGAGTTTGCGAACGAGTATGCACTCATCGCCTTGCAGGCGAACGCGTTGTACGAAGGGAAATATCCGCTCGTTTCGGCGCTGTCGCGTCCGCTCATCGCGAAAAAACTCGTTGAAATCGCCGAGCTTGAAGGCGCGGTGGCGGTGGCCCACGGCTGCACGGGGAAAGGGAACGACCAAGTGCGCTTTGAAGTGTCGATCAAAGCGCTCAATCCAGATTTGGACGTGATCGCCCCGGTGCGCGAGTGGAGCTGGTCGCGCGAGGAAGAAATCGAATACGCGAAAAAGCACGGCATTCCAATTCCGGTTGACCTTGACAGCCCGTTTTCCATCGACCAAAACTTGTGGGGACGAAGCAACGAGTGCGGCATTTTGGAAGACCCGTGGGCGGCGCCGCCGGAAGAGGCGTATGAGCTGACGGCTTCGCTTGAGAACGCGCCGGATGTGCCGGATGTCATCGAGATCGGCTTTGAACAAGGCGTGCCGGTGACGTTAAACGGGAAGGCGTATCCGCTTGCGCAATTGATTTTGGAGCTGAATGCGTTGGCCGGCAAGCATGGCGTCGGCCGCATCGACCACGTCGAAAACCGCCTTGTCGGCATCAAGTCGCGCGAAGTGTACGAATGCCCAGGGGCGATCACGCTCATTAAAGCGCATAAAGAGCTGGAAGACTTGACATTGGTGAGAGAAGTCGCCCATTTCAAACCGATCATCGAACAAAAAATCGCCGAAGTCATTTACAACGGCCTTTGGTTCTCACCGCTGAAAGACGCGTTGGTCGCGTTTTTGAAAGAAACGCAGAAAAACGTCACCGGCGTCGTGCGCGTGAAGCTGTTTAAAGGCCATGCGATCGTCGAAGGGCGCAAATCGCCGTTCTCGCTCTATGATGAAAAATTGGCAACATACACGTCCGAAGATGAATTTGACCATCAAGCGGCGGTCGGATTCATTTCGCTGTACGGCCTGCCGACGAAAGTGCACAGCATCGTGAACAAGCAAAACAAGGCGTCAGTGCCGACCGGCCAATGAAGGAAAATGAAGGGAACTTCATGAAAGGAAGGAGGAAGTCGCATTCCTCTGCGGCGAGATTCGTGAAAAAGCTTTGGGGCGGACGGTTTACGAAAACAGCGGAAGAATGGGTCGACGAGTTTGGCGCGTCGATCCCATTCGACCAAGAGCTCGTTGAAGAAGACATTGAAGGCAGCCTTGCCCATGTGACGATGCTTGGCGAATGCGGCATCCTGCCTGAAGGCGATGTAGAGCAGATCAAAGGCGGGCTCATCCGCCTGTTGGAAAAGGCGAAGCAAGGGGAGCTCAAATTTTCCATTGCCTACGAGGACATTCATTTAAACATTGAAAAAATGCTCATCGACGACATCGGACCGGTCGGCGGCAAGCTGCACACTGGACGGAGCCGGAACGACCAAGTGGCGACCGATATGCATCTATACTTGCGCAAGCGGGTTGAAGAGATTCTCGGCCTCATCCGCGGGATGCAGCGGGCGCTTGTCGCTCAAGCCGAAAAGCATGTCGAAACGATCATGCCCGGATATACGCATTTGCAGCGGGCGCAGCCGATTTCGTTCGCCCACCATCTGCTGGCTTATTTTTGGATGCTCGAGCGCGACTATGAGCGGTTTTCCGAGTCGCAAAAGCGCATCAACCGCTCGCCGCTCGGCGCCGGGGCGCTCGCCGGGACGACGTTTCCGATCGACCGGCATCGGACGGCGGAGCTTTTGGGCTTTGCCGATATTTACGAAAACAGCCTCGATGCGGTGAGCGACCGCGACTTCATCATCGAGTTTTTAAGCAACAGTTCGATGCTCATGATGCACCTGTCGCGGTTGGCCGAGGAGTTGATTCTTTGGTCAAGCCAAGAGTTTCAGTTCATTGAGCTGGATGATGCGTTTGCGACCGGCAGCAGCATCATGCCGCAAAAGAAAAACCCGGACATGGCCGAACTCATCCGCGGCAAAACCGGCCGCGTGTACGGCCACTTGATGGCGCTCCTCACGGTGATGAAAGGGCTGCCGCTTGCTTACAATAAAGATATGCAAGAAGATAAAGAAGGCATGTTTGATACAGTAAAGACGGTCATCGGGTCGCTGAAAATTTTCACCGGTATGATTGAGACGATGAACGTGCGCACGGACGTGATGGAGCGGGCGACGAAACAAGACTTTTCAAACGCGACCGAGCTTGCCGATTACTTGGCCGCGAAAGGGGTCCCGTTCCGTGAGGCGCATGAAATCGTCGGCAAGCTCGTCTTGCATTGCATCGAACAAGGCGTCTTTTTGGCTGATTTGCCGCTTGACGTGTACAAAGAAGCGTCGCCGCTTTTTGAAGAAGACATTTATGACGCCTTGCACCCGCGCACGGCCGTCAACCGCCGCAACAGCGCCGGCGGCACCGGTTTTGCCGAAGTGCGCGCGGCGCTGGCGAAGGCGAAACAGTTGCTTAGCACCCCGTAACGGCGGGGTGTTCTTTTTTGACCGTCACATGTTTTCGCATCGGACAAGGAAGTTTTTCGGTCCATCTGCTTCATGTGACGAAGACATTATTCTTTCGGCGTCCTTACAACGAGCACATCGCATTTCGCATGGCGGACGATGTTTTCGGAAACGCTGCCGATCAAGAGCCGTTCGACAGCGTTTAAACCGGTCGCCCCGCAAACGATGAGATCGGCTTTGTATTTCGGAGCGACGTCTTTGGCGATTTTCACTTTCGGCGAGCCGAATTCGACCGCGATGTCCACATCGTCGAGCCCGGCGGCGATGGCTTCGTTTTTATACCGTTCCAGAAGTTCGTTCGCATATTGCTCCGACCGTTCGGCGAGGGCGTAATCGTGCGCTTCCACGGTTGTGAACCCGCGCAAATCGATGATGTGGGACAAAATGAGTTTCGCTCCGTTTCGCTTGGCGATTTGGATCGCTTTTTTCAACGCCCATTCCGCTTCTTTCGAGCCATCGACGGCGACGACGATCGTTTGGTAGGTCATGGTCATGTTCTCCCCTCCCTTTGGTTAAAAATGCTATCTCTATATATGGTATACCCATCGCCCTTTGACGAGAAACTAGGCCATATATTGAGATTTTGTGAACAGGGGAGGAAGAGCAATGGAAAAGCGGTATAACGACTGGCAGTACGATGAGGAGGAAGTGCGGACGATCACCGAGCAAATTACCGAGTCGTATGAAAGCGGCATTGTTGACGAGGATGAATCGTATTACGACCCGCGCCGCGAAGTCGGCGAATAGCCATAGCGCCTGCGCGTTATGGTTATTTTTTTGTATTCGCTCCGGTTTGTAGTAAAGTAAAAATGAGACAGCAAATCGCGACGAGGAGGGAGAAGGGTGCGGCACGCCTTGATTACGGCCGGAGCGAAAGGATTGGGGAGAAAAGTGACCGAGCTGCTGCTTGATAAAGGCTACTCGGTGACGGTGAACTACCGGAGCGATGAACAGGCGGTGCGCTCGCTTGCCGAGAAGTACCGCGGCGCCGCTGACCGCCTCCAGTTTGTGCAGGGAGATGTGACGGACAAAAACGATTTAGCGGCGCTTGTGGACGCCGCCATGGAGCGGTTTGGCCGCATTGACTGCCTCATCAACAATGCAGGGCCGTACATTTTTGAACGGAAAAAGCTGGCCGATTATACGGAAAACGAATGGTACGAAATGATTGAAGGCAATTTGAGCTCGGTCTTCCATTTAGTGAGAAGGACGATCCCGATTATGCGAAAACAACGGTTTGGCCGCATCATTACGTACGGATTTCAAGGAGCGGCGGATGCCCCGGGCTGGGTGCACCGTTCGGCGTTCGGCGCGGCGAAAGTCGGGCTTGTATCGCTGACGAAAACGATCGCCCTGGAAGAGGCGGAATATGGCATTACCGCCAATATGGTGTGCCCAGGCAATATTGTCGGCGCCATGAAAGAGGCGGGGATCGCCGACGCCCGCGCCAGGCGGGATGCGGAAACGCCGGTCGGACGCCCGGGGACTGGTGAAGATATCGCCCGCGTGATCGCGTTTTTATGCGAGGACGACTCGGATTTCATCACCGGCGCCGTCATTGACGTCACCGGCGGAGCGAACGTCATTTACCGCCACCTTTTCCGTTGAGAACAGCGCCTCCTCCTTTTTCGTTTGCTTTTGCGCGAAACGGGGCACAATAAAAGAAGAAGCGGGAAGGAAAAAGGAGGAAAAAGTAATGAAGATCGGCATTCCAAAAGAAATCAAAAACAATGAAAACCGCGTCGCCATCACTCCGGCAGGCGTGATGACGCTCGTCAAAGCGGGGCATGACGTGTATGTGGAGACGGAAGCCGGCGCTGGGTCGGGTTTTTCCGATTCCGAGTATGAAAAAGCCGGGGCAGTGATCGTGACGAAAGCGGAAGATGCCTGGGCGGCGGAGATGGTGTTGAAAGTGAAAGAACCGCTGGCTGAGGAGTTCCGCTATTTTCGCCCCGGATTGATTTTGTTTACGTATTTGCATTTAGCCGCGGCCGAAGCGCTCACGAAAGCGCTCGTCGAGCAAAAAGTGGTCGGCATCGCTTACGAGACGGTGCAGCTTGCGAACGGCTCGCTGCCGCTGTTGACGCCGATGAGTGAAGTCGCCGGCCGCATGTCGGTGCAAGTCGGCGCCCAGTTTCTCGAGAAGCCGCACGGCGGGAAAGGCATTTTGCTTGGCGGCGTGCCCGGGGTGCGGCGCGGCAAAGTGACGATCATCGGCGGCGGCACAGCGGGGACGAACGCGGCGAAAATCGCGGTCGGCCTCGGGGCGGACGTGACGATTTTGGACATTAACGCCGAGCGGCTGCGCGAGCTCGATGATTTGTTCGGCGACCAAGTGACGACGTTGATGTCCAACTCGTATCATATCGCCGAGTGCGTGCGCGAATCCGATTTGGTCGTCGGCGCCGTCTTGATCCCGGGGGCGAAAGCGCCGAAGCTTGTGACGGAAGAGATGGTGCGCTCGATGACGCCAGGCTCGGTGTTGGTCGACGTCGCCATTGACCAAGGCGGCATTTTTGAAACGACCGACCGCGTCACGACGCACGACGATCCGACATACGTCAAGCACGGCGTCGTCCATTACGCTGTCGCGAACATGCCGGGCGCTGTGCCGCGTACGTCAACATTCGCGCTTACGAACGTCACGATCCCATACGCCTTGCAAATCGCCAACAAAGGCTACCGCGCCGCGTGCTTGGATAACCCGGCGCTGTTAAAAGGGATCAACACGCTCGACGGGCACATCGTGTACGAAGCGGTCGCGGCGGCGCACAACATGCCGTATACGGATGTTCATTCGTTGCTGCAGGGATGAAACAATGAAGATGGAGCCGCCTTGATGGCGATGAGAAAACAAAGCTGTCCGAATCGGCTTGGGGATCGGGCCGGTGGACAGCTTTTTTGATGCGCTCATTCGCGGCAGCTTTTGCCAATGGCCTCTCTCGTTAAACAATGATCAACTCCTTCGAAAACGACGTCAACACCTCAACCCCATGATCCGTGACCGCGACGTCGTCTTCAATGCGCACGCCGCCGATGGATGGGACGTAAATGCCTGGTTCGATTGTAAACACCATGCCGGGGGCGAGCGGTTCGTTGTTGGCGCCATGAAGCGATGGGTATTCGTGGATCTCGATCCCTAAGCCGTGCCCGACGCGGTGGGTGAAATAGTCTCCGTAGCCGGCTTGTTCGATGACGTTTCGGGCGGCGCGGTCGATCTCGCCCATCGCGGTTTGCGGGCGGCAGGCGTCGATCGCCGCCTGCTGGGCGCGCCGAACGGTATCGTAAATGAGCCGCTGTTCGTCGCTTGCCGTCTGACAGACGACGGTGCGGGTAATGTCGGAGCAATACCCATCGACGATGACGCCCAAATCGAACAGCACGAAATCGCCTGGTGCGACCGCCGCCGTTCCCGGCACGCCGTGCGGATCGGCTGATTTTGCGCCCGTGAGCACGGTCGTGGGAAACGACATCCCTTCAACGCCGAGTTTTTTCAGCTCATATTCAATAACGGCGACAAGTTCGAGCTCTGTCACGCCCGGGCGGATGGCCGAGACGCCGATTTCGATCGCTTTGTCGGCAAGTTCCGCCGCCTGGCGCAACACCTTCATTTCCTGCTCATCCTTGATCAGGCGAAGCTGGCGCAGCTTTTCTTCGGCGTCGTGCCACTTGGCGTTTGGAAACAATGCCGAGAGACGCTCGAAACGGGCGAACGACAAATGGTTTTTCTCGATGGCAATCAAGCCGGGTTTTGCGCCGCGCGCTTCGAGATGGCGCCCGATCTCTTCCCATGGGTCGGTGCTGTCGTCGTAGCCGATCACCGTATACCCAAAGCCGCTCCGGCGGGCGCGCGGGACTTCCATTTGCGGACAGACGAGCGCGGGCTCGCTGTCAGGGAAAACAAGCAATGCAAGCAGCCGCTCGTGTGGATCGCAAAAAAAGCCGCTCAAATAAAAAACGTTGGCGCTTGACGTAATGAAGGCAAATGAATCATCATGATGTTGAAGCCATGATGAAAAAGCATCCAGCCGTTGGTTCATCGTTCCCTTCCTTCCTTTTTTCGTGATCGTCCATTTTGAGCGTATCAAGAAACGGGCCGTTTGTAAATGGACAGGAGGGAAAAGAAGGGAATGGATGGGCGGCGGCGAATCATGTGTAGTGGAAAGGAGAGATGTGACGATGAAAATCAGCTACCATGGCCATTCGGTCGTCCGCATTGAGACGAACGGAAAAACGATTTTGATCGACCCGTTCATCACCGGCAATACGACGACCGATTTGAACGCGGCGGATGTGAAAGCGGATGTCATTTTGTTGACGCACGGGCACGGGGATCATGTCGGCGATACGGTTGAAATCGCCAAGCGGAACAACGCCCTTGTCGTGGCCACATTTGAGCTGGCGACGTATTTAAGCTGGCAAGGCGTCGAGACGTTTGGCATGAACATCGGCGGGGCGCGCGAATTTGACTTTGGCACGGTCAAGTTCACGCAGGCGTTCCACAGCTCCGGGTTTGTGACGGACGACAAGCAAATCATTTATTTAGGCATGCCGACCGGCATTTTGTTCACGTCCGAAGGCAAAACGATCTATCATGCCGGCGATACCGGGCTGTTTTCCGACATGAAGCTGATCGGCGAGCGCCATAACATCGATGTCGCCTTTTTGCCGATTGGGGACAGCTTCACGATGGGGCCGGAAGACGCGGCGGTCGCCGCCCAGTGGCTCGGGGCGAAACTCGTCGTGCCGATCCATTACAACACGTTCCCGCCGATCACCCAAGACCCCGAGCGGTTCGTCTCGCTCCTTCCGCCGGGCGTCGGCCGCGCGTTGAAACCGGGGGAAAGCATCGAGCTGTAACAGAGGCGCTCTTCCCGCTTTGGGAAGGGCGCTTTATGATGGCCGGCGCGACCGTTGAATCCCCGCCGCCAGGCCCGTTATAATGAAAGTAACAAACGCGTAAAGGGTGAAGAACCGTTGGCGACAAAACACGAGCAAATTTTGGAATACATCCACCGGCTGCCGATCGGCGAGAAAATTTCTGTCCGGCAGATCGCCAAGGAAATGGGCGTAAGCGAAGGGACGGCGTACCGGGCGATCAAGGACGCCGAGAACAAAGGGTATGTGAGCACGATTGAACGCGTCGGCACGATCCGGATTGAGAAGAAACGGAAGGAAAACATTGAGAAGCTTACGTACGCCGAGGTTGTCAACATTGTGGACGGCCAAGTGCTTGGCGGACGTGAAGGGCTGCATAAGACGCTCAACCGTTTTGTCATCGGCGCAATGCAGCTGGAGGCGATGATGCGCTATACGGGCGCAGGGGATTTGCTTATCGTCGGCAACCGGACGAAGGCGCACGAGCTGGCGCTTCAGGCGGGGGCGGCCGTGCTCATCACCGGCGGGTTTTACACGGCCGACCACGTGAAAAAGCTCGCCGATGAGCGGCAGCTGCCGATCATTTCGACGAGCTATGACACGTTTACGGTCGCGACGATGATCAACCGGGCGATTTACGACCAGCTCATCAAAAAAGAAATTGTGTTGGTCGAGGATATTCTCATTCCGCTTGACAAAACAGCGTACTTGCGCGTCCATGATCCGATTGAGCGGTGGTATGCGTTGAACAAAGAGACGCGCCATAGCCGGTTCCCGGTCGTCGATGATGAGCTGAAAGTGCAAGGGGTTGTGACGGCAAAAGACGTGCTGGATGTCGACCGGCAGCTGCCGATCGAAAAGGTGATGACGAAGCAGCCGATTACGGTGAACGGAAAAACGTCAGTGGCGTTTGCTTCTCATATTATGGTATGGGAAGGAATTGAGCTTCTCCCGGTGGTGGATGACTATAACCGGCTGCAAGGGATCATCAGCCGCCAAGACGTGTTAAAAGCGCTGCAAATGGCGCAGCGCCAGCCGCAAGTCGGGGAGACGATCGATGATCTCATCACCGCCCAGTTTCGTGAGTCAGGCGACAAAGAAACGCTGTTTCGCTGCACGATCACGCCGCAGATGACGAACTATTTAGGGACGCTCTCGTACGGCGTGTTTACGACGATCGTCACCGAAGCGGCGGCGCGCATGCTTCGCGCGTACAAACGCGGCGATTTGGTGATGGAAAATATCACGATTTACTTCATCAAGCCGGTGCAAATCGACAGCACGGTCGACGTGCGGGCAAAGCTTTTAGAGCTCGGGCGCAAGTTCGGGAAAGTGGATGTCGAAGTGTATAACGAAGGCGATCTTGTCGGCAAAGCGATGATGATGTGCCAGCTGATCGACCGATAAACGGTAAAGGAAAAAAAGGATGTCCACTTCCTTATGGGAACATCCTTTTCCTTTATCGTTGACCGGCGCATACGCCAAACGGCATTACCCTTGTTTTGCCGCTTCCTTTGCCTCTTCGACCGCCTGCGGCAGATAGCAGCGGTAGGCGCGGTAGCCGGCCCAAACGCTCCCGAAGCCTAAGGCGATAAAAATGGCGCAGATGATATAGGTCACGGTTGTCTGATACAAAAACAATTGGTTGATCCCGAACAAGGCAACGAACAGTCCAAGCGCCATGCTCGATTTCGCTGAGAGAAAGCGGCGTTCCATCGGGCGCTGGGAGCGGACGTAGCGGATTTTATAATAGACGTAAAACGAAAAGGAAAATATAATGAAAATAACCAAGGCTGGCATGGTTGGGTCCCTCCGTTGTTCATTTCTTTTTTCATTGTACATAGAAGCAGGGAAAAATGCCAGCGGTTGAATATGACAGGTGACTAAAGGGGAAGAACGAATGAAACCGGTTCATCAACAAATTCTTGATGCGATTCGTGAATTTGACACGATCATCATCCACCGCCATGTTCGCCCGGACCCGGACGCGTACGGGTCGCAAGGCGGGTTGGCGGCGTTGCTTCGGGCGTCGTTTCCGGAAAAACGAGTGTATGCGGTGGGGACCGATGACCCATCGTTATCATTTTTACGACAAATGGATGTCATTGACGATGCCGTTTATGAACAGGCGCTTGTGATCGTCTGCGATACAGCCAATGAGGAGCGGATTTGCGACAGCCGCTATCGGCTCGGGCGAAAGCTCATTAAAATTGACCATCACCCGAACGACACGCCGTATGGCGACATTATGTGGGTCGATACCGCCGCCAGTTCGACAAGCGAGATGATTTATGAGTTTTATTTGGCGGGGAAAGAGGAAGGGTTGACGATGACCGCTGAGGCGGCGCGTCTCATTTACGCCGGCATTGTCGGCGATACGGGCCGCTTTTTGTTTCCGCGCACAAGTGAAAAAACGTTCCGCTACGCTGGGGAGCTCATTTCGTACGGTTTTTCGCTGACGGAATTGTACGACGGATTGTATCGGACGAGCTTGCCGCTCGCCCGCTTAAGCGGTTATGTGTTGTCGAACTTTATGATCGAGGAAGGGGTGGCGGCTGTGAAAATGCCGCGGGCGCTGCTTGGGGAATACGGCGTCACCCCGCTTGAGGCGTCGCAACTCGTCAGTTTGCTCGGCAATATTGACGGCATTGTCGCCTGGGTGTTTTTCATTGAGGAAGAACGGGAAATCCGCGTCCGCTTCCGTTCCAAAGGGCCGGTCATCAATGTGGTCGCCAAACGCTACGGCGGCGGCGGCCATCCGCTCGCAGCCGGTGCGTCCATTGCTTCTTGGGAGGAAGCGGATCGCGTGATTGAAGACGTAAAAGCGGTTTGCCGGGCTGAGCGGTGACGGAAACGGGTGGTTTTAAAAAGTTGTTGTTTCAAATGAAGCGTCATGTTGATAGGAGAAGGCGTCCCGAAGGCTTTCGGGACACCCTCTTTTCCCGCAAGACGCGCTTGTTTGGCACTCCACCGCGGCGGAATGGGGTGGCAAGGTGCGCTCTACGGAAGCGGCGTCAGTTTCACTTCGACGGCCAACAAGGTAAAGATCGTGAGTGTGTGAAGTTCAAGCCGGTATGTCTTCTCGTGGATCGTATACGTTTTGTTTTCAATTGCCCGCTCAATCAGTTCGCGGCTGTTGTACACTGTTTCGATATCTTTCGCAATCAAATGGGACAAATCTTCTTTGACGCTGTCTTCAATGCGAAACGTCGTGTATGAATCAAGTTTATATTGCTCGGCGTTGGCGAGATGGACGGAAACGTCCTGCACGGTCAGCTTTTTTTTCATTTCCTTATTGTAATGAATATAGTCTTCCTGCCAAATGCGAATTTCGTTTTGCAAATCGGCGATCTGTTCGTTGAGCTCATTGACGTGTTGCACTTGTTTTTCCTGCAAGACGCCGAAAATATACAAAAAGACAAACCAACTGATGAGCGCTCCGATCGCCGCGCCGGCGAAAAAGCGCTGCCATGACGGGTATTGGTAATACGGAGGAATTCTCATGGCGAAATGTGCTCCTGCGTCAGCCACGTGATGATCGCCACTCCGGTCTGTGCTCCGCCCATGGCGGACAAAATGAGCAAAAATTGCCGCACGATGTCTTTCGTTTCCCCTAAAAACAGCCCTCGCTCAACGACGTAAAACGTGTCAAACGTCCCGCCGATGGCGGCGACGACCGCCCAAATGCGCAAATCGCCGGCAAATCGGTACATGGCCGTCAGCGGCTGGCCGCCGCTCAAAAACGCGCCGAGCGCGCCGATGATGGCGCCGCCAAGCAGCACGCCGACGGCGATAAAATAGCTTTGAATAAACGCCGGCAAGAAGGCCGCTTTTTCGTTCATGCGTTTCCCCGCCCTTTCTTTCTCTCTTATCTATGTATATCAATAGGGTGGACGGAGTATGTAGCCGAAAGAAAAGTTTTCGCCCGTCAAGCGCACGGATGAGGGAGGGATGGTCATGATGTTCGTCCACTTGCATGTGTTGAGCGGATACAGTTTGTTTCAAAGTGCAGCGGCGGTGGAGGCGCTTGCAGCGAGGGCGAAACAGCTCGGCTATCAAGCGCTCGCGCTCACGGACCGGAATGTGTTGTATGGCGCTATTCCGTTTTACCGGGAATGCAAGCAGAACGGCATTCGCCCGATTATCGGCGTGACGGCTGATGTCGCTCTTTCTGGGGAGGAAGCGTTCCCGCTCGTGCTGTTGGCCGCCAATGAAGAGGGGTATCGCCATTTGCTTGAAATCAGCACCATGATACAAATGGGGGAAACAAAGCATATGGAGGAAGCCGCTCTTGTACGCTTAAGCGGCGGCATCATCGCCATCACTCCCGGAAGCGAGGGACGCGTCGAGTCGCTTGTGGCCGCCGGCGAATGGGAGCGGGCGAAAGAGGCGCTTGGCCGCTATCATCAGCTGTTTCCAGGACGGCTGTATGTCGCCGTTCAGCGCGGCGAGCAAACGCGAGCCTCATATGAAGCCGGGTTGTTGCAGCTGGCGGAGGAAACCGGCGTCCCGATCGTGGCGACGAACGACGTCCGTTACGTGGAGCGCAGCGATGCCGTGGCGTGGCGTTGCTTGCAGGCCATCGGCCGCGGCGCGTTGCTCGCTGACATTGAGGACGATAACGGCCGCTATTTGGCGGGGCCAGAGGAGATGGCGCGCCGGTTTGCGGACTTGCCGGAGGCGCTCGAGAACAGCCTGGCGATCGCCGATCAATGCGAGCTGCAGATCGAGTTTGGCGGTTGGCGGCTGCCGGCGTATCCCGTTCCGGACGGAGAGACGGCCGACAGTTATTTGCGCCTCTTATCGGAACAAGGGCTCGCCCGACGCGTGCCGTCGGCCGATGAGCGCTACTGGCGTCGGCTTTCGCATGAGCTGGATGTGATTCAGTCGCTTCATTTCAGCGACTATTTTTTGATCGTCGCCGATGTGCTCGCCTACGCCCGCCGGCGCGGCATCTTAACCGGCCCGGGCCGCGGTTCGGCGGCCGGGTCGCTTGTCGCCTACGCATTGTCGATCACCGATGTCGATCCGATCAAGTATGGGCTTTTGTTTGAACGGTTTTTAAATCCGGAGCGGGCGTCGGTGCCGGATATTGACTTGGATTTTCCTGATGGCCGGCGCGAAGAAGTGATTCGCTATGTGGCGGATAAATACGGGCGCGACCGCGTTGCGCAAATCATTACGTTCGGTACGTTCGGCGCCAAAGCGGCGCTGCGCGAGACGGCCAAAGCGCTTGGCGTCCCTGGGCGGGAGGCGGAACAGGTCGCGGCGCTGCTGCCGAGCAAACAAAGTGTGACGCTCCGCCAATGGCATGCCGAGTCCGCCGCTTTTCGGCGCGCGGTGGCAGCGGTTCCGCAAGGGAGAGAGTGGCTGGCTGTTGCGCAAAAACTGGAAGGGCTGCCGCGCCATACGTCGATCCACGCTGCTGGTGTCATCATCAGCCCGGAGCCGCTCGTTCGCTTCGTGCCGCTGCAGCCAAGCCATGGCGAATGGCCGCTGACGCAATACGCGATGGGGGCGCTTGAAGCGCTTGGATTGCTGAAAATTGATTTTCTCGGTTTGCGCACGCTCACGTTGATCGAGCAGATCGTGCGTTTGATCGAGCGGCAGACAGGAAAGCCGTTTGACATCCGCACGTTGCCGCTCAATGATGAAAAAACGTACGCGCTGCTTGGCGCTGGAGATACAAACGGCATTTTTCAGCTGGAATCAAGCGGGATGAAGCGCGTGCTCGCCGAGCTGCGGCCGTCGCAATTGGAAGATGTCGTCGCCGTCAATGCCTTGTATCGGCCAGGGCCGATGCAAATGATCCCCGTTTACATCCGGCGCAAGCGCGGGGAAGAGCCGGTGTCCTATGCCCATCCTGATCTTGAGACGATTTTGGCGCCCACATACGGGGTGTTGATCTACCAGGAGCAAATTATGCAAATCGCCGCCCGGCTTGCCGGATTTTCGCTCGGACAAGCGGACGTGCTTCGCCGGGCGGTGGCGAAAAAAGAGAAAGCGCTGCTTGCTGAGCAGCGTCAGGCGTTTGTCGCCGGCTGCGTGGCGAACGGCTATCCGAAAGCAGTCGCCGAGGAACTGTACCGACACATCGTCCGCTTTGCCGATTACGGCTTCAACCGAAGCCACGCGGTCAGCTATGCGATGTTGTCGTATGCGATGGCGTATATGAAAGCTCATTACCCGCTTTGTTTTTATGCGGTCATGCTCACCAATGCTTCCGGCGACCGAGAAAAAGCGGCGGTATACTATTGGGAGGCGACGCGAAAAGGGATCAACGTCCTTTTGCCGTCGGTCAACAAAAGCGGTTTTCGCTCTTCCGTGGAGGGGAGCGCCATTCGCCTTGGGCTCGCGATGGTGAAGCAAGTCGGCTCGGCGGCGAAGCTGATTGTCGAGGAGCGGAAAGCGAACGGACCGTTTGCCGACTTCTTTGATTTCGCTGCTCGCCTGCTGCCAAAAGGGCTCGGGCGCCCGGCGCTCGAGGCGCTCATTTCCGTTGGGGCGTTTGACGAGTTCGGTGCAGATCGGGCTTCGCTTCTTGCCAGCATTGACATTGCGATCGAACATGCGCAATGGGTTCAGGCGCTGCAAGCCGGAGGGCTGTCGTTAAAACCGAAATATGCTGCCGCACATTCGTGGCCTTTGTCCGAACGGCGGCGGCGGGAAGCGGAGTTTCTTGGCTTCGCCGTCACCCCGCATCCGGCGGCGGTGTGCCGCCCGTTGCTGCAAGCGGCGGGGGCGGTGTGTGTTGCCGATGTACAAGGTCCGTCAACTGTAGTCGGGGGAGCGGTCGTCCGCATACGGAAAACGAGAACAAAGCAGGGTGAAGAAATGGCGTTTTTCACCGTCGGCGATGAGAGCGGGGAATTGGAGGCGGTGGCGTTTCCGAACGTTTACCGCCGCGCGGCGGACATATTGAAAGAAGGGCAGTTTGTATTGCTTGCCGGAACGATTGAGGTGCGCGGCGGACGGCGTCAGCTCATCATCCGCCGGGCCGAACGCTTGACGGCGTCGGCGTTGTATATCGACGCCAGCCGCCAAGACAAGGCGCGTCTTGCCGCGCTGAAGCCGCTGTTGGAACGACACCAAGGCCGCACTCCGGTGTATTTGTACGATGAAGCGAAGCGAAAGCTTCTCCGTCTTCCCGAGCGGTATGCGGCCGATCTCACCGCCCCGCTTGTCGATGAACTGCTTTCCTTGTTCAGCTTCGGACGCGTGGTCGTCAAGTAAATCGCTCTTTACTATTTCATTATTTTGTTATATCGTATAACCATTAGGTGGTCAGACCAGTGGATGAAGCGAAGGAGAGGGGTCATTGTATCAAAGAGGAGAACGTGTATGCCGAGACGTTAAAACATATCCGCCGCATGATGGCGGAAGACAACTTAGCCCCTGGCGACAAGCTGCCGTCGGAGCGCGAGCTGGCCGAACGGCTCGGCGTCGGGCGTTCATCGGTGCGCGAGGCGTTGCGGGCGCTTGAATTTCTCGGCTTGATTGAAACGCGGCGCGGCGAGGGGAGGTATAGGCGTGAGGTCGGCAGCCACCAGCTGATCGACCTGTTGGCGATGTTTTTGTTGGAAAACGAACGGGCGAAGGCCGATTTGGCGGAAACAAAATGGCTCATCGAGCGCCTGTTGCTTGCCCTTGCGTGTCGGCGCCGGAGCGCGGAGGACGTAGACGAGTTGAAAAAAATCGTTCGTCAAAAACCGATTGATTTCGCGCGGTTTTTCGAGACGGTGGTGGAAGCAGCTGGCAATGTTTTGCTCGCCCGCATTTGGCGGGTGCTGTCGGGGTTTGCCGCTTCATTTGCGCCCGAGCCGCCCCTTGCCGACGCCGGTTATGAACAGTTGCTTGCCGCTTTGGAAAGGCAAGATCCGGCGGAGACTGTCGCCGTTTGGGAGGCGCAACGGCCTTCGCCGTTGTCGAAACAGGCCGGACATCGTTTGACAAACAATGATGTCCATTTTCGATAAAGTAGTAGAGAGGCGAAAACGCAAAGGAGGGGCTCCCTCGTGTGGAAAGACTTGTTTGTGAAAAAGAAAAAGTATGCACCGCTGCCTTCAGAACAAGCGAGGCATGAAGTGCCGGAAGGCGTGATGACGAAATGTCCGCAATGCAAGAAAATTATGTATACAAAAGAGTTGATCAAAAATTTGCGCGTTTGCCTAAGCTGCGGCTACCATCATCCGATGCCGGCGCGTGAACGGATTGCAAGCCTTCTTGATGACGGCAGCTTCCGCGAGTATGACGCCGATATGATCTCGGTCAATCCGCTCGGCTTTCCGGGCTACATCGAAAAACTGGAAGAAGACCGGCGCAAGTCAGGGCTGAACGAGGCGGTCGTCACCGGCGAAGGGGCGCTTGACGGCCATCCGCTCGTCATTGCTGTCATGGATTCATCGTTTCGCATGGGCAGCATGGGCTCGGTCGTCGGCGAAAAAATCACCCGCGCCGTCGAACGGGCGCACAAACAGCAGATGCCGTTTCTCATTTTCACCGCTTCCGGCGGCGCCCGCATGCAGGAAGGGGTGTTGAGCCTCATGCAAATGGCGAAAACAAGCGCGGCGCTCAAACGGTTCAGCAACGACGGCGGCTTGTTCATCTCCGTCATGACCCACCCGACGACCGGCGGTGTATCGGCGAGTTTCGCCTCGCTTGGGGATTATAACTTTGCCGAGCCGGGGGCGCTCATTGGTTTTGCCGGCCGCCGCGTCATCGAGCAGACGGTGCGCGAAGAGCTGCCGAACGATTTCCAGACGGCGGAGTTTTTGCTGAAGCACGGGCAGCTTGATGCCGTCATTCACCGCCACGAGCTGAAAGAAACGCTTGCGGTCGTCTTGGATCTTCATCAAAAAGGAGGGGAAGAGGGATGGTGGCGGAATTAGAATTCGAAAAGCCGCTTGTCGAGCTGCGCCGCAAAATTCAAGAGTTGAAAGAGTTCATGAAAACGGCGGACGTCGATTTATCGGCGGAAATCGAAAAGCTTGAGGCGCGCCTCGCCAAGCTGGAAAACGAGATTTATGCGAATTTGACGCCGTGGGACCGCGTGCAAATCGCCCGCCACCCGCAGCGGCCGACGACGCTCGATTACATCGAGCGGTTGTTTACGAACTTTCTTGAGTGCCACGGCGACCGCTGCTTTGGCGATGACGAGGCGATCGTCGGCGGCATCGCCAAATACGACGGACTCCCCGTGACGGTCATCGGTCATCAGCGCGGCAAAGATACGAAAGAAAACTTGCGCCGCAACTTTGGCATGCCGCATCCGGAAGGATACCGGAAGGCGTTGCGGCTCATGAAGCAGGCAGAAAAGTTTTCGCGGCCGATCATCTGCTTTATCGACACGAAAGGCGCCTACCCGGGCAAAGCGGCCGAAGAGCGCGGGCAAAGCGAGGCGATCGCCCGCAACTTGTTTGAAATGGCTGGGCTCACGGTGCCTGTCGTCTGCATCGTCATCGGAGAGGGCGGAAGCGGCGGGGCGCTTGCCCTTGGCGTCGGCAATCATATCCATATGCTTGAAAACTCGACGTACTCGGTCATCTCGCCGGAAGGGGCGGCGGCGATTTTGTGGAAAGACGCCTCATTGGCGCAGCGGGCGGCGGAAACGATGAAAATCACCGCTCATGACTTAAAGGCGCTCGGCGTCATCGATGAAATCATTCCAGAAGTCAAAGGCGGCGCTCATCGCAACGCCGACGAGCAGGCAAAAGAAATTGACCGCGTGCTGCGCCGTTCGCTCAAACAGCTGTTGGCGCTTGACGGCGAAGAGCTCGTCCGGCAGCGCTATGAAAAATTTAAACAAATGGGCCAAGTGTCGTTTTTGCCGGAAACGATTCGGGCAAGATAAGGAAAAAGCTGTCTCCGTCGTGGGACAGCTTTGTTCTATCGTGAAAAAATCCACTTTTGTAAGCCGTTTCAGCGATCGCTTCTATATTGTGTTCCGCTGTTGTTCATGGTACATTAGGGATGTTCAAGAAGACGTATGAGGTCGGACGTGTGCAATTCGATGCAAACGAGGTGGAAATGATGAAACGGATTGGTGTGTTGACAAGCGGCGGCGACTCGCCGGGCATGAATGCGGCCATTCGCGCTGTCGTCCGCAAAGCGATTTACCATGGGGTGGAAGTGTACGGAATCTACCACGGGTATGCCGGGTTGATCGCCGGCAATATCAAAAAACTGGAAGTCGGGGACGTCGGGGACATCATCCATCGCGGCGGCACCATCCTTTATACCGCGCGCTGCCCGGAGTTTAAGACGGAAGAAGGACAGAAAAAGGGGATCGAGCAGCTGAAAAAGCACGGCATTGAAGGGCTGGTCGTCATCGGCGGCGACGGGTCGTATCAAGGGGCGAAAAAATTGACGGAGCACGGCTTCCCGTGCGTCGGCGTGCCCGGGACGATCGACAACGACATTCCAGGCACCGATTTTACGATCGGTTTTGACACCGCGCTCAATACGGTCATTGACGCCATTGACAAAATCCGCGACACGGCGACGTCGCATGAGCGGACGTACGTCGTCGAAGTGATGGGCCGCCATGCCGGCGATATTGCGCTATGGTCGGGGCTTGCCGGAGGGGCGGAGACGATTTTGATTCCGGAAGCGGACTACGACATGGACGACATCATCGCTCGCTTGAAGCGCGGCCATGAACGCGGCAAAAAACACAGCATCATCATCGTCGCCGAGGGAGTCGGCAGCGGCGTCGACTTCGGCCGGCAAATTCAAGAGGCGACCGGCTTTGAGACGCGCGTGACGGTGCTTGGCCACGTGCAGCGCGGCGGATCGCCGACGGCGTTTGACCGCGTGTTAGCGAGCCGCCTCGGCGCCCGTGCGGTCGAGCTGCTCCTTGAAGGCAAAGGCGGCCGCTGCGTTGGCATTCAAAACAACCAAATCGTTGACCATGACATTGCCGAAGCGTTGGCGAAAACACATACGGTCGATCAGCGGATGTATACATTGTCGAAAGAGCTGTCGATTTAATTCCCGAGGGGAAAGGAAGAAGAAGTGATGAAGCGGAAAACGAAAATCGTCTGTACGATCGGGCCGGCAAGCGAGAGCGTAGACAAGCTCGTGCAATTGATCGAAGCGGGGATGAACGTGGCGCGCCTCAACTTTTCGCACGGAGATCATGAGGAACACGGGCGGCGCATCGCCAACATTCGCGAGGCGGCGAGGCGGACGGGCCAAACGGTCGCCATTTTGCTCGATACGAAAGGCCCGGAAATCCGCACGCACAATATGGAGAACGGCGCCGTCGAACTGAAGGAAGGGGCAAAGCTCATCATTTCGATGAGCGAAGTGCTCGGCACGCCGGAAAAAATTTCTGTCACCTATCCGGGGCTGATCGATGATGTGTCCGTTGGTTCGAAAATTTTGCTGGACGACGGGTTGATCGGCCTTGAAGTCAACGCGGTCGACAAGCAAGCTGGAGAAATTGTCACGACCGTCTTAAACAGCGGTGTGCTCAAAAACAAAAAAGGGGTCAATGTCCCCGGCGTGCGTGTCAATTTGCCGGGCATCACCGAGAAGGACCGAGCCGATATTTTATTTGGCATCCGCCAAGGCATCGACTTCATCGCCGCCTCGTTTGTGCGACGGGCGTCTGATGTGCTCGAAATCCGCGAGCTGCTCGAGGCGAATGACGCCTTACATATCCAAATTATCGCGAAAATTGAAAATGAAGAAGGCGTCGCCAACATCGATGAAATTTTGGAAGCCGCCGATGGCCTCATGGTGGCGCGCGGCGACCTTGGCGTTGAGATTCCGGCTGAGGAAGTGCCTCTCATTCAAAAAATGCTCATTAAAAAGTGCAACATGCTTGGCAAACCGGTCATCACGGCGACGCAAATGCTCGACTCGATGCAGCGCAATCCGCGGCCGACGCGGGCTGAGGCGAGCGATGTCGCCAACGCCATTTTTGACGGCACCGACGCCGTCATGCTTTCCGGAGAAACCGCAGCCGGCCAGTATCCGGTCGAAGCGGTAAGGACGATGCACCAAATCGCGCTCCGCACCGAGCAGGCGTTGGAGCATCGCGACATTTTGTCCCAGCGCACGAAAGAGAGCCGAACGACGATCACCGATGCCATCGGCCAATCGGTCGCCCACACAGCGCTCAATTTGGATGTCGCGGCGATCGTGACGCCGACGGTGAGCGGAAAAACGCCGCAGATGGTGGCGAAATACCGCCCGAAAGCCCCGATCATCGCGGTGACATCAAACGAAGCGGTCTCGCGGCGGCTGGCGCTCATTTGGGGCGTGTATACGAAAGAAGCACCGCATGTCAATACAACCGATGAAATGCTCGATGTGGCGGTCGACGCAGCAGTGCGCTCCGGCTTGGTGAAGCACGGCGACTTGGTCGTCATCACGGCCGGCGTGCCGGTCGGCGAAACGGGATCGACGAACTTAATGAAAGTGCACGTCATCAGCGACTTGCTTGCCAAAGGGCAAGGCATCGGCCGCAAGTCGGCATTCGGCAAGGCGGTCGTCGCCAAAACGGCAGAAGAGGCGTGCCGAAAAATGGTAGAGGGCGGCATTTTAGTCACCATCAGCACCGATGCCGATATGATGCCGGCGATCGAAAAAGCGGCGGCGATCATCACCGAGGAAGGCGGGTTGACGAGCCATGCGGCGGTCGTCGGCTTAAGCCTTGGCATTCCGGTCGTCGTCGGGGTGGAAAATGCCACAAGCTTGTTTAAAGATGGGCAAGAGATCACGGTCGATGGCGGCTTTGGCGCCGTCTACCGCGGCCATGCGAGCGTGTTGTAACGGACGTTGCAGCAAAACAGGGTGTCCCAAAAGCAGCGGGACACCCTTTCGCATCGTCCTATATACCCATTAAACATCTTTGTGAAACGAAAGATTGTATTCCTATTATAGAAAGCCGAGCTTTTGAGACAGCTCCCTTCGATTACGTGGCCGGCTTGCCGATAATAAAGCGCCAAAGATCACGAAAAACATTGGCGCTATGGAGCGTGCGGATGATGACAAGCGCGACGGGGCCGGCAATCAAGCCGAGAAAGCCGAGCAGTTTGAAGCCGACGAACAAGGCGATGAGCGTCGCGAGCGGATCGAGGCCGATCGTTGAAGAAAGCACTTTCGGCTCCATGATTTGCCGTTGGACGAGGACGACGACATACAGCACGCCCAATCCGATGGCAAACGGAATGTCGCCGCTAGCCATGGTGTAAATGATCCAAGGAACAAATACAATCCCCGTTCCCAAATATGGCAAAAGATCGACGAACCCGATGATCAATGCGATCGTAATGGCGTAATCGACGCGCAAAATAAGCAAGCCGATCAACACGATGACCGTCGTAATCGAAATGAGCGTCGCCTGCGCTTTGATAAAGCCAAACAGCGCCCGCTTTAAATCAAGAAACACCGTTTTTCCGCTTGTGCGGGCTTTCGTCGGCAGCCATTGCTGCGCCATGCGCATCAGACGGTGCCAGTCTTTGCTGATGAAAAACGTCGCCAACAGCGAAAAAATAAACACGGTCGCGGCATTCGGCAGCCAGGCGAGAAGCTGCGGAATGTTTTGCAGGATGCTCTGGACAAATTCACCAACCGTCGTCCCAATTTTTTTTCCGACGGCTTGAATGTTTTGCATAATCGTATCCTGTTGGGTGGCGCTTAAACTTTTAAACATCCCGGCCAAATCTTTGTAAATCGGGATGATTTGGTCGGCGACGAACGTCTCCATGTACGTGATCAATGCTTGAAATTTTTCCGGCACGACGCGGGCTAAATATTGCGTTCCCGAAACGATTTCGGCAACAAGAAGCGTGACCAAGCCGGCGACCGCGGCAAACAACATGATGAGCGTGACGCTGACCGCGAGCCAGCGCGGCATTTTCGCTTTCCGCTCCAAAGCATCGACGAGCGGGTTGATGATCATCGCGATGAAAAAGGCGATGATGAACGGATACGTCACCGTCGCGATGTAGTACATAGCGATGGCGCCGAGCGCGACAGCGGCGATGACAAGAAAAAAGCGCAAAAAGCGATCAACATAAACTCGGGACAATGTTTCACCTCCAACGACGTTCCATATTGATATATTACACGTTTTCTTACGGGGAAGCAAAAAGACAAGTTTCATAGGAAAGGACGGACGACCGTGAACGAACCGGTGTTGTTTTTATTGTTGTTGCTTGCGCTCGGCTTTCTTGCGAAAAACAAGTCGCTTATTGTCGCCATCGTTGTGCTGTTGGCCATCAAACTTGTCGGCTTGGATCAAAAAGTGCTGCCGATCATTCAGTCCAAAGGGATCAACTGGGGAGTGACGGTCATTACGATCGCCGTGCTCGCTCCCATCGCTTCTGGGGAGATCGGCTTTCGGCAGCTTGTCGGCTCTCTGCAGTCGTTGTCGGCCTGGGTGGCGCTCGCATCTGGCATTTTTGTCGCCTTGATCGCCAAAAATGGAGTAACGCTCCTTGCCAATGACCCGCATATGACCGCCGCGCTTGCATTCGGCACCATCCTCGCGGTTTCGCTGTTTCATGGGGTGGCGGTTGGTCCATTGATCGGCGCTGGCATTGCCTATACGGTCATCAAAATGGTAGAATATTTTTGATCATCAGGCGGTGTGTGGGATCCTCCGTTTTGAGATGAATCGATTTCCATTTTATTCCTGATCATCATTTCTTTTGACGTGTGACAGCTGACAAAAGTCTGATAATTGTTTATAATAATAAACGTGAGTGAGTTTTCGGCCAAGCATTGTGCAGCTGTTGCGACGGGGCGGTTGTCGTCGGCGTCATGTAAGCACTTTCGCGCGCGCGTTTGTTTTTGCCTCCATTTCGAGCAAGCGCTCATCGGCCATCGGTCGTTATGGCCGGAACTTATGAAGAGAAGGGGAGATTGAACATGACAGTAACCCGTGGGTTAGAGGGAGTTGTGGCCACAACTTCAAGCATCAGTTCGATCATCGATGACACGTTGACGTATGTCGGTTATGACATTGACGATTTAGCCGAAAACGCTTCCTTCGAAGAAGTCGTTTATTTGCTTTGGCATCGCGAACTGCCGACGAAAGAGCAGCTTGAGGAATTAAAGAAACAGTTGGCGGAAAACGCTGAAATTCCAAATGAAATCATTGAACACTTCAAGCTGTATCCGATTGACAAGGTGCATCCGATGGCGGCTTTGCGCACCGCGGTATCGCTTCTCGGCTTGTATGACGAAGAGGCGGATGTGATGACGAAAGAGGCGAATTATCGGAAAGCCATTCGCCTGCAGGCGAAAATCCCGACGATTGTCACCGCCTTCGCCCGCGTGCGCAAAGGGTTGGAACCGGTTGCGCCGCGCAAAGATTTGAGCTTTGCTGCCAATTTCTTGTACATGCTGACCGGCAAAGAACCAGACGACATCGCCACGGAAGCGTTCAACAAGGCGCTCGTGCTGCATGCCGACCACGAGTTGAACGCGTCGACGTTCACGGCGCGCGTCTGCGTAGCCACGCTGTCCGATATTTATTCCGGCATCACGGCGGCGATCGGAGCCTTGAAAGGGCCGCTTCACGGCGGGGCGAACGAAGCGGTGATGAAAATGTTGACGGAAATCGGCACGGTCGACAACGTCGAGCCATACATCCGCAGAAAGCTCGCCAACAAAGAAAAAATTATGGGCTTTGGCCATCGCGTTTACCGAAAAGGCGACCCGCGCGCCAAACATTTGAAAAAAATGTCGGAAAAACTGACGAAGCTCGTCGGCGAGCCGCATTGGTATGAAATGTCGACAAAGATTGAAGAAATCGTCACATTGGAAAAAGCGCTGCCGCCGAACGTTGACTTTTATTCCGCCTCGGTTTACCATTGTTTAGGAATCGATCATGATTTGTTTACGCCGATTTTTGCCGTCAGCCGCACCTCGGGATGGTTGGCTCACATCTTGGAACAATACGACAACAACCGTCTCATCCGTCCGCGCGCTGAGTACACCGGCCCAGGCAAGCGGGCGTACGTGCCGATCGACGAGCGCGGCTAAAACAAGTGGACAAGGCGGTGAAGGCGCGCCTTCACGCCTTTTTATAAAAAAACTGCATTGGGGGTTTTGCTCGTGACGCAAGGAGAAAAAATTACAGTCCAAAATGGTGTGCTCAACGTTCCGAACAACCCGATCATTCCGTTCATCGAGGGGGATGGAACCGGCCCGGACATTTGGGCGGCCGCTTCGCGCGTGCTCGAAGCAGCGGTGGAAAAAGCGTACAAAGGTGAGAAAAAAATCGTCTGGAAGGAAGTGCTCGCTGGTGAAAAAGCGTACAAGCTGACGGGCAGCTGGCTTCCGGATGAAACGCTTGAGACGATCCGCGAATACATAATCGCCATTAAAGGGCCGTTGACGACGCCGGTCGGCGGCGGCATCCGCTCGCTGAACGTAGCGCTCCGCCAAGAGCTCGACCTGTTTGTCTGCTTGCGCCCGGTTCGCTACTTCCCAGGCGTTCCGTCGCCGGTGAAACGCCCGGAAGACACCGATATGGTCATTTTCCGGGAAAACACGGAAGACATCTACGCTGGCATTGAATATGCCAAAGGCACGCCGGAAGTGAAAAAAGTCATCGACTTTTTGCAAAACGAAATGGGCGTGCGCAAAATCCGCTTCCCGGAAACGTCCGGCATCGGCATTAAACCGATTTCCGAACAAGGGACGAAACGGCTTGTGCGCGCGGCGATCAACTACGCGATCGAACACGGCCGCAAGTCGGTGACGCTCGTTCATAAAGGAAACATTATGAAATTCACCGAAGGCGCGTTTAAAAACTGGGGTTATGAATTGGCGGAGGAAGAATTCGCCGACAAAGTGTTCACGTGGGCGCAATACGACCGAATCGTTGAAACGGAAGGCAAGGAAGCGGCGAACAAAGCGCTTGCTGATGCGGAAGCGTCCGGCAAAATCATTATCAAAGATGTCATCGCCGACATCTTCCTGCAACAAATTTTGACGCGTCCGCGCGAATTTGACGTCATCGCGACGATGAACTTAAACGGCGACTACATTTCCGACGCGCTGGCCGCTCAAGTCGGCGGCATCGGCATCGCGCCGGGGGCCAACATCAACTACGAAACCGGCCACGCGATTTTCGAAGCGACGCACGGCACGGCGCCGAAATACGCAGGGCTTGACAAAGTCAACCCGTCGTCCGTCATTCTCTCGGGCGTCATGATGTTTGAGCATCTTGGTTGGAACGAAGCAGCGAAATTGATCATCAAAGCGATGGAGAAAACCATCGCCGCGAAAATCGTCACGTATGACTTCGCCCGCCTGATGGAAGGGGCGACGGAAGTGAAATGCTCCGAATTTGCTGATGCGCTCATCCGCAATATGGACTAACCTTTGAAGGAAAGGGATGGCAAACGATGGCGATGAAACGGAAAAAAATCTCGGTGATCGGCGCCGGATTCACGGGGGCGACGACGGCGTTCCTTTTGGCGCAAAAAGAGCTCGGCGACGTCGTGTTGGTCGATATTCCGCAGCTTGAGAACCCAACGAAAGGGAAGGCGCTCGATATGCTCGAGGCAAGCCCGGTGCTCGGCTTTGACGCGAATATCATCGGCACATCGGATTACGCTGACACAGCCGATTCCGACATCGTCGTCATCACAGCAGGCATCGCCCGCAAGCCGGGCATGAGCCGCGACGATTTGGTGACGACGAACCAAAAAATTATGAAGCAAGTGACGAAGGAAGTCGTCAAGTACTCGCCGAACTGCTACATCATCGTCTTGACGAACCCGGTCGATGCGATGACGTATACGGTCTTTAAGGAATCCGGATTCCCGAAAAACCGCGTCATCGGCCAGTCGGGAGTCTTGGATACGGCGCGCTTCCGCACGTTCGTCGCCGAGGAGCTGAACATTTCGGTAAAAGATGTCACTGGGTTTGTTTTAGGCGGCCATGGCGATGACATGGTGCCGCTCGTCCGCTACTCGTACGCCGGCGGCATTCCGCTCGAAAAACTCATTCCGAAAGATCGTTTGGACGCCATCGTTGAGCGGACGCGCAAAGGCGGCGGTGAAATCGTCAACCTGCTCGGCAACGGCAGCGCCTACTACGCACCGGCCGCCTCGCTTGTCGAAATGGTCGAAGCGATTTTGAAAGACCAGCGCCGCATTTTGCCGGCGATCGCCTACCTTGAAGGCGAATACGGCTATGAAGGCATTTATTTGGGCGTGCTGACGATCCTCGGCGGCAACGGCATCGAGAAAGTGATCGAGCTCGAGCTGACCGAAGAGGAAAAAGCGGCGCTCGCCAAATCCGTCGAATCCGTTAAAAATGTCATGCGCATGCTGGAATAGCGGCGAGGCAAAAATTCGGGCATTGCCCCGGATTTTTGCCCACAGTCAATGAAAGCGCTTTCTAGACAACGAAGGGGTGGGAACATGTTGAAAAAACGAAAGCTCGGGAGACGGATCGGGGAAATTCAAGCGGGGGAAAAGCTCGTGTTCCAAGCCGCCATCGAAGACAAAGACTTGCTTCTTTATCTTGGGCTGACGGATGATGCCAATCCGCTCTATATCCAGCATGATTATGCTTCACAGACGCCGTTTGGAAAACCGGTCGTGCCGCCGGTCATGTTGACGGGGATGATCACTTCCGCGGTCTCCAAATATTTGCCGGGCCCGGGCAGCTACATTACGCGGCAGGATCTTCGCTTTCTCCGCCCAGTTTATCATTATGAAACGCTCGAATTTTTGCTCGAAGTCGCCGATGTCGATGAGGCGGGCCATTGCGTGACGTTGTCCGTCATGGCGACGCGCGGTGCGGAGACGGTGCTTGACGGAACGCTGTCTGTCTGCCCGCCGCATACGTTGCCGCGCCTAGACGGGCGGGTGCTCGAGAACTTTTGACCTCATGTTGAAAGCAGTCCCCCACTTCGAAACAAAGGGGGAGTTTCATGCCGCTTTCCGCCAAAGGAAGCCAGCCAAACGCGAGGGGCAGTTTTCCGAGGGCAACCTGTCCGCAGGAAAACGCCCTTTTTTCTTTTTTTTGTCCGAATCAAGGCGTCAATTGTGGTATCATAAAGGCAGAAACCATTGGACGGGATGGAGGAGCGGCATGGGACGAAAAATTTTAGTTGTCGATGACGAACAGCCGATTGTGACTCTGTTGTCGTACAATTTGGAGAAAGCCGGATTTCACGTCGTGACCGCTCACGATGGCGAAGAGGCGCTCGTGAAAGTAGCGTCCGAGCAGCCGGCGCTCATTATTTTGGACTTGATGCTGCCGAAGCTTGACGGCGTTGATGTGTGCAAGCGGCTTCGCCAGCAGCAAATCATGACGCCGATTTTAATGTTGACGGCTCGCGATGATGAATTTGACAAAGTGCTTGGTCTTGAGCTTGGCGCCGACGACTATATGACAAAGCCGTTCAGCCCGCGCGAAGTCATTGCCCGCGTCAAGGCGATTTTGCGCCGCACGGAGATCGTTCAGCCGGCGGCTGAATCGAGCGAGCGGCTTGTTGTTGGCGATCTGGAAATTTTTCCGGAACGCTATGAAGCAACGATCGACGGCAAGCCGCTTGAGCTGACGCCGAAAGAGTTTGAGTTGCTCCTTTATTTGGCTCGCCATAAAGGGCGGGTGTTGACGCGCGACCAGCTGCTCAGCGCCGTGTGGAACTACGAGTTTGCCGGCGATACACGCATTGTCGACGTCCATATCAGCCACTTGCGCGAGAAGATCGAAACCGATACGAAAAAACCGATGTACATTAAAACGGTGCGCGGCCTTGGCTACAAGTTGGAGGAACCGAAGCGGCATGAATAGCTTCCGCACCCGCCTTTTGTTTTGGCTCGTGACGCTCATCGCCACGGTGTTGATCGCCCTCGGGCTTTTGCTCGGGCAATTGCTGAAAGATTTTTACGCCGAGACGATGAACAAACGGATGGAAAAAGAGGCCCAAGCGCTTGCGATTTTGCTTGAAAATGAACCGCTCGAGCAAATCCGCGCCGATTTGCAGGAAATGGGGAATGAGCTGTCGTCCCGCATCACCGTGCTCGATAAAGAAGAACGGGTGCGGTTTGACAGCGGTCGCGTCGCAGCGATCAGCGACAAAGACCATGAGCGCATCGTCCGCGCGATTTTGCGCAAAAAGCAGTTTCCCCGCTTTTCCGTGATTGAAAAAACAAACGACGTCTATTACTACATCGTCCCGTACGAGCGCGGTGAACGGAGCGGGTACGTCGTTTTAAGCACACCGACGAGCTCACTCCAAAAAGTAAACGAGCAAATTTGGGGCGTGCTCACGAGCAGCCTCGGGATGGCGCTCGTTGTCATCATCGCCCTCGTCTGGAAAATCGCCAATCAATATATGAAGCCGATTGAAGAAGCGACGAAAGTGGCGTTTGAGCTGGAAAAAGGCAATTACGCCGCCCGTGTGCCCGATGGTGAATATAACGAGGCCGGGATGCTTGTGCGCTCGATCAACCGGCTGGCCCGCCATTTGCAGGAGATGAGCAGGGCGCGGGAAATTCAGACCGATCGTCTTCACACGCTCATTGAAAACGTCGGCAGCGGTCTGTTGTTTATTGACCACCGCGGACATATTTCTCTCATCAATCGGGCGTTCCAGACTCAGTTTCATCTCGATCCGTCGGATTGTTTGTACCGTCCGTACGCCGATGTGCTGCCGCACCGCGACATCGTCCGGTTTATCGATGATATTTTCATCACCGAGACGACGATGCGCCGGCATATGCGGCTGACGATTGGCATCGAGCGGAAACATTTCGATGTATACGGGGCTCCCATCATTGGCACGAACGCCGAATGGAAAGGGATTGTCGTCGTGTTTCACGACATTACGGAGCTGAAGCGTCTTGAGCAAATCCGCAAAGACTTTGTCGCCAACGTTTCGCACGAATTGAAAACGCCGGTGACGTCCATCAAAGGATTCGCCGAAACGCTATTGGATGGCGCTATGAAGGATGAAGCGGCGCTCGAACATTTTTTGACCATCATCTTAAAAGAAAGCGAACGGCTGCAAACGCTCGTTGAGGAACTGTTGGACTTGTCGAAAATCGAGCAGCACGGATTTCAGCTGCAACTCGAAGACGTGGATATCGCTCAAGTCATCGCCGAAGCGGCTGCTGTGTTTCGCCAAAAAGCGGCGGAAAAACAAATTGATTTGCATATCGAATCGCCATCCGGGCTTGTCATCCGTGGTGACAGAAATCGGATGAAGCAAATTTTGCTGAACTTGCTCGCCAACGCCATCACGTATACGCCGGAGCACGGACGGGTCGCTGTCGAGGCGGAAGAGACGAAGAAAGAAGTGCTGATCCATGTGAAAGACACCGGAATCGGCATTGAGGAAAAAGAAATCCCGCGCATTTTTGAGCGTTTTTACCGCGTCGACAAGGCGCGCAGCCGCGATTCCGGCGGAACGGGGTTGGGCCTGGCGATTGTGAAACATTTGGTTGAGGCTCACCATGGATATATTACCGTAGCGAGCAAAGTGGGGCGCGGCACCGTGTTCACGATCCATTTTCCAAAGCCGGGGCGGTAGCCGGCTTCTTTTGATCATCTCCAACTGAGAAGCCTGCCATTTTTCAGCGTGAGCGTGAGCACGGGATGAATCGGCGCCTCCCATCATGGTGGGAGAGCGTTCAAGGCAAGCCGCAGGCATGGTACAATAGGACAAGGAAGCATCCGAGGAGGGATGAGATTGAAAAAAAAGCTTGTTTTAATCGACGGCAGCAGCGTGGCGTACCGCGCCTTTTTCGCCTTGCCGCTTTTGCATAACGACAAAGGCATCCATACGAACGCCGTCTACGGGTTTACGATGATGTTGAATAAAATTTTGGCGGAAGAAGAGCCAACTCATATGCTTGTCGCGTTTGACGCCGGGAAAACGACGTTCCGGCATGAAGCGTTTCAAGAGTATAAAGGTGGGCGCCAGCAGACGCCACCGGAGCTGTCGGAGCAGTTTCCGCTGTTGCGCGAGCTGCTGAGGGCGTATCGCATCCCCGCCTATGAACTCGAGAACTACGAAGCGGACGATATTATCGGAACGCTTGCCGCCCGCGCTGAGCAGGAAGGGTTTGAGGTGAAAGTCATTTCCGGCGACCGCGATCTGACCCAGCTCGCCTCCCCCCATGTGACGGTGGACATTACGAAAAAAGGGATTACCGATATCGAACCGTACACGCCGGAGGCGGTCCGCGAAAAATACGGCTTAACTCCGGAACAAATCGTTGATTTGAAAGGATTGATGGGCGACAAATCGGACAACATTCCCGGAGTGCCGGGCATCGGGGAAAAGACGGCGGTCAAGCTGCTCAAGCAATTCGGCACGGTCGAAAACGTGCTTGCCTCCATTGACGAGATCAAAGGCGAAAAGTTGAAAGAAACGCTGCGCCAACACCGGGAGATGGCGCTGTTAAGCAAAAAGCTCGCCGCCATTCGCCGCGACGCCCCGGTCGAGCTCTCGCTTGATGACATCGTCTATCAAGGGGAAGACCGGGAGAAAGTGGTCGCTTTATTTAAAGAGCTTGGGTTTCAATCGTTTTTAGAGAAAATGGAATCGCCGTCATCAGAAGAGGAAAAACCGCTTGCCAAGATGGCATTTACGCTTGCTGACCGCGTGACGGAGGAGATGCTTGCCGACAAGGCGGCGCTTGTCGTTGAAGTGGTCGAGGAAAATTATCATGATGCGCCGATCGTCGGCATCGCTGTGGTCAACGAACATGGACGGTTTTTCCTGCGCCCGGAGACGGCGCTTGCCGATCCGCAGTTTGTCGCCTGGCTTGGTGATGAAACGAAGAAAAAAAGCATGTTTGACTCAAAGCGCGCGGCAGTCGCCTTGAAATGGAAAGGAATTGAGCTATGCGGCGTTTCCTTTGATTTATTGCTGGCCGCCTATTTGCTTGATCCGGCGCAAGGTGTTGATGATGTGGCTGCCGCAGCAAAAATGAAGCAATACGAAGCGGTGCGCCCGGATGAAGCGGTGTATGGCAAAGGGGCGAAGCGGGCCGTGCCGGATGAGCCAGTGCTCGCCGAGCATCTCGTCCGCAAGGCGGCGGCGATTTGGGCGCTCGAACGGCCGTTTTTGGATGAGCTGCGCCGCAACGAACAAGATCGGTTGCTCGTCGAGCTCGAGCAGCCGTTGTCTTCGATTTTGGCGGAAATGGAATTTGCCGGAGTGAAAGTGGATACGAAGCGGCTCGAACAGATGGGCGAAGAGCTCGCCGAGCAGCTGCGCACGGTCGAGCAGCGCATTTATGAGCTCGCCGGCCAAGAATTCAACATCAATTCACCGAAACAGCTCGGCGTCATTTTATTTGAAAAACTGCAGCTGCCCGTCTTGAAAAAAACGAAAACCGGCTACTCCACTTCGGCGGATGTGCTTGAAAAACTTGCGCCTTATCACGAGATCGTGGAAAACATTTTGCATTACCGCCAGCTTGGCAAGTTGCAGTCGACGTATATTGAAGGATTGCTGAAAGTCGTGCGACCCGATACAAAGAAGGTGCATACGATTTTCAATCAGGCGTTGACGCAAACCGGACGGCTCAGCTCGACGGAGCCGAACTTGCAAAACATTCCGATTCGGCTTGAGGAAGGACGGAAAATCCGCCAAGCGTTCGTGCCGTCGGAGTCTGATTGGCTCATTTTCGCTGCCGACTACTCGCAAATTGAGTTGCGCGTCCTCGCCCATATTGCGGAAGATGACAATTTAATGGAAGCGTTCCGCCGCGATTTGGATATCCATACGAAAACAGCGATGGACATTTTCCAAGTGAGCGAGGACGAAGTGACGCCCAACATGCGCCGTCAGGCGAAGGCGGTCAACTTTGGGATCGTTTACGGGATCAGTGATTACGGCTTGGCGCAAAACTTAAATATTTCACGCAAAGAGGCCGCTGAATTCATCGAGCGCTACTTCGAAAGCTTCCCTGGCGTGAAGCGGTATATGGAAAACATTGTGCAAGAAGCAAAACAGAAAGGGTATGTGACGACGCTGCTGCATCGGCGCCGCTATTTGCCGGATATCACGAGCCGCAACTTCAACGTCCGCAGCTTTGCTGAACGGATGGCGATGAACACGCCGATTCAAGGGAGCGCCGCTGACATTATTAAAAAGGCGATGATCGATCTGAACGCCAGACTGAAGGAAGAGCGGCTGCAAGCGCGCCTTTTGCTACAGGTGCATGACGAGCTCATTTTGGAGGCGCCGAAAGAAGAGATGGAGCGGCTGTGCCGGCTCGTTCCGGAAGTGATGGAGCAAGCGGTCACACTTCGCGTGCCGCTCAAAGTCGATTACCATTATGGCTCGACGTGGTATGACGCGAAATAAAAAGGAGTCTTGGTGTGGATCGCCGGCACCCCTAAAAGGCCGGTGATTTAAGGGGAAATACTGCTCTCCAACAGTGTTTCGAAAAACCTTGCAACACCATCACTTCATTCCTTGTGATTTCTCATAAATCAAGCGAATCCATTGTTTTTCATCAGCCTTCTAAGAAGGCCTGTGATGGAATGAAAAAGCAGTTTCACAACGACTCTTCTCCAGTTGAGAAGCCTTGGGACATCGAGTCGTCCTTCTCAACCAACATGACCGATTTTGCGAAAATCAGCGTTTCTCACCGGCCTTCTAGGCAGAATCTTTCGGTGCGACGATTCTCGGCTGCAACTCGATGAATTGGAGCGAAACAGCTGCCGCCCCATGGAGAATCTTTCTCTCGGCGGATGAACCGGCGTCAATGCGAAAGCGTCGGCGGGAACGATGCAGGAAAACGGAGGAAAGGGGGGATCGCCATGCCGGAATTGCCGGAGGTGGAAACGATCCGTCGTACGCTTTTGCCGCTTATTGTCGGAAAAACGATTGAGGATGTGCGCATCTTTTGGCCGAACATCATCCGCCATCCGCGAGACCCCGAGGAGTTTGCGGCAAGAATGATCGGACAGACGGTGCGTGGTTTGGAACGGAGAGGGAAGTTTTTGAAATTCCTGCTCGACCGCGATGCACTCATTTCCCATTTGCGCATGGAAGGGCGCTACGCCGTTGCTTCTGCCCTCGAGCCGCTCGAACCGCATACGCACGTCGTGTTTTGCTTCACGGACGGCAGCGAACTCCGTTACCGCGACGTGCGCAAGTTCGGAACGATGCACGTTTATGCCAAAGAAGAAGCTGACCGTCGGCCGCCGCTTGCTGAGCTTGGGCCGGAGCCGCTTTCCCCGGCGTTTTCCCCAGCTGTATTGGCGGAGCGGGCGGTGAAAACGAAACGGTCGGTCAAAGCGTTGCTCCTTGATCAGACGGTCGTGGCTGGGTTTGGCAATATTTATGTCGACGAATCGCTGTTTCGCGCCGGCATTCTTCCCGGCCGGCCGGCCGCCTCTCTCTCCAGCAAAGAGATCGAGCGCCTGCATGAGGAAATGGTGGCGACGATCGGCGAGGCGGTCATGAAAGGGGGAAGCACGGTGCGCACGTATGTGAACACGCAAGGCGAGGCCGGCACGTTTCAACATCATTTGTACGTGTATGGCCGCCAAGGCAATCCGTGCAAACGATGCGGCACGCCGATTGAAAAAACGGTCGTCGCCGGCCGCGGCACGCATTATTGCCCGCGCTGCCAGCGCTAGGCGGCGTGTAAAAAGGAGAGAGGTTCCATGACGTTGACGATCGGATTGACCGGCGGGATCGCCAGCGGCAAAAGCACGGTGAGCGCGATGATGCGCGAGCTCGGCCTTCCGGTCATTGATGCTGACGAAGCGGCGCGCGCCGTCGTCCGACCGGGGGAAGACGCCTACCGTCAGATTGTCGCCGCCTTCGGTCCGGGCATTTTGCAGACAAATGGAGAGATCGATCGGGCGAAACTCGGGGCGATCGTGTTCAACGACGAAGAAGAACGGAAAAAGCTAAACGCCATCGTTCACCCGGCGGTGCGTCAGAAAATGCTCGCGGAGAAAGAAGCGCTCGTCCGTTCCGGGGCGAAAACGGTCGTATTGGACATTCCGCTTTTATTTGAAAGCGGATTGACATCCTGGGTCGATAAAGTACTTGTCGTGTATGTTGACGATGACATCCAGCTTCGCCGGCTGATGGAGCGGAACGGGTTCACTGAGGAAGAAGCGCGCGCCCGCATTCGCGCTCAATGGCCGCTGGCGGAAAAAATGAAGCGGGCCGACGCGGTCATCAACAATAACGGAACGAGGGAAGAGACACGCCGTCAGCTGTTGGCTATTTTGAAACAATGGGACGCCTTGGAAAAATAGGCGTCTTTTTTGTTCGCTTTCAGTCATTTTGTTCTCCACATTTCCTAAAAATATGATATACTATTTATACAAATATAAGAAAATAGTATAACATATATGAGAGGAGAACAAAGTGAATGAAGGCGAAAGTGGCGATTAACGGTTTCGGACGAATCGGACGGATGGTGTTCCGGCGCGCCATCAATTCCTCTGACCTCGACATTGTGGCGGTGAACGCCAGCTATCCGCCGGAAACG
>NZ_LDPD01000023.1:610897-616071 GCF_001026865.1 Geobacillus sp. ZGt-1 | reverse complement strand
GTGAAATATGACTCAAACCACGGTAAATTTGACGGTGAGGTCATCGCCTTGGAAGACGGCCTGCTCGTCAACGGCAAAAAAGTGAGGCTGTTAAACTCGCGCGACCCGAAACAGCTGCCGTGGAAAGAGCTTGATATCGATATTGTGATTGAAGCGACCGGAAAATTCAACGACCGCGAAAAGGCGAGCCTTCACCTTGAGGCAGGGGCGAAGCGCGTCATTTTAACCGCCCCGGGCAAAAATGAAGATGTGACGATCGTTGTTGGCGTCAACGAGCATATGCTTGACATCGACCGCCATTTCATCATTTCGAACGCCTCGTGTACGACAAACTGTTTGGCTCCGGTCGTCAAAGTGCTCGATGAAGCGTTTGGGATTGAAAACGGCCTGATGACGACGGTTCACGCGTATACGAACGACCAAAAAAACATCGATAACCCGCATAAAGATTTGCGCCGCGCCCGCTCATGCGCGCAGTCGATCATCCCGACGACAACGGGAGCGGCGAAAGCGCTTGGCCTAGTGCTGCCGCATTTAAAAGGGAAGCTTCATGGCATGGCGCTCCGCGTCCCGACGCCGAACGTCTCGCTCGTCGACTTGGTCGTCGACTTGAAGCGCGATGTGACGGTTGATGAGGTGAACGAGGCGCTGATCCGCGCTGCCGACGGCCCATTGAAAGGCATCTTGGATTTCACGATGGAGCCGCTTGTCTCGATCGATTTCAATACGAATCCGCATTCTGCGATTATCGACGGCCTGTCGACGATGGTGATGGAAGGGCGAAAAGTGAAAGTGCTCGCTTGGTATGACAATGAATGGGGCTATTCGTGCCGCGTCGTTGATTTAGCCCATCTTGTCGCGGCCAAAATGAATGAGCGTCTCAGCGTCAATGCGTAACAGCGGTTCGATGTGAAGCGCGCCGCCTGCGCTATGGCTTTTGCGATCCGCACAAACGGATCGGGCCACGGTGCGGGCGTGGGCGCTTTTTCTCTTTTTTATGCAAAAAAATTAAAAAAGCCTGTTGCAAAAACCCCCTAAACAAAGTATACTATGTCTCGTGAACTTCTTAACGGCAAGGGTAATGTGACTACTTAAAGGGTTAGGACCTCTTAGGACTAACTTTCCCCCGTGGTAGTTATACATGCCATTTTGCAACTCACCTTCTGTTTTTTTATTAGTTTGAGAAAATTGGTTAAAGGGGGATTCTTTTCATGGANACGATGGGTCGTCACGTTATCTCGGAACTTTGGGGATGCGACTTTGACAAACTGAATGATATTGATTTTATTGAAAAAACGTTCGTTGACGCCGCGTTAAAGTCGGGAGCGGAGATTCGCGAAGTGGCGTTCCATAAATTCGCTCCGCAAGGCGTAAGCGGGGTCGTCATTATTTCGGAATCGCATTTGACGATTCACACGTTTCCCGAACACGGCTATGCGAGCATTGATGTGTATACATGCGGCCATTTAGACCCGACGATTGCCGCCGATTACATTGCCGAAATGCTGGGCGCGCAAACGCGGGAAACGATTGAACTTCCGCGCGGCATGCGCCCGATCGAAGTGAAAAAGGCGCAGGCGCTGTAATTGGATAATGATAAACCGAAAGGAGCGTAAGCGAAACGCTCCTTTTTTTGCGCCCTCGGCGGTACAACAGCGGCGAAAATCATGGTATGATGGAAGAAAAAGAATGACTAGGGAGACGTGGCAATGAGCATGTGGAAAACACTCAAATACGCCTTCACAAACCATTGTGAAACGCGGGAAAATCATGAAGATGAAGAGCTAAGAAGCCATTATTACAAAGCGACGAACCGCGCCGTCATCGATGCGGTCAAGGAGCTGCTCTCGTCGCTGCCCGGCGCCGAGCTCGTTTCTGTTTCCGAAGAGCGCGGCGAAATTTGTGCGCAAACAAAGCGCGGCAAAAAGTTGTTCATCGTCGCTACCGTCATTTCCGTGCGGCCGTTTGAAACGGCGGTCGACTTTTCCGCGACGACGGAGACGAAGCTATTGCCGTTTGATTTTGGGCATAGCCGGGCGGTCATTCTCGATTTGTATCGGAAGCTCGACGCCCGCCTGCCCTATATCGGTTCCGGACTGAACAGCTAACTATATCTTGTCTGCTTTCGTCCATTCCGGTATGATAGAAAATAAGAAGATCAACGGAGTGGATGTTATGCGATGTCCTTCATGCCATCATCAAGGCACGCGCGTGCTTGACTCGCGCCCGGTTGAAGAGGGTCGTTCGATCCGCCGCCGGCGGGAGTGCGAACAGTGCCATTATCGGTTTACGACGTTTGAGCGGATCGAGGAGCCGCCGCTGATTGTTGTGAAAAAAGAGGGAACGCGCGAAGAATTCAGCCGGGAGAAAATTTTGCGCGGCTTGATCAAAGCGTGCGAGAAGCGGCCGGTGGCGCTCGAGGAGCTTGAAAAAGTGACGCAGGAAATTGAGCGCGAACTGCGCAATCAAGGCGTCTCGGAAGTGAAAAGCGAAACGATCGGCGAAATGGTGATGGAGCGCCTGTCACACATCGATGAGGTCGCCTATGTCCGCTTCGCTTCCGTCTATCGGCAGTTTAAAGATATTAATGTGTTCATTGAAGAACTGAAAGAGCTGATCAAAAAAGGGCAACGGTAAAAAGGGCTTTGGCGTTAGGCGGCAAGCCCTTTTTTCAACGTCTTTTCGGCAGGAAAGGGGAGAGCCGGTTTGAAACGAATACGGCGGAATGGAAGGTCGGAGCGATGCAGCACCATTGGAAAGAGCTGATTGCTGTCGACCGTTATACCGTGCAAAGCCGTGGGGTGTTGCAAGAGGTGGACCGTAAAGTGCTGACGCTGCTTTACCAGCCGCTCATCGGCTGCCGGGCGTTGGCGCTTTATATGACGCTTTGGGGGGAGCTTGAGCTGCTTGACGGCCAGGAAGCGACCCATCATCGGCTTATGGCGCTCATGCAGTGCGGACTGCCGGACATTTACAGCGAACGGTTGAAACTCGAAGGAATCGGGCTGCTCGACACATACGTCCACGCTCCAGAGGCGGATGAACCGAAGCTGTTTCTTTATGAGCTGCGTCCGCCGCTGGCGCCAGACCAGTTTTTCCGCGACGAGATGTTGAGCGTTTTTTTGCACCGGCAAGTCGGCCGCCACTTGTTTATCCAGCTGAGCAACTTTTTTGCCCGTCCTTCCATTGATGAAACGAAATTCACCCAGGTGACGCGGTCGTTTTCCGACGTGTTTTCGGCCGTGCCCGCTGAACAAATCGTCGCCGGCCTCAGCGAAGAAGCCGGGCCCGAGCTGCTTGAAGGGAAGGATCACATCAGGCGGGATGAGGCGTCGTATGTGCTCGATGATGATGTATTCGACTTTGAGCTGTTTTTTGCCGGCCTGTCCAAGCAGCTTGTGCCGCGCCGGGCTGTGACAGCGAAAGTGAAGGAAGCGATTAAAAAGCTGGCGTTTTTATACGGCATTCCGCCGCTTGAGATGCAAAAACTGGTCCTTGGCGTCATCGATCCGGCCTATCATATCGATATTGACGCGTTGCGCCGGGCGGCGCGCGAATGGTATGAGCTCGAACATGGCGGTGTCGAGCCGCGCCTCGTCGAACGAGTGCAGCCGCTCGCCTACCGGACGATGGAAAACATCGAACCGCGCACAAAAGAGGAGCAACTAATGAAACAGCTGGAAACAATTTCCCCGCGCCAGCTGCTGAAAGAGATTTCAGGCGGCGCTGAGCCGTCGCTTGCTGATTTGCAGTTGATCGAAGACATTATGTTCCAGCAGCAGCTGCTCCCCGGAGTTGTCAACGTGCTCATTTATTATGTCATGCTCCGGACGAATATGAAGCTGTCGAAAAAATACGTAGAAAAAATCGCCAGCCATTGGGCGCGCAAAAAGGTGAAAACCGTGAAGGAAGCAATGGAACTGGCGAAAGAAGAGGCGAAAACATACCAAAACTGGGCGAACGAAAAGGAAAAAGGGACGCGGACGGTGCGCAAAGTCGTGCGCACGGAAATCGTCCCGGACTGGCTGAACATGGATTACAGCCAGCCGGATGATGATGATTTTGACGTCGAACAGGCGCGCAAAGAGCTTGAGGAACGGCTGAAAAAATACCGTGATGAATCATAGAGGGAAAAGCCATGGAACGAGTAAACCACCTGTTGCAGCGGTTGCTTGGCAATCAACGGTTTAAACAACGCTACGAACAAATGAAACGCTACATTTTGGAGCATCCGGACGTGCAGCCGTTTTTGCGGGCGCACGAACGGCAATTGTCGGCCGATGCGGTTGACCGCAGCTTGATGAAGCTGTATGAGTTCATCGAGCAGCACGGGAATTGCCGCCAATGTCCGGGCCTTGAGCGATGCAACAACATGCTGCCGGGGTACCATCCAAATTTGGTGGTCAACGGTGGAAGGATCGACGTTGAGTACGACCGCTGCCCCAAAAAAGTGCAGCATGACGAGCGAAAACGGCAAGAGTCGCTCATTCAAAGCATGTTCATGCCGCGCGAAATCTTGCGTGCTTCGCTCTCTGACGTCGATCTCAATGACGATGGGCGGATCAAAGCGATCCGATTTGCCGAGCGGTTTGTGGCGGAATACGAGCCAGGGAAAAAAATGAAAGGCTTGTATTTGCACGGATCGTTTGGGGTGGGCAAAACGTATTTGCTCGCCGCGATCGCCAACGAGCTGGCGAAGCGAAACGTTTCGTCGCTGATCGTCTACGTGCCCGAGCTGTTTCGTGAGATGAAACATTCGCTTCAAGACCAGACGATGAACGAAAAGCTTGATTATATCAAAAAAGTGCCGGTGCTGATGCTCGATGACCTTGGGGCGGAGGCGATGTCAAGCTGGGTGCGCGATGATGTATTTGGCCCGATCTTGCAATACCGGATGTTTGAAAACTTGCCGACGTTTTTCACGTCGAACTTTGATATGCAGCAGCTCGCCCATCATTTGACGTATTCGCAGCGCGGCGAAGAAGAGAAGGTGAAGGCGGCGCGCATTATGGAGCGAATCCGCTATTTGGCCTATCCGATTGAAATCACTGGACCGAACCGCCGTGAGCAAAATATATAAAGGCGATTTGAAACGTTGCCGTTTGCACAGGCATGTTGATTAACCCATAAAAACTAGTTGAGCAGGTTCTGTTTCTAGCTTTTCTGCCGTAGTC
>NZ_LDPD01000023.1:601232-610795 GCF_001026865.1 Geobacillus sp. ZGt-1 | reverse complement strand
GGTGTCCCGATCCTTTTGGGGCACCCTCTCCTCGAACAATGAACGCCGCTAAGCTTTGTGGTTTTTTAGTCTAAACAGCCCGTTGTCCCCATATATATAAACCAAGCATTCCTTTCGGGCTAAAGGGGGGACAGCGGGTGATCGAAATCCATTTTGACGAGGCAAGCGAGGCGGAAAAATTGGTTGGGCTGCTAGATCACCGGCAACCGGATGACGGTCCGCTGTTTCATGCCGCTTATGACGGGAACAAAACCGTGGCGGTTTACATACAGGGCGAGGAGAAGCGTGTGCTTGAGGAGCATATCATCCCAGCGATGACGGCGTTTATGCAGGAGGTGATGGAAGACCGGCTGCTGCTATCCATCATTGCCAATGTTTTTTATTTCCGCGACGTCGAAGAACAGCAGCAAATTTTGGCCCTCGCTCATTCGTTTTTGGACGGCGAGCGGAGCGATTACCGGAAAAGCGCGGCGTTTGCCGCCTCGCGCACCGTGATGTTGCGCGACGCTTTTGCCTCCTTTTTGCGCGACGGCTTGTCATTTTCGTTTTCTTCGTTCGTTACGTTCCGGTTAAAGCCGTATATGGAGCGCCTCCAACATTATGTCGAGCTGGCGATTGATGAATACAAGCTGGAGCAGGAGTATCAAAATTTTGTGCAAATGCTGCGCGACTGCCTGGCTGGCCGGACGCCGCAATGGCCGCGCCTGTATTTGGTGCACGATCCGCCGCACTTCGTATTTTACGACAGCGAGCGGCGGGAGCTGTCGGCGGCGGAAGTGAGACAGTTGATCGACCGCCATCTCGTCTTCAGCCAGCCGATGTATATTGATGCATCGGTGCTCGCTCCGCTTGTCTCGCTCGCTCCGGCGGAAATTGAGCTGTACACCGATCATCCGGATGACGGCATGGTGCAGACACTGCAAAACGTGTTTCAAGAACGGCTGATCGTCTGCCGCCGCGCCGATTTTTCCCGCTTGTTTGCCGCCAACGCTGGAAATGGGGGAGAAGCTTGATTTTTCCTGCTGTTTTCGCTATAATGTCGTCATGAATATGGATGAATACAAGCGATGACGAGGACATGGGTGCATTTTTACGGTTTCCAGAGAGGGAAGGCAGCGGCTGGAACCTTCCTAACACGAAAAATGCGCTTACCCCCTCAGAGCTGCGGCAGCGAACGCAACGCCCAGTAGTTGCCGCCGGTGGACGACCGTTATTCTTGTTGAGCCATGGCATGGCGAGGCGCTGCCATGGGAAGAAGGGTGGAACCACGATGAAAACTCGTCCCTTTAGGAGGGAGGAGTTTTTTTATTTTTCCATTTTCATCATCATGACAAAGGAGTGATTGCCGATGCCAGACGTCATTCGCATCACGTTCCCAGATGGGGCGGAAAAGGAGTTTCCGAAGGGGACGACGACGGAAGACATCGCTGCCTCGATCAGCCCGGGGCTGAAGAAAAAAGCGATCGCCGGCAAACTGAACGGCCGGTTCGTTGATTTGCGCACGCCGCTTCACGAAGATGGCGAGCTTGTCATCATTACCCAAGACATGCCGGAGGCGCTTGACATTTTGCGCCATAGCACCGCCCACTTAATGGCGCAGGCGATCAAGCGGATGTATGGCAACGTCAAGCTCGGCGTCGGTCCGGTCATTGAAAACGGCTTTTACTATGATATCGACATGGAGCATAAGCTGACGCCAGACGACCTCCCGAAAATCGAAGCGGAAATGCGCAAGATTGTCAAAGAAAATTTGGACATCGTCCGCAAAGAAGTGAGCCGCGAAGAAGCCATCCGGCTGTATGAAGAAATCGGCGATGAGTTGAAGCTCGAGTTGATCGCCGATATTCCGGAAGGCGAGCCGATTTCGATTTATGAGCAAGGCGAGTTTTTCGACCTTTGCCGCGGTGTGCACGTGCCGTCGACTGGAAAAATCAAAGAGTTCAAGCTGCTCAGCATCTCGGGGGCCTACTGGCGCGGCGACAGCAACAACAAAATGCTGCAGCGCATCTACGGCACGGCCTTTTTCAAAAAGGAAGACTTGGATCGTTATTTGCGCCTGCTTGAAGAAGCGAAAGAGCGCGACCACCGGAAGCTCGGCAAAGAGCTTGAGCTGTTTACGACATCGCAACAAGTCGGACAAGGCTTGCCGCTATGGCTGCCGAAAGGAGCGACGATCCGCCGCATTATCGAACGGTACATCGTCGACAAAGAAGTGGCGCTCGGATACGATCATGTCTACACACCGGTGCTCGGCAGCGTCGAGCTGTACAAGACATCGGGCCATTGGGACCATTACAAAGAAAACATGTTCCCGCCGATGGAGATGGACAACGAAGAACTTGTGCTTCGTCCGATGAACTGCCCGCACCATATGATGATTTACAAAAGCAAGCTGCACAGCTACCGCGAGCTGCCGATCCGCATCGCCGAGCTCGGCACGATGCACCGCTATGAAATGTCTGGAGCGCTTACCGGCCTGCAGCGCGTCCGCGGCATGACGCTCAACGACGCCCACATTTTCGTGCGCCCGGACCAAATCAAAGACGAGTTCAAGCGCGTCGTCAACTTGATTTTGGAAGTCTATAAGGATTTCGGCATTGAGGAATACTCGTTCCGCTTGTCTTACCGCGATCCGCATGACAAAGAAAAATATTATGATGACGATGAAATGTGGGAAAAAGCGCAACGCATGCTGCGGGAAGCCATGGACGAGCTCGGCCTCGATTACTACGAAGCGGAAGGGGAAGCGGCGTTTTACGGGCCGAAGCTCGATGTGCAAGTGCGCACGGCGCTTGGCAAAGACGAGACGCTCTCGACGGTGCAGCTTGACTTCCTGTTGCCCGAGCGCTTTGATTTGACATACATTGGCGAGGATGGGAAGCCGCATCGTCCGGTCGTCATCCATCGCGGCGTCGTCTCGACGATGGAGCGGTTTGTCGCGTTCCTCATCGAGGAGTATAAAGGCGCGTTTCCGACATGGCTCGCCCCGGTTCAAGTCAAAGTGATCCCCGTGTCGCCGGAGGCGCACCTCGATTACGCGTATGACGTGCAACGGACGCTGAAAGAACGCGGCTTCCGCGTCGAAGTCGACGAGCGCGACGAAAAAATCGGCTATAAAATCCGCGAAGCGCAAATGCAAAAAATCCCGTACATGCTCGTTGTCGGCGATAAAGAAGTGTCTGAGCGAGCGGTCAACGTCCGCCGCTATGGAGAAAAAGAAAGCCGGACGATGGGGCTTGACGAGTTTATGGCCTTGCTCGCTGACGATGTGCGGGAAAAACGGACAAGATTAGGGAAAGCGCAATAAACCGTTGACAGGCGACATAAACGTTCAAGCGCTACAAGGAAGCAACGGTGGCGATGGCCCATGTCATGGGCGGTTTTTCAAAGAAATGGCGGCGTGAACAAGATTTTCTCTTGCCAATTGAATGTTGATCCGCTATAATAAAGGACGTTGTGTTTATCAAGATCCGCTCCTTGACATGCCATCGCCAAGGTGGTATAGTGTATAAAGTGGAATGATTGCTTGTTTGTAACAAAAGCAGAAGCACCCCGCTTCTCACCTGACCGACGCCAAGACGGCTGTTGGCAGGTTGTTACGGTTCGTCAATGCGAGTGTAAGGACGTACTGCGCGGGTGCTTTGTGCATCTGCGCTTTTTTTTGGGCTGGAAGTGGGGCTCTGCTGGCAAACAAGCCAGTCGGAAAAAACCTTGGAGGTGGCTCATTATTAGCAAAGATTTTATTATCAACGAACAAATTCGTGCCCGTGAAGTGCGCTTGATCGACCAAAACGGCGAACAGCTTGGCATCAAGTCGAAGCAGGAGGCGCTTGAGATTGCGGCAAGACGCAACTTGGATCTTGTGCTTGTCGCGCCGAACGCCAAACCGCCCGTTTGCCGCATCATGGACTACGGCAAATTCCGCTTCGAGCAGCAGAAGAAAGAGAAAGAAGCGCGCAAAAAACAAAAAGTGATCAACGTCAAAGAGGTGCGCCTCAGCCCGACGATCGAGGAGCATGACTTCAACACGAAGCTGCGCAATGCGCGCAAGTTTTTGGAAAAAGGCGATAAAGTGAAGGCGACGATCCGCTTTAAAGGTCGGGCGATCACCCATAAAGAAATTGGGCAGCGCGTCCTTGACCGCTTCTCGGAAGCGTGCGCCGACATTGCCGTTGTCGAAACGGCGCCGAAAATGGACGGGCGCAACATGTTTTTAGTGCTCGCACCGAAAAACGACAACAAGTAAGGAGGAACCTGCGATGCCAAAAATGAAAACTCACCGCGGCTCGGCGAAACGGTTCAAAAAAACGGCCAGCGGCAAATTAAAACGCGGTCATGCCTATACGAGCCACTTGTTTGCCAATAAAACGAAAAAACAAAAGCGTCATCTCCGCAAAGCGACGCTTGTCTCGCCTGGCGATTTCAAACGCATCCGCCAAATGCTTGACAACTTGAAATAACGACCGACTATAGGAGGGAACGATTATGCCACGCGTAAAAGGTGGACCAGTGACGCGCAGACGTCGCAAAAAAGTGTTAAAACTCGCAAAAGGCTATTTCGGCGCGAAACACGCATTATATAGAGTCGCGAACCAACAAGTGATGAAATCGCTCATGTATGCGTATCGCGACCGCCGTCAACGGAAGCGCGACTTCCGCAAACTGTGGATTGTCCGCATCAACGCGGCGGCTCGCCAAAATGGCTTGTCCTACAGCCGTTTGATGCACGGCTTGAAGCTGGCCGGCGTGGAAGTGAACCGGAAAATGCTCGCCGACTTGGCGGTGAACGATCAAGCCGCGTTCGCCCAACTCGCCGACTTGGCGAAAGCGAATTTGAATAAATAACAACGATGGCCATCCTTGATCAGGGTGGCCATTTTCTTATCAAGGAAAGGGATCGATATGGTACAATACGGGATAGCGATCAACCTTCTCGCTTTTTTCGTGATGGGGGTCGACAAATACAAGGCGAAGCGCCGCCGCTTTCGCACCGCCGAGCGGACGCTTTGGCTGCTGGCGTGGTTGGGTGGAGCTCTGGGGGCAATGGCGGGCATGTACACGTTTCGCCATAAAACGCGCCATCGGACGTTTCGCTATGGTTTGCCGCTGTTGGCAGCGGTGGAGCTGTTTCTCTATTGGCGATGGATGAGGTAGAAAGGGGAGGAGAGAATGAATTGGCCTTTGCTTTACGATATGCAGCGCATGTTGGATCGGCGCATTGAAACGGAGCATGGCTTGATGGAGGAAGATTTGTTTGCCCGCAAGCAGCTCGCCTTTCTTGTGGAGCTGGGTGAACTCGCGAATGAGACGCGTTGCTTTAAATTTTGGAGCATCAAACCGCCCGCGCCAGCCGAGCGAGTGCTTGAGGAATATGTTGACGGCTTGCATTTTTTATTGTCGCTCGGGCTGGAGTGCGGCTTGTTTTATGAAGAAAACGAAGCTCCGTCGGCGGGACGGCCGCTTGTCGAGCAGTTTCTTGCCGTGTTTCGCGCCGCCGAGCGGTTCGGGGAGACGAGAGCGCGAGGGGAATATGATGCGCTGTTTGCGGAGTATTGGCGGCTTGGCGTGGCGCTCGGTTTTTCTTCCGACGACATCGAGGCGGCGTATCGGCGGAAAAATGAAGTGAACCACAAGCGGCAAAACGAGCGCTATTGATCTTTTTTTCGGGTGGCGAATGATTCATTTTGCCAATCGTCAGCCTTTTCAAGTATAATAAAAAAGTGGACAAAACCGGAAAGGGGTGCCAAGATGGCGAAGTTGGACGAAACGTTGACGATGCTGAAAGCGCTGACCGATGCGAAAGGCGTCCCGGGCAATGAGCGGGAAGCGCGCGATGTGATGAAGACATACATAGCTCCGTATGCGGATGAAGTGACAACGGATGGCCTCGGCAGCTTGATTGCCAAAAAAGAAGGGAAATCGGGCGGGCCGAAAGTGATGATCGCCGGCCATTTGGATGAAGTCGGCTTTATGGTGACGCAAATCGACGACAAAGGATTCATCCGCTTCCAAACGCTTGGCGGATGGTGGAGCCAAGTGATGCTCGCCCAGCGCGTGACGATCGTGACGAAAAAAGGCGACATCACCGGCGTCATCGGTTCGAAGCCGCCGCACATTCTGCCGCCGGAGGCGCGCAAAAAACCGGTGGAAATCAAAGATATGTTCATCGACATCGGCGCGACAAGCCGCGAGGAAGCGATGGAGTGGGGCGTCCGCCCGGGCGATATGATCGTGCCGTATTTTGAATTTACGGTATTGAACAATGAAAAAATGCTGCTCGCGAAAGCATGGGACAACCGGATCGGCTGTGCGGTCGCCATCGATGTGCTCAAGCAGCTGAAAGGCGTCGACCATCCAAACACGGTATACGGCGTCGGCACGGTGCAGGAAGAAGTCGGCTTGCGCGGCGCGCGCACGGCCGCCCAATTCATTCAGCCAGATATCGCGTTTGCTGTTGACGTCGGCATTGCCGGCGACACGCCGGGGGTGTCGGAAAAAGAAGCGATGGGCAAACTCGGCGCCGGCCCGCACATCGTCTTGTACGACGCAACGATGGTGTCGCACCGCGGCTTGCGCGAATTTGTCATCGAAGTGGCGGAAGAGCTCAACATTCCGTACCATTTTGATGCCATGCCAGGCGGCGGTACGGACGCGGGAGCGATTCACTTAACCGGCATCGGCGTTCCGTCGCTCACGATTGCCATCCCGACGCGCTACATCCACTCGCACGCCGCCATTTTGCACCGCGACGACTACGAAAACACGGTCAAGCTGCTTGTTGAGGTGATCAAACGGCTTGACGCCGACAAAGTGAAACAACTGACGTTTGACGAATAAAAACACCGGCCGATTCGGCCGGTGTTCGTCATTGTTTAACCGCCTGCTCGAGTGTTGTGAGCATCATGTCTTTTTGTTGCTCATTGGCATGCGTCCAAATGGCTTCAAAGAGGACACCGAGGCCGGGCAAATATTTTTCCTCGCCTCGTTGGATCGCATCTTCGATCGTATGTTCCAGCTGCTCTTTCGAGTTGTTGGCTACGTTGTGCATAATGGCTTCCCGCAAGTTCAAATCCATTTGTCTCACCTCGTTGGCCGTATTGTACACCGTTATCGTTTGCCAATGGCGGCGGATTTATACATGGAGCGGCTCTCGTATATGGTATAATAGAGGAAAAACTAGACCGAAATGAGTGATGGCGACGATGGACGAGAAACCGCTCTATGGATTGGAACGAACGGTATTTCGCCAACTGCTCCATCTATTTTCCCGTTATGCTGATGTCATTGAAAAAGTCATTTTGTTCGGCTCAAGAGCACGAGGCGATTACAAGGAAGGATCGGATATCGATTTGGCGATCCAATTTCGAAAACCGGGAGGCCCGCTGTACCTCCTGCAATCGGACTTGGATGAACTTCCGATCATTTATCCGATCGATGTTGTTGATTACAATCAAATTCACAACGAACAGCTAAAAATGAATATTGACCAAGAAGGAAAGACGATTTTTCAAACGAACGAGCACGGGAAGGTGATGGTCACAATGAGCCGGCTGATGGATCGATTTTACGATTTCGAACGGGCGCTCTCCAAACTCCGGCAAAGTGCCGCAAGAGACGCCCAAACGGATGACCTTGTTGTTGATGCGACCATTCAACGCTTTGAATTCACGTACGAACTAGCATGGAAATGGATGAAACTTTATTTGGAGCATCAGGGATACGCTGAAGTGACGAGTCCGAGGAAAACGATTCGCGAGGAGTTTCGGGAAGGGTTGATTCAAGACGGAGAGACATGGCTTCGCATGCTCGAAGACCGCAACCGGACGTCCCATACGTATGATGAAGAAACTGCCATGGACATGTATGAACGCATTCGCACCCACTATATCCCGCTGTTTGACCGCTTGCTTGACGAAATGAAACAACGGCTTGACTCGGCGACATGAGCGGCCGGCGTGCGGAACGGAACGCGCTTGGCTTTGTGAAGGAACTTGACTTTGGTCGTGAAAGATGACAACGGCACACATTTTGCTATAATCAAAGGAAGAAACTTGATGCATGAGGTGACGACACAATGGAGAAAGCGACATTCGCCGGCGGCTGCTTTTGGTGCATGGTGACGCCGTTTGAGGAGCTCGATGGCATTTACGGCATCGTCTCCGGCTATACAGGGGGACATGTGGAAAATCCAACATACGAGCAAGTGAAAACCGGCACGACCGGCCACTACGAAGCGGTGCAAATCACCTTCGACCCGGACGTCTTTCCGTATGAGCGGCTCTTGGAGCTGTATTGGTGCCAAATCGACCCGACCGATGACGGCGGCCAGTTTCACGACCGCGGGCCGCAATACCGGACGGCGATTTTTTACCATAACGAAAAACAGCGCCAGCTTGCCGAGCAGTCAAAGCGGGCGCTCGAGGAAAGCGGGCGCTTCTCCAAGCCGATCGTGACGAAAATTTTGCCGGCCACCACGTTTTATCCGGCGGAAGAGTACCATCAAAACTATCATAAGAAAAATCCGGAACATTACAAGCAAGATCGAGCCGCCTCGGGGCGTGACGAATTTATCGCCAAACATTGGGGGACGAAGCGGTGAAGCGGATCGAATCGCCGAAAAATGCGCGCGTCAAACAATGGAAAAAGCTGCTGACAAAAAAAGGGCGCGATGAGACCGGATTGTTTTTGCTTGAAGGGTTTCATCTTGTCGAAGAGGCCATAAAAAGCAACGCGCCCCTTGTCGAGCTGATCGTTGATGAGCGGACGGCCGTCCCGCCCGGCTGGAACGTCACAGGTGTCCCGGTTACGATCGTGACCGAAGCGGTGATGAGGGCGATCAGCAGCACGGAGACGCCGCAAGGCATCGCCGCGGTGTGCCGGCAGCTGTCGACCGAGCTTGAAGGCGTGAAGACCGCCTTGCTTATTGACGCCGTGCAAGATCCGGGCAATCTTGGGACGATGATCCGCACCGCCGATGCCGCTGGGATCGATGCCGTCATCCTCGGCGAGGGATGCGCCGACTTGTACAATCCGAAAGTGGTGCGGGCGACGCAAGGGTCGCTGTTTCACCTTCCGGTTGTCAAAGGCGATCCGGCACAATGGATCGCGCGTTTCAAGGAGCAGGGCATTCCGGTGTACGGCACCGCCTTGGAGAACGCCGTCGATTACCGCACCGTTCCACAATCGTCTTCGTTCGCCTTGCTCGTCGGCAATGAAGGAAGCGGCGTCCGACCCGACCTGCTGCGCCTAACGACAGAGAACGTGTACATCCCGATTTACGGCCGCGCCGAGTCGCTGAACGTCGCCGTTGCGGCCGGAATTTTGCTTTATTCCTTGCAGGCGGTGCGGTAAAATTAGAATCGAAAATCAATCGGACAAGGGAGCGGAGACGGATGGATGGCGAACTGCGGGCGTTATTGAACGCTGTGCTCGAGCGTCTTGATGTTCAAGGGGCCTACATCGAACAAATGCGCATGGATATCGTCAAGCTGCAAGGAAGCGTGAAACAACTCGAAGACAAAGTCGATCGCCTTCAAAGTGATGTGGACGCCATGAAAAAAGAC
>NZ_LDPD01000023.1:595932-601193 GCF_001026865.1 Geobacillus sp. ZGt-1 | reverse complement strand
GACATGGATGCCATGAAAAAGGACATGTTGGGGGTCAAAAAAGATGTCGCCGCGCTCAAGGAAGGGCAAGTGCGGCAGGAAAAAATTATGGAGCGCCTTGCCATCCGCTCGATTGAACAGGAAGCGGAAATCGATGAGCTGCGCAAAGAAATTTCGGCCTGACCTTGCCTTTGCCCACTCATTTGCGTATAATGAATAGCGACAATTTCCCATACGGACAACAACGATGACGGAGAAAAGTAGCTTGCTGTTCGCCATCCAGGGAGAAAACGCCGGAGACTGGGAGCGTTTTTATGGCCGACGCAAGTGAAGTTCACCTCCCGAGTTGGCACCGGGACCATCCCAAAAGGGGATGTAAAGGTGTTCCGGCTTTCGGCCGTTATCGCAATGAAGCGAACAGCGCATTTCGGCTGTTAACAAGGGTGGTACCGCGAGCAACAACTCGTCCCTTACCGGGGGGCGGGTTTTTTTATTTTTGATAGAGGAGGGACTCAAGTGAAAGAACGGCTGTACGAGCTGAAGCAAGAAGCGCTTCGCCGAATCGATGAGGCGAAAGACGTCAAAGCACTGAATGACGTGCGCGTCGCTTACTTGGGCAAAAAAGGGCCGATCACCGAAGTGCTGCGCGGCATGGGGGCATTGCCGCCGGAAGAGCGCCCGAAACTCGGCGCGCTGGCCAATGAAGTGAGAGCGGCGATTCAGCAGGCGCTCGAGGCGAAACAAGCGAAACTGGAACAGGAGGAAGTCGAGCGGAAGCTGGCCGCCGAAGCGATCGATGTGACGCTGCCGGGACGACCTGTGAGTCTTGGCAATCCCCATCCGCTGACGCGTGTCATTGAAGAAATTGAAGATTTGTTTATCGGCATGGGCTATACGGTCGCCGAAGGGCCGGAAGTCGAGACCGACTATTACAACTTTGAGGCGCTCAATTTGCCGAAAGGCCACCCGGCCCGCGATATGCAAGATTCGTTTTACATCACGGAGGAGATTTTGCTTCGCACCCACACATCGCCGATGCAGGCGCGGACGATGGAAAAACACCGCGGGCGCGGCCCGGTGAAAATCATTTGTCCGGGCAAAGTGTACCGCCGCGATACGGACGATGCGACGCATTCGCACCAGTTTACGCAAATTGAAGGATTGGTTGTGGACCGGAACATCCGGATGAGCGATTTGAAAGGGACGCTGCGCGAATTTGCCCGCAAGCTGTTCGGGGAAGGGCGCGACATCCGCTTCCGGCCGAGCTTTTTCCCGTTCACCGAGCCGTCGGTCGAAGTCGATGTGTCCTGCTTCCGCTGCGAAGGGCGGGGCTGCGGCGTCTGCAAAGGCACCGGCTGGATCGAAATTTTAGGAGCCGGCATGGTGCATCCGAATGTGCTTGAGATGGCCGGCTTTGATTCGAAAACGTACACCGGCTTTGCGTTCGGCATGGGGCCGGAGCGGATCGCGATGCTGAAGTACGGCATTGACGACATCCGTCATTTCTATCAAAACGATCTACGTTTCTTGCGGCAATTTTTGCGTGTGTAACAGAAAAAGGAGGGGTTTTCCATGCTCGTGTCTTACCGTTGGCTGAGCGAGTACGTCGATTTGACGGGGGTCACCGCCGCGGAACTCGCTGATCGCATCACGAAAAGCGGCATTGAAGTCGAGCGGGTTGAGGCGCTCGACCGCGGGATGAACGGCGTCGTCATCGGCCATGTGCTCGAGTGCGAGCCGCACCCGAACGCGGATAAACTGCGGAAATGCCTCGTTGACCTTGGCGAAGGCGAGCCGGTGCAAATCATTTGCGGCGCCCCGAACGTCGCCAAAGGGCAAAAGGTCGCCGTCGCCAAAGTCGGGGCGGTGCTGCCGGGCAATTTCAAAATCAAACGGGCGAAGCTGCGCGGGGAAGAATCGAACGGTATGATTTGTTCGCTCCAAGAGCTTGGCGTCGAAACGAAAGTCGTGCCGAAAGAATACGCGGACGGCATTTTCGTCTTTCCAAGCGACGCGCCGATCGGCGCCGATGCCATCGAGTGGCTCGGCTTGCATGACGAAGTGCTTGAACTGTCCTTGACGCCCAACCGCGCCGATTGTTTAAGCATGATCGGCGTCGCCTATGAAGTCGCCGCCATTCTCGGCCGCGATGTAAAACTGCCGGAAGCGGCGGTCAAGGAAAACAGCGAACATGTCCATGAATACATTTCCGTGCGCGTTGAGGCGCCGGAAGACAATCCGCTGTACGCCGGGCGGATTGTGAAAAACGTCCGGATCGGCCCGTCGCCTCTTTGGATGCAAGCGCGTTTGATGGCGGCCGGCATTCGCCCGCACAACAACGTCGTCGACATTACGAACTACATTTTGCTTGAGTACGGCCAGCCGCTTCATGCGTTTGACTACGACCGCCTCGGTTCGAAGGAGATTGTCGTCCGCCGTGCAAAAGCGGGCGAAACGATCATCACCCTTGATGATGTCGAGCGGAAGCTGACGGAAGAACATCTCGTCATCACCAACGGCCGCGAGCCGGTCGCCTTAGCCGGCGTGATGGGCGGGGCGAATTCGGAAGTGCGCGACGACACGACGACCGTGTTCATTGAAGCGGCGTACTTTACAAGCCCGGTCATCCGCCAAGCGGTGAAAGACCACGGGCTGCGCAGCGAGGCGAGCACTCGGTTTGAAAAAGGCATCGATCCAGCGCGGACGAAAGAAGCGCTCGAGCGCGCCGCGGCGTTGATGTCGGAATACGCCGGCGGCGAGGTCGTCGGCGGCATCGTCGAAGCGAGCGTGTGGCGCCAAGACTCAGTGGTGGTGACGGTCACGCTCGAACGCATCAACGGCGTCCTCGGCACGGCAATGTCGAAAGAGGAAGTGGCCGCGATTCTTTCGAACTTGCAATTTCCGTTTACGGAAGACAACGGAACGTTCACGATCCACGTCCCGTCGCGTCGGCGCGACATTGCAATTGAAGAAGATATCATTGAAGAAGTCGCCCGTTTGTACGGCTACGACCGCCTGCCGGCGACGCTGCCGGTGGCCGAGGCGAAACCGGGCGGACTCACGCCGTACCAGGCGAAGCGCCGCCGCGTCCGCCGCTATTTGGAAGGAGCCGGCTTGTTCCAAGCGATCACGTATTCGTTGACGAGCCCGGACAAAGCGACGCGCTTTGCGCTTGAGACGGCCGAACCGATCCGCTTGGCGCTGCCGATGAGCGAAGAGCGGAGCGTTCTTCGACAAAGCTTGATTCCGCATCTGCTCGAAGCGGCGAGCTACAACCGCGCCCGCCAAGTCGAGAACGTCGCCTTGTACGAAATCGGCTCTGTCTACTTGTCCAAAGGAGAACACGTCCAACCGGCGGAAAACGAGCGGCTTGCCGGCGTTCTCACCGGCTTATGGCACGCCCATTTGTGGCAAGGCGAGAAAAAAGCGGCTGATTTTTACGTCGCCAAAGGCGTTCTTGACGGGTTGTTCGACTTGCTTGGGCTGTCCAAGCGCATCGCGTACCGCCCGGCGAAACGCGCCGATTTGCATCCCGGACGGACGGCGGACATTGTGTTTGACGGCCGGGTCATCGGCTTTGTCGGCCAGCTCCATCCAGCCGTGCAAAAAGAGTACGATTTAAAAGAAACGTACGTCTTCGAGCTCGCCTTGGCCGAGCTGTTGAACGCCGAACGTGAAGCGATCCGCTACGAGCCGATTCCGCGATTCCCGTCCGTCGTGCGCGACATTGCCTTGGTCGTCGACGAAAACGTCGAAGCTGGCGCCCTCAAGCAAGCGATCGAAGAAGCCGGGAAACCGCTTGTCAAAGACGTCTCCCTCTTTGACGTCTACAAAGGCGACCGCCTGCCGGACGGGAAAAAATCGCTCGCCTTCTCGCTCCGCTACTACGATCCGGAGCGGACGCTCACGGATGAAGAAGTCGCCGCCGTCCACGAGCGGGTGCTCGCCGCGGTCGAGAAACAATTTGGCGCGGTGCTGCGCGGGTAAAACGAAAAGCTGTTCCAAAAAGCGACTCGCTTTTGGAACAGCTTTTTTTGGATGGATGGCATAGAATCGGAGCAAGGAAATAGGATTTGGAAGGTTCCGCTGAATCATCGCCTGATGTCCAAAACATGCATATAGATGCCATTTGAAGCTTTAAGATTCGTCGCTTTTCCTAAGCATTGGATCGACTGCCAAGACGTGATGGAGGCAAGCCTTGGCAGTCGAAAAAATGGACAAGCGGCTTTTCCGTTAAGGAGATGGTAAACGTTTTCGTTGCGTCGATACAGATGCGGTTGTGCTGCCCTGTCAGCCGCGTTCGGCGATGATTTGCCCGGTTTGCGACACATCGTATCCGCCAAGCGCTTCGAGTTCGGTGCGGAACGAATCGGAGCGAAGCACGTTCAAGACGGCGGCGATGAGCGGTTCGTTCTCCCGCGTCCGCAGCATGACGACATCATACTGCTCTTTCATCAGCGGAATGAACTCGACGCCGGCCATTCGCGCCACTTTTTCCGTGCCGATGCCGACATCAGCGAGACCCGCCGCCACCGCGGAGGCGACGCTCAAATGGCTTGTCTCCTCACGCTCATAGCCGCGAATAGCGGACGGTGACAGCCCATGCAGGCGCAGCTGTTCATCCAAGAGCACACGCACCCCCGCTCCTTTTTCCCGGTTGACGATCACGACGTCGCTCCTTCCTAAGTCGCTCCACGTTTGAATGCCGCGCGGATTGCCTTTTTGCACGTAAAACCCGATCGGCCTGCGCATCAAGTTCACCATGATGTACGCATGGCCTGTCAACAGCTTTTCAACATAGGGACGGTTGTACTCACCCGTTTGCCCGTCAAACAAATGCACGCTGACGATGTCACATTGCCCTTTGTATAGAGCGATCAATCCGTTGAGGCTGCTCGTATAGGTGCGAAGCGATTGATAAGGGCCGCCTTTCTCGAGATGGACGCCAAGCAAATCGAGCGCCATATCTTGACCGCTGATGATGATGGGGCGAAAAGCGGTTTCGGTCGGCCGTGAAACGGCGGGGGAAACGGTGCTTGCCTCCCCTTTTTGCCCGGCGATGTACCGCTTGAGATCATCCGCGGTGATCCGCATTTGCCGCCCAACGCGAAAGGCGGGCAGCTTCCCTTTTTTCACTAAATCATACACCGTTAGTTTTGACACCTTTAATAAGGAAGCGATTTCTTCAATCGTGTATGACTGCGGCTCCGGCATCATGCAATCCTCCTTTCTTCCATTGTAGCGCAAAGAAAGGGAGGTGAAAAAATTTTTTCTTTCATAAC
>NZ_LDPD01000023.1:579174-595925 GCF_001026865.1 Geobacillus sp. ZGt-1 | reverse complement strand
CATTATTTATAATTAGATATCATTACATATAAAAATCTAAATGGAGATAAGGGGGATGTAGATGCGAAAAATGGCATGGCTTGTCGCGGTGGTCTTGTTGTTCGGCTTGTATGGCTGCGACAGCGGTTCGAAAGAGGGGGCTGGGCAAACGAAATCGGCGGACAAAGTGGAGCTCACTATCTCCGCCGCGGCCAGTCTGCAAGAAGCGCTGGAAGAAGCGAAAACGGCGTTTGAACGAAAGCACCCGAACATCCGCATCCAATATAATTTTGGCGCGTCGGGCGCCTTGCAAAAACAAATTTCCGAAGGGGCGCCGGTCGATCTCTTTTTCTCCGCGGCTGCCGAGCCATTTGAGGAACTGAAAAAGGAAGGGCTGATCGATTCCAAACACGAAAAAACCGTGCTCGCCAACGAGCTGGTGCTCATCGTTCCGAAACAAGGAGAAGAGGCGATTCAGTCGCTCGATGACATCACCCGCGCCAAACGAGTGGCGATCGGCATCCCCGAGTCGGTGCCGGCCGGCATGTACGCCAAACAAACGTTGGAGAAGGCGGGGCTGTGGGAGCAGGTGAAAGCGAAGCTTGTTTACGCGAAAGACGTTCGTCAAGTGCTGACGTACGTGGAAACCGGAAACGTCGACGCCGGGTTTGTGTACCGGACGGACGCGCTCGTGTCGGACAAAGTCAAGATCGCCGCCTCCGTGCCAAGCGGCATGCACGACCCGATCGTCTATCCGCTTGGTGTTGTCAAGACGAGCAAACATCTCAAGGAGGCGCGGGAGTTGTATGATTATTTGACGAGCGAACAAGCGCTCCAAATATTCGAACAACACGGGTTCCGACCAAGCCGTTGAATCTGCTTCCCATTGGGAGGGGATATATGGTAAAATAAAGGCGATGCCAATCGAATAGGCGATGGAGTTCGCCATAACCGCCGGCTTCCGGCTGATGACTCCTGCTGCAAATTGAAGCGGCAGGAGTCTGTTCATTTTTGGAAGGAGGGGTCCTTATTGGTCTATCTCGCTGTCGGCATCGCCGGCATGATCGGCGCGCTTGTCCGCTATGGCCTCGGTTTGGTTGTTCCCGCCGCCGCCGTCGGCGGCTTTCCGCTCGGGACGCTTTTCATCAACTGGACAGGCTCGTTTTTGCTCAGCTGGTTCACCGTGATGTTCACCCGCCGCCCCGCGTGGCCGCCATGGCTGAAAACAGCCGTAACGACCGGGTTCGTCGGTTCGTATACGACGTTTTCGACGCTTAGCGTTGAATGTGTGGAATTGATGGAACAAGGGCGCTTTGGCATGGCGGCCGTTTATATCGCTGCCAGCCTGTTTGGCGGGTTGCTCGCCTCATGGGCTGGATATGCCGCCGCTCAACCGGAACGGAAGGAAGGGATTGGATAATGTACGCACCGCTGTTTGTGGCGATCGGCGGTTTTTTCGGCGCCATGGCCCGCTATCTCGTCAGCCGCTGGGCGGCTCGGCGTTCGCCGCGTTTTCCCATAGGGACGCTCATTGTCAACTTGCTTGGGTCCTTTTTGCTTGGCTGGCTCGCCGGAAGCGGCGCCGCCGATGCGACGAAGCTGCTTGTCGGCACGGGCTTTATGGGCGCGTTCACGACGTTTTCGACGTTGAAATGGGAAAGCGTGCAAATGATGCAGCAGCGCCAATGGGCGAAGGTGGTCGTTTATTTGGCGGCTACGTATTTGTGTGGCGTTTGGCTCGCGTGGCTTGGCTATCACGTGGGGCGGTGACCGCAGCGCCGAAAAACAAGCATTGTTTCTTAATTAGTTGATTGTGAAAAAGAACGTTCTTGGCTTGCTTTTAGAGGGCTGGTGATTGAATGAAAAATGTGAATCAACAACAGTGTTTTTCAATTTGATAAGCCTTGTAAAATCTGTTTTTCTCTTTGATCAAAAATGACCGATTTGCAGGAATGATTGTTTTTTCACCGCCCTTCTAGGCAATCAGTATGGATGAATGGATAGAAAAATCTTCCCCGCAAACGATTCGTTCGCGGGGAAACGGAGATCGATGAAGGACAACGACCGAAACACGGATGGCGTTATCTTTTGCTTTTTCCAAACAATAATTCTTCAAGAATATCATGAATGCGTGTATTCTCGTACACGCCGGTGAACCGCTCCGCCCCCGGGCCCATGGCGGTCAGCGGCACATCGGCGGCGGTGTGGCCCGTTGTCGTCCAGTCGAGGGCGAACGTTTGCGAAGAACCAGCGATGGCAAACGGGCCGTCTTCGCCGGAAATCGTCTTGCCGTCTCCCGACTCATCGGCGCCGCCCGGCGTTTCGATCGTCAAGCCGCCGCATTCATGGTCGGCGAGCACGAGGACGAGCGTATCCCGATGGCGCTTGGCGTATTGCTTCGCTACAGCGACCGCTTCGTCAAGCTGCTGGCCCGCTTTAAGCATGAGCGATCCGTTGTTTTCATGGCTCATTTCATCAATGGCTTCTTCTTCGACCACGAGGAAAAAGCCTTTTTTGTTTTGCGACAGCACATCCAACGCTTTTTTCGTCATATCAGGCAGCGGCACGACGGGATTGTACACATCCCCTTCCCCTTCCGGTCGCTGCTGGAACATTTCCTCATTGGCAAACAGCCCGAGCAGCTTGCGGCCGGACGCTTGTTTCAGCTCATCGGCGGTGCGGACGTACGTGTAGCCCAATTGTTTCGCCCGTTCAACCAAGTTGCCTTGCGTGCCTTTGCTTCCTTCTTCCGGATCTTCGGCTGGATGGTCGGGGTAATAGCCAGGATTTCCATCAGGGTACCAGTAATCCTCCCCGCCGCCCAAAATGACGTCCACTTTCGTTTGTTCAATGTATTGCTTGGCGATGTCGCTTTGCGCCGAACGACTGGCGGTGTGGGCGGCAAACGCGGCCGGTGTGGCGTCCGTCACTTGGGCGGTCGTGACAAGCCCTGTTGCCTTGCCGGCTTTTTTCGCTTGTTCCAAAATCGTTTCCACTGGTTTCCCTTGTCGATCAACGGAAATGGCGCCGTTGTATGTTTTCACGCCTGAGGCGATGGCAGTCGCCGCCGCGGCGGAGTCGGTAATGAATGATTTCGCGTCGGCAGAGTTCGTATGGACGAGGCCGCTGTACGGCATGCTGTCCATTTCCAATTCCCCGCTCAATCCTTTTGTAGCGAGGCGAATGGCGTTGCGATGCGCGGTGCCCATGCCATCGCCGACAAAAAGGATGACATTTTTCACTTCAGGCGGCTTCGATTGTTTCGTTGGGGCGGCCCATGCAGCTTGACTAGCATGATAAAGCGTCAGTCCGGCGCTCAGCCCGGCAATGAGCAAAGCGGTGCGGCGTTTCGATCGGAACATCGTTCTCCTCTCCTTTTTCAGATGATTTGGTCACTTTTATCGTACAAGCTGGATGTTAAGCGTTCGTGAAGGCCGTGTAATCATTTTGAAAACATTTCCTTTGTTTCGGAATGGGAGGACAGACTCGATGTTCTTTTGCTCACATTTCTCGTTGACTTTTTCTTTTTTCCTTGGTATCGTTACTAACAGTTCAATCATTGAACTAAATAAAAAAAGCCGCCGTCCCGAGGGAGATGTTTGGACAAATTGTTCAATTGTTGAACAAATGGAGGTGAAGGAATGCCGGAACGAAACATCGACGAATGGATCGACCGCTATTTGTCCGTGTCGTTTCTCGTGATGAAACGCGGCGCGGCGCTTGTCAAAGACAGCCTTTGCGAAGAGATGACGCATGACCAATATTATTTGCTTCGCTACATCCGCCGGCGGGGGACGTGCACGTCAACGGAGCTCGCGGCGATGTTCGGGGTGAACAAAAGCGCGGTGACGGCGATGACGAACCGCCTTGTCGACAAAGGCTGGCTGCGCCGCGACCGTGACGAGAACGACCGGCGCGTCATCGTCTTATCGCTGACAGAGCACGGGGAAGCATGGGTGAAGGAGATGGACCGGAGCGTCTATCGGCTCGTCGAAGAAGTAATCGCCCGCTTTCCGGAAGAAGAAATTGAAGCGTTCATCCGCACGTATGAGCGGCTGGCCCGCGTGCTGCAGGAGGTGGAAGAGGCGACATGAAAGCGATCATCAAAGGAAAATGGCTCGTACTTGCGGCATGGATCGCCATTGCGGCCGTGCTCATGGCGACGGCGCCGAACATGGGCGATCTTGTCCGCGAGAAAGGGCAGTTGAGCGTGCCTGACGGCTACTCGTCGTCATTGGCGGCCAAGCTGATCAAAGAGGCGAACAGCCAGGAAAACAAACAAAACGAACGCTCCGCGGTGCTTGTCTTTTACCAAAAAGGCGGGTTGACGGCGGATGACAAAAAAGAGATTGAACGGGCGGTAAACGCGCTCGAAAAGAAAAAAGAGGAGCTTCATGTCACGAACATCGTCTCGCCGTTTGCCAACCCGAAGCTCGAAAAAGAACTCATCTCCAAAGACGGGACGACGATGCTCATTTCCATCACCATCGACCCGGCCGGCCGGACGGCGAAACAGCTGACGGATGCTTTATATAAAGCCGTCAGCGGCGTCAAAGTCGAGCATTATTTCACCGGCGGCTGGATGATCGATGAAGATGTGGTGGCAAGCTCACAGGCAGGCGTGAAAAAAACGGAAGGGATCACCGTCGTTTTTATTTTAATCGTCTTGCTCGCCGTGTTCCGTTCGCCGGTAGCGCCGCTCATTCCGCTGCTTGTGGTCGGGGCGACGTACGTCGTTTCGCAGTCAGTCGTGGCGTTTTTGGTCGATCAGGTCAACTTTCCGTTGTCGACGTTTACGCAGACGTTTTTAGTCGCCGTGTTGTTCGGCATTGGGACCGACTATTGCATTTTGCTGCTGAGCCGGTTTAAAGAAGAACTGGCGAAACGCGGCGATCGGGTGGAAGCGATCGTCGCCACGTACCGGACGGCTGGGAAAACGGTGGCCGCAAGCGGCATTGCCGTCATGATCGGCTTTGCGGCGATCGGTTTGTCGACGTTTAAGCTGTACCAATCGGCGGCGGCCGTCGCCGTTGGGGTAGCGGTGCTGCTTTTGGCGCTCGTGACGCTTGTGCCGTTTTTCATGGCCGTGCTTGGCGAGAAGCTGTTTTGGCCGGTGCGGGGGAAGCTCGAGCATGGGCAAAGCCGGCTTTGGCTCGCGGCTGGCCGATTTGCGTTCGCCCGTCCGCTTTTGGCGCTGGCGATTGTCGCCGTCGTGACCGTGCCGGTGTTGGCGACGTATGATGGCAAACTGTCGTTTGATTCCATGGAAGAGATCGGCGATCATTATCGTTCCGTCAAAGCGTTTGACATCATTGCCGATCATTTCAATCCGGGAGATGCCATGCCGACGCAGGTGGTATTGAAAAGCAAAGAGCCGCTTGATTCGGAAGAAGGGCTGGCGTTGATTGAGAAAATGAGCCGTGAGATCGAAAAAGTTGATGGCGTGGCGAGCGTCCGCTCGGCGACGCGTCCGACGGGAGAGCCGATTCAGGAGCTGTATGTCACCGAACAGGCGAAACAGCTGAAAAGCGGCCTTGGCGCCGGCAAAGAGGGCATTGAGAAAATCGGCTCCGGCCTTGAGGCGGCAAGCCAAAAGTTGTCCTCGTCCGCTCCGCAGCTGAAGCAGGCGTCATCCGGCGTCGGCCAGCTCGTCTCCGGAACGGAGCGGCTTGAAGACGGCCTGCGCCAGCTGCAAACCGGTCTCAGTCAAATTGAACAAGGGGTGCGCCGGGGAGCAATGGGCGCCGGTGAGCTGAAAAACGGCTTAGTGACGCTTCGCGACAATGCGAAAAAGCTGCAGGAAGGCGCCACGCAGCTGCTTGACGGCTACAAGCAGGCGGAACAAGGACTGTCGGCGCTAAGCGGCCAGTACCGGCAAATCGAAGCGGGATTAAAAGCTGTCGCCGCTCAGCTTGCCGCCGTGCAGACGATGCTCGGGCAAGTCGAACAGTCGCATCCGGAACTCCGTCAAGATGGGCAATACCAACAAGCGAAAATGACGGTTGCCGCCTTGTCCGGCCAGACGAAACAAATGGCGGACGGCCTCACGCAATTGAACGGGGCGCTTGAGCAGGCGCGCGCCGGTTTGGCGAAAGCGAACGAATCGTTCGCCCAACTCGCGGCTGGTCAAGCGGCGGTCAACGGCGGCTTGGATCAAGTCATTGCCGGGCTTAGTGAGCTCGAAGCCGGATTGACGAAAGCGGCCGACGGCCAGAAACAGGCGGTTGACAAATTGCCGCAATTCTCCCGAGGGCTTGAGCAAGTGAACGGCGGCCAGCGCCAATTGCTTGAGCATTTCTCCGCGCTTGGCGGCCAGCTCGGCCAGCTTGTAAATGGCTTGGACCAAAGCGCGTCCGGCCTTCAAAAAGTGGCGGACGGCCTCGGAACGGCGGAAACGTATTTAGCCGATTTGTCATCGGCCCCGGAGAAAGAAATGGCCGGCTGGCACATGCCGAAAGAGGCGCGCGAAAGCAAAGACTTTGCGCAGGCGAAAGACGCGTATATGTCGAAAGACCGCCACATCGTGACGTTCGACGTCGTTTTAAAAGAAAATCCGTATTCAACATCGGCGCTCGGCCGCATCGATGACATTCGCGCCGCGGCCGAACGGGCAGTGAAAGGAACGAAGTGGGAAGACGCGACGATCGCTGTCGGCGGCGTCACCAGCACGTACGCCGATTTGCAGGCGATTTCGAACGCCGACTATCGGCATACCGCGGTGCTTATGCTCATTGGCATCGCCATCGTGTTGGCGGTGCTGCTCCGTTCGCTGATCATGCCGCTTTATTTGATCTTGTCGCTCGTGTTGACGTATTACACGTCGATGGCCGTCACCGAGCTCATTTTCGTCAACGGCCTTGGCTATGCCGGCTTGAACTGGGCGGTGTCGTTCTTCGCCTTTGTGCTGCTTTTGGCGCTCGGCATCGACTACAGCATCTTCCTGATGGATCGGTTCAACGAATACCGCGGCCGGCCGGTGAAGGAAGCGATGCTGTCGGCGATGGGCCATATGGGGACGGTCATCATCTCGGCCGCCGTCATTTTAGGCGGAACGTTCGCCGCGATGTATCCGTCCGGCGTCTTGTCGCTTTTGCAAATTGCGACGATTGTGCTGACAGGGCTCCTGCTTTACGCCCTCGTCGTCCTGCCGCTTTTCGTCCCGGTCATGGTCCGCACGTTCGGCCGCGCGAACTGGTGGCCGTTTCGGCAACCGGTGAGTGAAGCGGACGGACTGGAACAACAAAAAATTAGTTGAGAAGGCGGGCCATCGCCGCTTCCCGAGATCTAGGAAGCGGCGTTCTTTTTTAGGGAGAACGGAAAGGATGTCGTCCTTCTAATCGAGAGAATATATGTTCTATTCGTGTTGCTTGATCATCTTCCAGTGATTCATTCCCCTCAATCATGATTCTATTTCACGAGCATATTTTTTCCGTTTTTGCCCAATGTAAAGGTATGATGAGTGATAGAGAACATTCCAGAACCTAAAGGAGGAATGACGCCATGACGAAACGAGTGCTCATGGTGGTGACGAACCATACGACGATCACCGACGACCATAAAACCGGGCTTTGGCTTGAAGAGTTTGCCGTGCCGTATTTGGTGTTTAAAGAAAAAGGGTATGACGTGAAAGTGGCGAGCATTCAAGGCGGTGATGTGCCGCTTGACCCGCGCAGCATCAATGAAAAAGACCCGTCTTGGGCGGAGGCGGAAGCAGTGCTGAAGAACACAACACGTTTAAGCAAGGACGATGCACACGGGTTTGACGCCATTTTCCTTCCCGGTGGACACGGGACGATGTTCGATTTTCCCGACAATGAAACGCTGCAATACGTCTTGCAGCAGTTTGCCGAAGACGGGCGCATCATCGCCGCTGTCTGCCACGGTCCGTCAGGGCTGGTGAACGCCACATACAAAGACGGTACGCCGATTGTGAAAGGAAAAACGATCACGTCGTTTACAGACGAAGAAGAACGCGAAGTCGGGCTTGACGTCCATATGCCGTTTTTGTTGGAGTCCACCTTGCGCCTGCGCGGGGCGAATTTCGTCCGCGGCGAGAAGTGGACCGATTTCTCGGTGCGCGACGGCAACTTGATCACTGGGCAAAACCCGCAATCAAGCCGAAGCACGGCGGAGAAAGTCGTCGCCGCGCTGGAAGAACTGGCGTGAGCGATATCAGCTGAACTTGTGACAAGACGCTGCTTTTTTGGCGCGTCTTGTTTTTTTGGCACGATTTTCTGGCCGTTGTCCGGAAATGAATCCCGGTCAGTCAAGAGTTTGTGGAGAACTCTTTTCGGTTCACCACGTATGTTGTCGCCCACCAGTTAGCAAACCATTTTTATGTATTGATATCGTAAGCGTTTTTGGACTTTCATCTGTCATGGTAAGGTAGTGAAGCTGCAATCGATTTTTTACACCAAAACAAAATTCCGAAGAACTGACAGTGCTTAATGGGGCGGCATCCCGGACGACTGATGAAGATAAGGGATATTTTGACGTACCGTATCGGGATTACAATTCATTCACGTTCTGCTGGAATGGATTATTTTGTACGAGCAACGGAAAAATCGAAGGCCATCGATGGCGCGGCAGAATAGGCCGTCTAATGATCCCGGCTCACTAGGCTGGGTGGGGACAGCCTTTTGGTTGTTTGCGGATGAAAAGCCATTTTCTTCATAACGTAAAACGAAACATGTGGAAAGGATGGGAAACGGTGTCGTTCAGTTACTACGGGTCGACCTGTGCAACGGAGCCAACGCTGCCGTTTCCCATGGATGTGATTGAAACAATTACCGGTGCTTGGCGATGTCAAGCGCCTTTTTCGTATTGGCAAAATGAAGCTTGGCGCACGTCTCAAGTGCTTCAGCTCCTCGCTCGCGGATGATCCGGGCTGCGGCTTCGTCAACGATGGCGCCGGCGCCTTTCGGGAGCAAAAGGCCGACGGTGCGGGATAATCGCTCCATCTCTTCTAAAAACACATAGCGGGCGATGATCGAGGCGGCGGCGACAGCCACGTGCACGCTTTCTGCTTTTGGCAGGCAATGCACCCGATCGCTTACGATGCGCGTTTCATCAGCGAGGCAGCGGAAATACGAGCCGCGTTCTAAAAACTGATCGATGATGATCGCTTCTGGTTCGATGGGCGCGATGGCGTCAACAAGTTTCGCGAGCGTCCGGTTGTGAAGCAGCGCCTTCATTTTCGTCTGCGGCATTCCGCTTCGCTGCCAGCGGTTGTATTCGGCGTTATCAAGCACAGTGACGGCATACGGCGCCGTTTCCATGATGGCGGGGGCGATTTTGTGGATCGCCTCGTCCGTTAGTTGCTTTGAATCTTTCACGCCAAGCGCCGCGATTTTGGCGATATGCGACCGATCAACGTAGGCGGCGGCGACGACGATCGGGCCGAAATAGTCCCCGGTGCCGACTTCATCCGAACCGATGGCAGAAAGCTTCTCGAGCCTATGTTCCAATGGGGGCGAGGCGGTCTCTCTCTCCTGTCGTTTGCCTGGATCAGCCCCCCTCTTCACCATCCATTTCCCTGCTTCTTGCTCCGCCGCTTTCCCTTGAAACAGCACTTTGCCTGAGCGGTAGGCGGTGATGACGACATCCGGGCGCTTGACGGCAAACAACGCTCCGGCCGGAAGCCGGTCGGATAAGGCGTCTTGGTAGTGGGCGCGCAAGGCGTCAAGCAGCTGTTGATCGGCTTGAATCACATAGTTTGACAATGTTCGATCGCTCCTTTATCTTCTCTATCGTCGCTGTGTGGTGTGAGTAAAATATTTGTACAAAGTCTTGACTGACTCCGCTGTGTGTCGCATCTTTCCATTATACCAGCGTTCATGATATGATAAACAGTAGGATTTTGCGAAATGGGGGAGAAAGTTTGACAGGACAGCCAAAAACGCGAGTGAGCGTCCGCATCTATGGTCAAGACTACACGATCGTCGGCGCGGAAAGCCCAGCCCATATCCGGCTCGTGGCGGCGTTCGTTGACGATAAAATGCATGAATTCAGTGAGAAAAATCCGATGCTCGATGTGCCGAAACTGGCCGTTTTGACGGCCGTCAATATTGCCAGTGAGTATTTGAAGTTAAAGGAAGAATACAACCGGCTTCGTGAACAGCTGAAGAAGGAGAAGGATGGGGAACGCGATGATTGATGTCGTGCTGCTGTTTGTCCTGTTGCTGGGGGCGATGATCGGGCTGAAGCGCGGCTTTATTCTCCAATTCATTCATATGGCCGGGTTTTTCATTGCCTTTTTCGTTGCTTATCAGTATTATGAGCGGTTTGTACCGACATTGCGCCTTTGGATTCCATATCCGACGTTCGGCGATCCGGAGACGATGAAGCTGCTGTTTCAGAGCACCCATTTAGACGATGCCTATTATCGGGCGATTTCCTTTGCACTTTTATTTTTTGTGGTGAAAATCGTGCTTCAAATCGTCGGCTCGATGCTCGATTTCGTCGCCCAGCTGCCGCTGTTGCGCAGCGTCAACCGTCTGGCGGGGGCGGCGCTCGGATTTGCGGAAGTGTATTTGCTTGTCTTTTTGTTTTTGTATATCGGGGCGCTCGTGCCGATTGACAGCGTGCAGGAGCAGCTGCAGCATTCGCTCATGGCGACCGTGATTGTGAAACATACGCCGGTGTTGTCGGAGATGCTTGGCAACTGGTGGATTCATGGCCGCGTCTGATGACCTGCTTGAAGGACGACAAACGCTTTCACCGATTCATGACTATGTTTGCTGGAATGTGGCCGTGATGTTGGAAAGAGAGGGGACGGCATGGACATAAACAAAAAAGATGTCATCCGCCTGTTGGAAACGATTGCGTTATATTTGGAAATCAAAGGGGAGAATCCGTTTAAAGTGAACGCATTCCGCAAGGCGGCAAGCGCGTTGGAGGCGGATGAGAGGAGCCTCGCGGAAATTAGCGACTTTACCGCCATCCCTGGCATCGGCAAAAGCACAGCGGCGATCATCACCGAATTTATCAAGAGCGGCTCGTCGTCGGTGCTGAATGAACTAAAACGCGATGTTCCGGAGACGCTGCTCGCCTTGCTCAAACTGCCGGGGCTTGGCGGCAAAAAAATCGCCAAGCTGCATCAGGAGCTTGGCATTGTCGATATGGACGGATTGAAAGAAGCGTGCTTGGCTGGAAAAGTGCGCGCGCTTGCCGGTTTTGGCGCGAAAACGGAAGAAAAGCTGCTTGCGGCCATTGAAAAGGCAGGCAAACGCCCCGAGCGGCTGCCGCTCGCCCGGGTGCTCGCGATCGCGGCGGACATTGAACGCCAGCTCGCTTGTCTTGATGGCGTGATTCGCTTCTCGCGAGCCGGCAGCTTGCGGCGCTTGAACGAAACGGTGAAAGATTTGGATTATGTCATCGCTACCGATCGTCCGGCCGAGGTGCGCGACGGGCTGCTCGGCTTTGAGCGCATCCGCGAAGTGCTCGCCGCTGGGGAGACGAAAGTGTCGCTTCTTTTTCAGTATGATGATGAAATTGCGGCTGATTTCCGTCTCGTCGGCGAGGACGAGTTTGCGACCGCGCTTCACCATTTTACCGGATCGAAGGACCATAATGTGCGCATGCGCCAGCTCGCCAAAGAGCGCGGGGAGAAAATCAGCGAATATGGCGTGGAAGACCAAGCGACAGGCAAGGTGAAAACGTTCCCCAATGAATCGGCGTTTTACGCCCATTTCGGGNTGCCGTACATTCCCCCGGAGCTGCGTGAAGATGGCACGGAAGTCGACCGATATTCTTCTGATGATCCACTTGTCCATTTTGACGATATCCAAGGCGACTTGCATATGCATTCGGCATGGAGCGACGGCGCGTGTTCGCTCGAGGAGCTCGCCGAAGCGTGCCGCCGCCGCGGCTATCGGTATATCGCCATTACCGACCATTCGCACTATTTGAAAGTCGCCAACGGCTTGACCCCGGATCGGTTGCGGCGCCAGCGCGAGGAAATTGAGCGGCTGAACGCGCGCTATTCGGATTTTACGATTTTGGCCGGCATTGAGATGGATATTTTGCCGGACGGGACGCTCGATTACGACGATGACGTGCTCAAGGAGCTTGATTTTGTCATCGCCGCCATTCACTCTGCGTTCAAACAGCCGCGCGAGACGATCATGAAACGGCTTGAGGCGGCGCTTCGCCACCCGTACGTCGATGTCATTGCTCATCCGACCGGAAGGCTGATCGGCCAGCGCGACGGCTATGACGTCGATATCGAGCGGCTCATCGAGCTGGCGGCGGAGACGAACACGGTGCTTGAGTTAAACGCCAACCCAAACCGGCTCGACTTGTCGGCGGCCTACGTGAAAAAAGCCCAGGAAGCGGGGGTGTACATTGCCATCAACACGGACGCCCACCATTTGGACATGCTCGAGGATATGGCGATCGGCGTAGCGACGGCAAGAAAAGGTTGGATCCATAAGGAAACGGTCATCAACACATGGCCGCTTGAAAAGCTGCAACAGTTTTTGCACGACAAACGAAAGAAATGAATCAGCTGGGGGTCAGATACGTGCAACCAAAAGTGCTTCACACCTTGGAGTTTGATAAAGTGAAAGAGCAGTTGGCTGAGCATGCGTCCTCGCCGCTCGGTTTGGAAAAAATCGACGCTCTCATGCCGTCTTCTGACTGGGAGGAGGTGGCCGCTTGGCTTGACGAAACGGATGAAGCCGCCGCTGTTTTGCGGCTTGCTGGCTATGTGCCGCTTGACGGAGTAGTCGACATCCGTCCGCATCTCAAGCGGGCGGCGATCGGCGGCACGCTCAGCCCGCAAGAGCTGCTTGAAGTGGCGGCCACCTCGGCCGCAAGCCGGCAAATGAAGCGGCTGATCGCGGGTCTCTATGACGAGCATGGCGGACTTGAGCGGCTTTTCCGTTATGCGGACACATTGGCTGAAGCGCCGGAACTCGAGCATGACGTTCGCCGCTCGATCGATGACCATGGCGAAGTGCTGGATGCCGCAAGCGACCGCCTCCGCTCGCTGCGCGGGCAAATTCGGTCAGTGGAAGCGCGCATCCGCGAGAAACTTGAGAGCATCATCCGCTCGCCGTCGGCGCAAAAGCGGCTGTCGGACGCCATCATTACGATCCGCAATGACCGATATGTCATCCCGGTGAAACAAGAGTATCGCGGCGCCTACGGCGGCATCGTCCACGACCAGTCGGCGTCCGGGGCGACGCTGTTTATTGAACCGCAGGCGGTCGTCGAGTTGAACAATGCGCTCCGCGAAGCGCGGGCGAAAGAAAAGCAAGAAATCGAACGCATTTTGCGCGAACTTTCGGCAAAAGTCGCTGAGCAGGCCGAGCCGCTTGCGCGGACGGTCGAAGCGCTCGCGGCGCTTGATTTTGCGTTCGCCAAGGCGAAATACGCCCGCCGGTTGCAAGCCGCGAAGCCAGCGGTCAATAGCCGAGGCTATCTTCGTTTTTTGCAGGCACGCCATCCGCTGCTGGATCAAGAAAAGGCGGTGCCCAATGATATTGAATTGGGCGGCGACTATACGACGATCGTCATCACCGGGCCGAACACCGGCGGAAAAACGGTGACGTTAAAAACGATCGGCTTGTTGACGCTCATGGCGCAAGCGGGGCTGTTCATCCCGGCGGCCGACGGATCGGAAGCGGCGGTGTTCCGTTCCGTTTTCGCCGATATCGGCGATGAGCAGTCGATCGAACAAAGCTTGAGCACGTTCTCGTCCCATATGGTCAATATCGTTGACATTTTGCGCCATGTCGATGGTGAAAGCCTTGTGCTGTTTGACGAGCTTGGGGCTGGCACCGACCCGCAGGAAGGGGCGGCGCTCGCCATCGCCATCTTGGATGAAGTGCACGGGCGCGGGGCGCGGACGGTGGCGACGACGCATTATCCCGAATTGAAAGCGTACGGCTACAACCGCCCCGGTGTCGTGAATGCGAGCGTCGAGTTTGACACCGAAATGCTCCGCCCGACGTATAAACTGTTGATCGGCATCCCCGGCCGCAGCAACGCCTTTGATATTTCGCNCCGCCTTGGGCTTGATGAACGCATCATCGAGCGGGCGAAAGCGCAAGTGAGCGCGGAAAGCCATAACGTCGAAAACATGATCGCGTCGCTTGAACGGAGCAAAAAGCAAGCGGAGGAAGAGGAAGCGCGGGCGCGCGCGGCGCTGGAGGAGGCTGAGCGTCTGCGCGCCGAATGGGAACAAAAATGGGAAGAGCTCGAAGAAGAAAAAGCGGAGCGGCTGGCGGAAGCAACGCAAAAAGCAGCCGACATCATCCGCGCCGCGGAACGCGAAGCCGAGCGGATCATTCAAGAGCTGCGCCGCTTGCAAAAAGAAAAGCAGGCGGAAGTGAAAGAGCATGAGCTCGTCGAGGCGAAAAAGCGGCTCGCTGCCGCTATGCCGAAAGTGGAGAAGCGGAAAAAGGCGAAAAAGGCTGCTTCACGCCATGTGTTCCAGCCGGGTGATGAAGTGAAGGTGACGAGCCTCAACCAAAAAGGCTATTTGATCGAAAAAGTGTCGGACGACGAATGGCAAGTGCAGCTCGGCATTTTAAAAATGAAAATCCGTGAACGCGATTTGGAGTATATCGGCAGCGCGCCGGCGAAAGAAGTGACGCCGATTGCGACCGTGAAAGGCAAGGACGCCCATGTGAGCCTCGAGCTTGACTTGCGCGGCGAACGGTACGAAGACGCTCTCCTTCGGCTTGAGAAGTACTTGGATGATGCTGTGCTCGCCGGCTATGCGCGCGTTTCGATCATCCACGGCAAAGGGACGGGCGCGCTCCGCCAAGGAGTACAGCAGTTTTTAAAGCAGCATCGGGCGGTGAAAAGCTTCCGGTTCGGAGAGGCGAATGAAGGCGGCACCGGGGTGACGATCGTGGAACTGAAATGATGGGGGCGATGGCAATGGCGTCGTTTTGGGAGCACGACATGGTGAAAACGGCGGCCAATTTCAGCGTCGCCGTGTTGTGCATCGTCGTCTTTTTAGCCGTATTTGAATTGGTGACGAAGTACAAAAACTGGGAAGAGATTCGCAAAGGCAATGTGGCGGTGGCGATGGCAACCGGCGGGAAAATTTTCGGCATCGCCAACATTTTTCGCTATGCGCTCGCCCGCCATGAGTCGCTGCCGTCGATGATTGGCTGGGGGCTGTACGGGTTTTTGCTTCTGCTGGCCGCGTACTTTATTTACGAATTTTTGACGCCGAAATTCAATATTGATGACGAAATTGCCAATGACAACCGGGCCGTCGGCTTGATTTCTATGGTGATTTCCGTCGGCTTGTCGTTTGTCATCGGCGAAGGCATTCAGTAAAGGGGAACAACGAATGAACGCAGTAGTGAAATGGTTGTTGATTGCGGTCGGGCTGTTTTTGATCGCCGGCATCGTCTATATGGCCGTGCGCAACCGATCGGTCGATGTGCTGGCGAAAATCTTGTTTGTCATTTGCGCGTGCTTTTTCTTCGTTGGTTTGGTGTACTGGTTTTGGTGACGTCTCGCTCAGGCGAGGCGTTTTTTTGATGAAAAATTAGAAAAAGTAAAATAAAATAGAAGTAAGGGGGGATTGGGATGGAAAAACCGTGGCTCGCTCACTACCCGCCGGAGATTCCGCATACGCTCGACTATCCAAAGAAAACGCTTTCCGACTATTTGCGGGAGACGGCGGAACAATTCGGAGACCATGAGGCGATCGACTTTTTCGGAAAGACGATGACGTTTCGCGAGCTGTACGAGCAAGCATTGACATTCGCGCATTATTTGCGGACGATCGGATTGAAAAAAGGGGATCGGGTGGCGGTGATGCTGCCNAACTGCCCGCAGGCCGTCATCAGCTACTATGGGACGCTCCTAGCCGGCGGCATCGTCGTGCAGACGAATCCGCTTTACACCGAGTATGAGCTTGAATACCAGCTGAACGACAGCGGCGCCTCGGTGCTCGTGACGATGGATCTTCTGTATCCAAAGGCGGAAAAGGTGAAAGGGAGGACGCCAGTCAAACATTGGATTGTCACGAGAATGCAAGATTATTTGCCCACGGTGAAGAAATGGCTGTATCCGCTTGTGCAGCGGAAGCAAAACATGCCGATTGTCCGCATCGCGGAAAGCGAAACTGTTCATCTGTTCCTCACGATCATGAGCTGCAAAGAGACGGCGCCGATCGGGGAGGACATTGATCCGGTGGAAGATGTGGCGCTGCTGCAATATACAGGCGGCACGACGGGGCATCCGAAAGCGGCCATGTTGACGCATCGCAATTTGATCGCCAATACGCTCATGTGCGCTCATTGGGTGTATAAATGCGAAAAAGGAAAAGAAACGGTGCTCGGTGTGCTTCCGTTTTTCCACGTGTACGGCATGACGACGGTGATGAATTTGTCCGTGATGATGGCGAGCAAAATGGTGCTGCTCCCGCGCTTTGATGTCAAGCAAACATTAAAAGCAATCGAGCGCACCCGGCCGACGATGTTCCCAGGCGCGCCGACGATGTATATCGCTTTGTTGAATGAGCCCGACTTGGCCAAATATGATTTATCCTCGATCAACGTCTGCATCAGCGGCTCCGCTCCGTTGCCGGTTGAGGTGCAGGAGCAGTTTGAACGGGTGACGGGCGGAAAATTGATTGAAGGCTATGGGTTGACCGAGGCGTCCCCTGTCACCCACAGCAACTTCCTTTGGGATGGGGAGCGGGTGAAAGGAAGCATCGGCGTTCCGTGGCCGGATACGGACGCGAAAATCATTTCCTTGGAAACGGGTGAGGAAGCAAAGCCGGGCGAGCGTGGAGAACT
>NZ_LDPD01000023.1:569411-579154 GCF_001026865.1 Geobacillus sp. ZGt-1 | reverse complement strand
TGATGAAAGGCTATTGGAACCGTCCGGAGGAGACCGAGCAAGTGCTGCGCGACGGTTGGTTGTATACAGGTGACATCGGCTATATGGATGAGCGGGGGTATTTTTATATCGTCGACCGCAAGAAAGATGTCATTATCGCCGGCGGTTACAACATTTACCCGCGCGAAGTCGAAGAAGCGCTGTATGAGCACCCGAAAGTGCAGGAAGCGGCCGTGATCGGCGTTCCGGATCCGTACCGCGGCGAGACGGTGAAAGCGTTCGTCGTGTTAAAGCCGGGGGAGATGTGCAGCGAACAGGAGCTTGACGCGTTTATGCGCCAGCGCCTGGCTGCTTACAAAGTGCCGCGCATCTACGAGTTCCGCAGCGAATTGCCGAAGACGGCGGTCGGCAAAATTTTGCGCCGCGTGTTGGTGGAAGAGGAGAAAAAGAAGCTTGACAAATCGGCAGAATTGCCCGTAAAATGAAAATATGAATGATGGTTCATTCATTTGGCGGATGGAAAGTGAGAAAAGGAGAATCCATATTGCGGAGGGAAAAGCCGAAATTTAAGCAAATCATTGACGCTGCCGTCGTCGTCATCGCCGAGCACGGCTACCATCAAGCACAGGTGTCGAAAATCGCCAAGCAGGCCGGTGTCGCCGACGGCACGATCTACCTTTATTTTAAAAACAAAGAGGATATTTTAATTTCGCTTTTTCAGGAAAAGATGGGGGCGTTCATCGAGAAAATTGAACAAGAGACAGAAGGAATTTCAAGCCCCCTAGAGAAATTGTATGTATTGGTGAAAACTCATTTTTCCGCCCTCGCCGCTGATCCGCATATGGCGGTCGTGACGCAGCTTGAGCTGCGCCAGTCGAACAAAGAGCTGCGCCATCGCATCAATGAGGTGCTGAAAGGATATTTGCGGCTCATCGACCGCATCATCATGGAGGGGATGGAAAAAGGGGAGTTTCGCCAAGATTTAGACGTCCGGCTCACTCGGCAAATGATCTTTGGCACCCTGGATGAAACGGTGACGACGTGGGTGATGAACGAGCAAAAGTATGACTTGGCCGCCCTCGCCGATCCGGTGTACGAACTGCTCGTCAAAGGGTGCGCCGCCGGGCGTTAGGAAAGGCAGAAAGGGGAGAGGCTTCATGGAGCATTTTCGCATAGCGAAAGAGGAGTTCGTCGCCGTCGTGACGTTTTCGCGGCCGCCGGCGAACGCCCTTTCATCAGCGGTTTTGAAAGAGCTTTCAACCGTGTTGGACGAGCTCGAGACCGACCCGGACGTGCGCGTCGTGTTGCTTCATGGCGAAGGAAGATTTTTCTCAGCCGGCGCCGATATTAAAGAATTCACGTCCATCGCTTCCGCTGAGGAGGCATCCGGCTTGTCGCGCAACGGCCAACTCGTGATGGAGCGGATCGAACGCTTTTCCAAACCAGTCATTGCGGCGATTCACGGCGCCGCATTAGGCGGTGGGTTGGAGCTGGCTATGAGCTGCCACATTCGCGTGGTGGCGGAAAACGCCAAACTCGGCCTTCCGGAGCTGCAGCTTGGCATCATCCCTGGATTTGCTGGCACGCAGCGGCTTGTGCGCTACGTCGGCTTTGGCAAAGCGGCGGAAATGATGTGGACGAGCGAGCCGATCACCGGACTCGAAGCGGTTGAATGGGGGCTTGCCAACAAGGCGGTGCCGGAAGAGCGGCTTCTTGATGAAGCAAAAGCGTTGGCGAAAAGCTGATTTGGTCGATACGATTTTGCGCCGCATTTTAAGCGCAGAATCTGATGAGAAAGTCATCGCCGCGTCTTCGATGAGTGAAAAAAGGAGGGCGCTATAGACAGTGAAAAGAAGGCTCCTTTTGTTTTCGGTGTTGAGTGCATTCCTGTTGTTGGCAGCTTGCGGCCAAGAACGTTCTGCTTCCTTGTCTTCTCCTAAACAGTCGGCATCGACGGATTCTTGGCCGAAAGAATTGCACGTTGGCTTTCAAAAATCATCATTTTCTCTCTTTTTGAAAGAGAAGGGGTACTTGGAAAAACAATTGCAAAAGCATGGCGTTCAAGTAAAATGGTTTGAATTCCAATCCGGTCCCCCCCTTCTTGAAGCGTTGAATGCAGGACAGATTGACATCGGCTATGTCGGAGGAGCGCCCGCTGTGTTGGCGCAGGCCAATCCGGATTCACAGTTGGTGTATCTTGCCTATGAACCGGAAGTCGCGCGGGCGATCATCGTGCCGAAAACATCGTCGATTCATACGGTGGCGGATTTGAAGGGCAAAAAAGTGGCTTTCGGCAAAGGGTCAAGCGCCCATTATACGTTATTGACGGCGTTGGAGACAGCTGGATTGACACTCAACGACATTACCCCCGTGTATTTGCAACCGTCTGAAGCGCGAACTGCGTTTGAGCGAGGTGATGTTGACGCTTGGGTCATTTGGGATCCGTTCTTGGCTGATGCCGAAGTGAACGGCGGGGCGCGCATTTTGATTGATGCGAAAGGACTTCCAAAACAATATGGATTTATCGTGGGGCGGAATGAGTATGTGAAACAGTATGCCAATGTAGCTCAGACTGTCATTGCACAGCTGAACAAAGTCCATCAAGAAATTCACTCTTCTCCAGATGAAGCCGCCAAACTATTGGCCAAAGAAACGAAAATTGGCGAAGAAATTTGGAAACGGACGTTGAGCCGAAGAGGATATGGTGTGTTTCCGCTGACGAAGGAGGTGATCGACGCCCAGCAGCGCATTGCAGATCGTTTTTATGAAGCCGGGTTGATCTCAAAACGGGTCAAAGCGAAAGATGCTGTGGTCGTCATAAAGGAACAATAAAGTAATCCAGTAACATTAACAGTTCATGAATACAAGCCGTTCTACTGAACATGACGGGGCGTTGTAAAAGCCGGATCCCCTTGAACAACGCCCGCCAAAGGGGCAAAAGGGATGTCAAGGACGACGGGGGCAAAAAAAGAATGTGGGAGGGAAACAAATGACAACGGTGGCCATTATTTCTGGAAGCCCGTCGCACACCTCGAAAACGAATCGGGTGGCTGAATGGGTGAGCGAGCAATTGCAACAGCTCGGCCACACGGTGCATTTCATCCGATTGCGCGATTTGCCGGCTGAAGATCTGCTTTATGCTCATTCATCGAGTGAGCCGATCGCCGAAACACATGATTGGATCCGCCAGTCGAGAGCGGTCATTGCGTTAAGTCCAGTGTATAAAGGGAGTTACACCGGCATTTTAAAAGCGTATTTGGATTTGCTTCCGGAAAAGGCGTTTGCAGGGAAGCTGGTTGTGCCGATTGTCACGGGGGGAACCATTGCTCATCTGTTGGCTCTCGAATACGCGCTCAAACCGATTTTCTCCATTTTGGGCGCGCGGGAAATCTTGCATGGCGTCTTTATTTTGGATTGGACGTTGGGGCATGATGACGAAGGTCGCCTTGTGCTTTCTGACGATTTGTTGTCGCGGATGGAAGAGGTCTTTCAATCCATTTCCTGTGCAACCGAAAAAACCGTGATTGGATAAGGAGGAAAAAAGATGGAGTTGCTTTGGTTTATCCCTTCTCATGGCGACGGCCGATATTTAGGGACGACAAAAGGTGGTCGCTCCCCAGAATACAGCTATTTCAAACAAGTCGCCCAAGCAGCCGACCGCTTAGGATATACGGGCGTGCTCATTCCAACCGGCAAATCGTGCGAAGATCCTTGGCTGCTCGCTTCGGCATTGGCGGCTGAAACCGACCGTTTGCGCTTTCTTGTCGCTGTCCGTCCCGGATTGATGACGCCGACGTTGGCTGCCCGCATGGCTTCCACATTCGATCGGATTTCCGATAGCCGGCTGCTCGTGAATGTCGTCGCCGGTGGCGATCCCGTTGAGCTGGCAGGGGATGGGTTGTTTTTGTCCCATGACGAAAGATATGAGGCAACGGACGAGTTTTTGACGATTTGGCGTCGATTGCTTGCAGGAGAAGAAGTGACGTTGAGTGGAAAACATGTGTCGGTCAAGGGAGCCAAACTGCTATTTCCAGCGGTGCAAAAGCCGTATCCGCCCATCTTTTTTGGCGGATCGTCGGATGCCGGCCAACGGGTTGCGGCGCGCCATGCGGATGTGTATTTAACCTGGGGCGAGCCTCCTGAACAGGTGAAAGACAAAATCGAACGGGTAAGGGAGCTTGCTCGTCAAGAAGGCAGAAAAATCGAATTTGGCGTTCGTCTCCATATTATCGTTCGTGAGACGGAAAAAGAAGCACGGGAAGCGGCAGAGCGATTGATTCGCTATGTCGATGACCGGACGATTGAAGAGGCGCAACGGGTATTTGCTCGTTACGATTCGGTGGGACAGCAACGGATGCGACAGCTGCACGGCGGAAAGCGGGATTCGTTGGAGATCAGTCCAAATCTATGGGCTGGGGTAGGATTGGTGCGCGGGGGTGCGGGCACGGCTCTCGTCGGCGATCCGGAAACCGTGGCCGAGCGTCTTCGCGAGTATGAGCAGCTGGGCATCCGCTACTTCATTTTGTCCGGCTACCCGCATCTGGAAGAGGCGTATCGAGTGGCGGAGCTGTTATTCCCGTTGTTGCACTTGAACACTCCTTCCTCTTCCTCCATTCAGGGAGAGGTTGTGGGCCACGAATTTTTCCCTAATGTGATTAAAGTTTGATTGATTGCGAAAGAGAGGACCGGCAACGAGGGAGTCCTCTCTTTTTCATCATGTGTTGACATTGAAATTCATTTTCTCTTATAATCTTATTGTATTGATATTGATTATCATTAGCAAAAGCGTTGGCGAAAAAGATCGCCGCCAAAAGTCCGCTTTCCGTCCGTGCGACGATTGAACTGCTCAACGCCGCGAAGGAAAAATCGTTTGCCGAGGCAGTGCGCGAGGAAGCGGAATGGTTTGGCCGCGTGTTTGGATCCGAGGATGCAAAAGAAGGCGTGCAGGCGTTTTTGGAAAAACGGCCGCCTGTCTTTAAAGGGAAATGATCCCTGTAAATATCTGAATGTTGGAACATGAAACAATGTTCGACCAAACCGAGGAGGGGAACGACATGAACATTTTTGTGTTGATGAAACGCACCTTTGACACGGAAGAAAAAATCTCCATCGTCAATGGCAAGATCAACGAGGAAGGCGCTGAATTCATCATCAACCCGTACGACGAATACGCCATTGAAGAAGCCATTCAAGTCCGCGACAAACACGGCGGTGAAGTGACGGTCGTCACCGTCGGCAGCGAGGAAGCGGAAAAAGAGCTGCGCACGGCGCTCGCCATGGGCTGCGATAAAGCGGTGCTCATCAACATTGACGATGATGTCGAAGAACAAGACCAATATACGACGGCGAAAGTGCTCGCTGAATACTTAAAAGACAAAAACCCGGACTTGATTTTAGCCGGCAACGTCGCTATTGACGGCGGTTCCGGGCAAGTCGGCCCGCGCGTTGCGGAATTGCTCGGCATTCCGTATGTGACGACGATCACGAAGCTGGACATTGCCGACGGCGGCAAAGTGACCGTTGTGCGCGACGTCGAGGGGGATGAGGAAATCATCGAAACGTCGCTGCCGCTCCTTGTCACCGCTCAACAAGGGCTGAATGAACCGCGCTATCCGTCGTTGCCTGGGATCATGAAAGCGAAAAAGAAACCGCTTGAGGAGCTGGAGCTTGACGATTTGGACCTCGAGGAAGATGATGTTGAAGCGAAAACAAAAACGATCGAAGTGTTCTTGCCGCCGAAGCGCGAAGCGGGCAAAATTTTGCAAGGCGAGATCGCCGATCAAGTGAAGGAACTCGTTCAGCTGCTCCGCTCCGAAGCGAAAGTGGTATAAGCGGAAACCGCTGTCGGCGTTCGGATGAAGCACAACGGGGAATCAAAGGATAGGGGGACTGAAACATGGCACGTAAAGTATTGACCTTAGCAGAAGTGCGGGATGGATCGCTGCGGAACGTTTCGTTTGAAGCCATTGCAGCGGCCAAAACGATCGCCGAAGGCGGGGAAGTCGTCTCGGTGCTCGTCGGCGACCAAGTGCAGGCGCATGCGAACGAACTCATTTACCGCGGTGCGGACCGCGTCGTCGTCATCGAACATCCGAATTTGAAATTTTATACATCAGATGGCTATTCGCAAGCGTTAAAAGCCGTGATTGACAAAGAGCAGCCGGAAGGCATCGTCTTCGGCCATACGGCGCTCGGCAAAGACTTGTCGCCGAAATTGGCCATCAAGCTCGACGCCGGCCTCGTTTCCGACGTCGTCGCCGTCGAAGAGGCAGGCGGCAACATCGTCTTTACCCGTCCGATCTACTCCGGCAAAGCGTTTGAAAAGAAAATCGTGACAAGCGGCATCATCTTTGCGACGGTGCGTCCGAACAACATCGCGCCTCTTGAGCGCGACGAGTCGCGCACAGGCAGCGTGGAAGCGCTCGCCGTCGAGATTAAAGACTTGCGCGCAATTGTCAAAGAAGTCGTCCGCAAAACGGCGGAAGGCGTCGACTTGACCGAGGCGAAAGTGATCGTCGCCGGCGGCCGCGGCGTCAAAAGCGCCGAAGGCTTCAAGCCGCTCAAAGAGCTCGCCGAAGTGTTGGGCGGCGCGGTCGGCGCTTCGCGCGGGGCGTGCGATGCCGGCTATTGCGACTACTCGCTGCAAATCGGGCAAACGGGGAAAGTCGTCACGCCGGACCTTTACATCGCTTGCGGCATTTCAGGCGCCATCCAGCATTTAGCGGGGATGTCCAACTCGAAAGTCATCGTCGCCATTAACAAAGACCCGGAAGCCAACATCTTTAAAGTCGCGGACTACGGCATTGTCGGCGATTTGTTCGAAGTCGTTCCGCTCCTCACCGAAGAGTTCAAAAAACTGAAAGTGCATTCGTAATGAACAACACGGGCGGCTGCAGCCGTCCGTTTTTTGACGGATAAATTCCGCGGCAAAAGCGAATAGTAGAAACGAAGCAAAACATTCGCGCCGACATGCATTCCATGGTATACTTTGCTTGCAGCATTCAAGAAGATGGGAGGGAATCCATATGGCGATTGTCAACGCCACTGACCAAACGTTCGCCGCAGAAACGAAAGACGGCCTCACGCTCGTTGACTTTTGGGCGCCATGGTGCGGACCGTGCCGCATGATCGCTCCGGTGCTGGAAGAGCTTGACCGCGAAATGGGCGACAAAGTGAAAATCGTCAAAGTGAATGTCGATGAAAACCAGGAAACAGCGTCGAAGTTCGGCGTCATGAGCATCCCGACGCTGCTCGTGTTCAAAAACGGCGAACTTGTCGATAAAGCGATCGGCTATCAGCCGAAAGAGGCGCTTGCTCAGCTTGTCGGCAAACATGTGTAGTGATGGCATAGGAAAAATCCAGAGGCCTCTTCCTCTGGATTTTTATTTTTTGTTGAAAAATGGTTGACAGATGGCAGATAATTCTTTATATTTATAACCAACAATTCCTAGTGGTTAAGTTTGTTTTACACCTATTATTCATACTTTTCCTGTCTATTTAGTCATAATTAAGAAGGAGATCAAGAATGACGATCACGTACGTGTGTGAAAGCATTGCAAGAAATGAGCAAAGGAGGAAAAAGCGATCATGAAAAACAAAGTATTCTGGAAAACATTGGGCGGAATGTTAGCAGTCACTTTATGGCTGGCGATGGCATCTGGATGCGGAATACATAACGAGCCTGCGAACGCCAAATCATCGTCATCCTCTCCGCCATCTAGCAAAGTCATCCGCATCGGCTATCAAAAATACGGGACACTCAACATGTTAAAAGCGCGTGGTGACTTGGAAAAACGGCTGAAAAAATTAGGCTACACCGTACAATGGGCGTTATTTCCGGGAGGTCCTCAACTGTTGGAAGCGATGAATGCCGGAAGCCTCGATTTTGGCCATACCGGTGAAGCGCCGCCGGTATTTGCTCAAGCGGCTGGTACACCGCTCTTGTATGTAGCGACGTCACCTCCCAATCCTGTGTCCGAGGCCATTTTAGTCAAAAAGGACTCGTCCATTCAGACAGTGGCGGATTTGAAAGGGAAAAAGGTGGCGTTAAACAAAGGATCGAATGTCCATTATTTGCTTGTGCAGGTGCTCAAAAAAGCGGGATTGACACTTTCTGACATTCAGCCGGTCTATTTGCCACCAGCCGATGCTCGCGCTGCATTTGAGCAGGGGAGCGTTGATGCGTGGGCCATTTGGGACCCGTTTTACGCCGCCGCTGAAAAGGGAGGAAAGGCTCGAGTGCTCGCTGACGGCCAAGGATTGGTAGCGAACCGTGAGTTTTTCTTCGCTTCGCGTTCGTTTGCGCAAAATCATGCCGATGTCGTGCATGTCATCTTAGAGGAGCTGAAGAAAGTCGACCAGTGGGCAAACCGCGATCCGAAAGGAGTGGCAAAGTTTTTGGCGCCGGAACTCGGCATTGATGAAGCGGCGCTTGAAGTCGCATCCAAACGCCGGACATATGGCTTGGAACCGATTGATATTGATTATCATTTTTTTGGATGTGTGAACGGGGGGATACATAATGTCATTGAAATGGAAGTGGCTCGCCGTGTTTGCCGCCGCGGCGTTGGCGCTTGGCGCGTGCGGCCAGAGCAAACAGACGGCGGGAACAGAAAAAGAAAGCAGCAACCAAACGGCTGTGGAAAAACAAGAAAAGCCGAAAGAGGAAGAGAAGACGGAGAACGAGAAGGAAGAAGCGGAAGTCGATTATGCGGGAGCGTTCAGCGAAGCGCTCGCGGAGCTTGAGAAGGCGAAGCAAGGCGGGGCGGTCGACTTCGGCAAAGTGGAGAGCATCTACAAAGAAAAGCTGCAGCCGCTTGTACAAAAACGTGACGCGGAATTTGAAGATACGCTTGACCAACATATTACCAACGCACTGGCCGCCGGCAAAGACGGGTCGCTTGAGCCGTTGGTTGTCAAGCAAATTTTTGACAAGCTGATGCAAAAAGTGTTTTACACGACGATCAAGCATGAGTTTACCGAAGCAGAAGAACATTGGGCCAATAAGGAAGAAGTAAAGGAAGAGCTTAAGGAAGCCAAAACCTTTTACGCGATTTTGCAGTCGACCGTGGAAAAGCGCGATGCGGCTTACGGAACGAAGTTGGTTGACGCGATCAACGGGGCGTTTGCCCAAATGGAGCAAGCGGTCCAAAACGATGATGCGCTCTCATTTGCCCTCGGCAAGCAAGTCGTGGACAAAACATTGATGAAAACATTCTATTTAGCGAGCGGAGCGCTGCCGCACGGCTATGCGGCGAAGGCGGCGGCTGCGGCCAAGGAAAACGCCGAAGAAGCCAAAGTGGAGCAGGCGGAAGGCTGGGCGTTTTATCAGTCCGTCTATCCGTATATGAAACGGCATGCCGCGGAGGAGGCGGACTACATTTTGAAACAGTTTGACCTGCAAACCGATGTCAAAACGCTCGATCCGAAAGCGGTGAACCATGCGTTCGTGCGCGGATGGGCGAAAGTGGCGCTTCACGAATATGAAGAAAGCAAAGAAAATTGGGGGCAAGACAAGTCGGTGATCACCGCCTTAGAAGGCGCGCTCTTTATTAACATGATCGAACAGGATATCAAAACGCTGCTTGGCGACAAAGCATACACCGACTTGAACGAACAGGCGACACGCTACCTAGAGGCGGCAAAGGCAAAAAACAAAGCTGAGGGTGACAAATGGCTGCCGCAAATTGAAGCCGCCCTGCAACAAGTGATTGAAAAAGCGAAATAACCTAGCAAACAAGGGGATGACCCAAAAGGGTAATTTT
>NZ_LDPD01000023.1:567813-569346 GCF_001026865.1 Geobacillus sp. ZGt-1 | reverse complement strand
CCTTTTGGGACACCCTCTTGTATGACGAAGGAGGCAGCGGATTTGATGTCGGCAGAGTGCTCGATGGTGGATGTCAGGCAGCTTGTGTGCCTTCAGGGCAGCCGTCTGTCCGGAAACGTTTGGTTTTTTTCATGGCGCCGCGACTTTTCCGAGCGGCTGTGGTAAGATGCTGATGGATAGTCCATTTTGTAATGGGGTGAAACCGTTGAAAATTGTTGTCACTGGAGGAGCCGGATTTATTGGCAGTCATTTGGCCGCTCGTCTGCATGAACAAGGTCATGAAGTGGCAGCGATCGATTGTTTTCATCCGTACTATCCTGTTGAGCGGAAGGAGCGGCAGTTTCACGCGCTCACCGGCGGCCGGGTGCCGCTTGTCCGCTTGGATTTGCTTGATGGGGAGCGAACGAAAAGGTGGCTGGCCGAGTTTCGCCCCGATGTCGTCTACCATTTGGCGGCGCTGCCGGGCGTGCCGTATTCGTTGGCGCATCCGCTCGCTTACATCGATTATGACATTAAGGCGACGGTGAACGTTTTGGCGGCGGCGGGGGAAGCGGGGGTGGCGCATGTGCTGTTTGCCTCATCGTCATCGGTGTACGGCGACCGCGGCAATGTCCCACTCCGGGAAGAGATGGCTGACGGCCGCGTCGTTTCGCCGTATGCGGCGGCGAAATACGGAGCGGAATCGTTTTGTCATGCCTATGCCCATTTGTATGGCTACCAAATGACGATTTTTCGCTATTTCACCGTTTACGGGCCGTGGGGTCGTCCGGATATGGCGATCGGCACGTTTTTGCGCCGATTGCTGGCGGGCGAGGAGATTGTCGTATATGGCAAAGGAACGGCGCGTGATTATACGTACATCGATGATATTGTGGAGGGCATGATCGCAGCACTTCACCGCAGCGGTGGGCGAAGCGAAGTGTTCAACTTGGGCGCCGGGGCGCCCGTCACCATGGAGCAGCTGCTCGCTGAGTTGCGGAAGCACTTTCCCGATCTGAAAATCGTGCACGCGCCGGAGCGGAAAGGCGATGTGAAAGCGACATGGGCGGACATCACGAAGGCGGAGCGGGCGTTTGGTTACAAGCCGAAGGTGGCGTTTGCCGAAGGGCTCGCCCGCACGGTGGCGTGGGCGCGCGAATATGAGCGGTAAACCGGCGGCTAAAGCGGCGTTGCAAGCAGCTGGGCTCGCGCTTCTTTTCTTTTCCGCTTGGTTGACATACCGCTGCTTTGACGGCCGGCAGATGCTCCATCATCTATCCAGGCTAGTCAGCCGCCCGATCGAGATGGCTGCCGCTGCTTTCGTATATGGCTTGTCGTTTTGGCTGCGGGCGTGGGCGTGGAAGCGATATGTCGGAAAGCCAATCGCCTTCTCTGTTTATTGGCGTGCCGTGCTGCTTAGTTTGTTTGTTAACCATCTAGCCCCAGTGAAAATCGGTGATGCTGTGCGTATGGCTTTGCTTGCCCGCCAGCCCGGTGTTTCAGCCAGCGAGGCCATTGAATCGGTGGCGGTGATGCGGCTCCTTGATATGGCGG
>NZ_LDPD01000023.1:556701-567786 GCF_001026865.1 Geobacillus sp. ZGt-1 | reverse complement strand
TGTATGCGTATATGCATTACATTCCCCACATTTCTCTCTTGGCAGCGGCCGTTGCGGCCGGGTTCGTGCTGACCGTGATCGTGTTTCGCCGTCCGCTCCGCCTCGATCGGTTATGGCGGCGATGGCGGAGCGTATTTCACGGCTGGAGCGGCGCGGCGATGGTCGGGGCGGTGACGGCGAGCTGGCTGTGCGAGGCGGCAGTCATAGGTGTGATCGCCAAAGCGGTCGGTATACCGCTTTCTTTTGGACAGGCGGTGTGGGCAAACAGCGCGACCGTTTCCGGACAAATTGCCCAAATCGCTCCCGGTGGACTCGGAACGTATGAGGCGGTGATGGGGTTTGCCTTAACTACGGTTGGTGCACCGTGGGATGTGGCGTATATGGCCGCGGTGTTGACACATGCCTTTAAATTTCTGTTTTCTTACGCCGCTGGTGCCGCGGTATTGTGGTTTTGGCGGTCCGACTGGCAGGCGGTGCGGAGCGTATGGAGAAAGGAAAGGGAGAGGCGATGAAAGAAGCATCACGATTCGAAAAAATCGCGGCGCGCTGCTGGAATTTGCTGAATGAAGGAAAGCCGTTCACGCCGATTTTTGTCGTGGGAACGATGAGCATCTACCATGCCGCTGATCTTATGGGCGGCCATGCATGGACATGGCTGATTGGCCTGACGGCGGTGCTGCCGTTGTTTGTTGTCTATTATGTGTACGATTATCCACTGTTTTTGCGCAATTATTTATGGATCCCTTATGTCGTGTTTCTCATCGTTTGGTCGTTCGCTGATGCGTCGTTGTTGTTGTTGGCGTCGGGGCTTTACTTTTTCTTTACCGTCTTTTTTTGGGGGACGCTGTATTACCATTTGCGCATCGGCACGTCGTGGTGGAATTTCACCCGCTTTTGGAAGCTGGTGCTGAAAAACAGCGATTCGACCAGCGGCAACGCCCAAGAGCAGCTGCCAAAATGTTTTCTTCTTTTGTCCGTATGGGAATACGCTTCGCAGCAGATCGATCAAGGAGCGGCTTTGGCGCCGCTGTGCGGGGCGCTTTGGCTGTTTGCCGCTGGGGTGTGGCTGTTTTCATGGATTTTGCATCGGAATTTGTTCGACTGGCAGCCGGAGATCATTCCGACTTATACGAACAATGTGCCGAGTCCCACCGCGCCGGTCAGTGACAAAGTGTATGTCATCGTGATTGATGGGATGCGCAAAGACCGGTTTGAAGCGGCCAACGCCCCGTTTTTAAAGCGGCTGCGCGCGCAAGGGACGGAATTTGCGCAAATGGAAACCGTCTATCCGGCGCGCACGGTCGTCTGCTTCACCTCGATGCTGACGGGGACGTATCCGTTTGAGCACGGCATTCGCTCGAATATGGTATGGAAGCTCGGAGCGAAAGTGGAAACGATCTTCGACTCGCTCCGCAAAGTAGGGAAAACAGGCCGCTTGCTTGGCATCGCTCATTTGGTCGATTCGTTCGGCGACGATGTCGAAACGGTGACGGCTGTCATGCCGAACGACCTCGCCGACCGTTATATCATCGAGCGGGCGAAACGCATTGTGGAAGAGCAGCACCCGGACTTGCTTGTCGTGCAATTGATCGCCACCGACCAGACCGGCCATAGCCGCGGTGTGCTGTATGACGAGTATATCGAAAAAATTGAAGAAGCCGACGCGTTGATCGCGGAGTTTGTCGGCTGGCTTGAGGAACGGGGCGAGCTCGAGCGCGCGACATTGATTGTCTGCGCCGACCATGGCCAAGCGGATGGCATCGGCGGCCACGGCCACCTCGATGAAGGGGAGCGGTATGTGCCGTTTTTTCTATACGGCCCGGCGATTGAGGCAGGAAAACGAGTCGATGAGAAAAAAAGCCTCGTTTCGCTGGCGCCGACGATCGCCTATTTGCTCGGCGCGCCGTATCCGAGCCATAGCCGTGGTCCGGTTTTGATCGAGGCGATGAGAAAGGAGGAGAGCGATGAAGAAGCAGCGCGTCATCGTCTTTTTGCCGGCGCACAATGAAGAAGAAGCGATTGGAGATGTCATCCGCCGCATTCCGCGTCATTTTCATCCCGATGTAGAGGTCAGCGTCTTGGTCATTGATGATGGATCGACGGACCGAACGGCCGAAGTAGCGAAAGAAGCGGGGGCCGATATCATTTGCCGCCTGCCGGAAAACCGCGGCCTCGGTGCGGCGGTGCGGCGAGGGCTTGAAGAGTGTGTCCGTCTTGGCGCGGATATCGGCGTGATGATCGATGCTGACAACGAATATCCGCCGGAACAAATTCCTGACCTTTTAGCGCCGATTTTCACCGGTGAAGCGGACTATACGATCGGCTCGCGCTTCCTTGGCACGATTCGCGGCATGAAATGGCATCGCCGCCTTGGGAATTATTTGTTCACTTGGCTGCAGTCGCTTCTTCTAGGACAGCGGCTGTATGACGGACAGTCGGGGATGCGCGCCTTTTCGCGCCACGCGATGGAGGAGGCGGAAATCATCCACGATTACAACTACGCCCAAGTGCTGACGCTCAACTTGGTGCGCAAAGGGTTTCGCTTGAAAGAAGTGCCGATCCGCTATCAAGTGCGGACGACGGGCCGTTCGTTCATCAAATTCACCGCCTATATGACCGCGGTCATCCCGGCCATCTGGAAGGAAATGCGCCGCCCGGTGAAAAAGGTGGCCGTCGATCGAGAAGGGCATGGGCGCTCCCAAGAGCGGGCGCGCCATTGCTCGTAAGGCAGTTCGCGCTTAGAAGGCAGGCGAAAAACTGCATTCACGCGCCAATCGGCGGCATTTTCATCAGAAAAGAAAGCTGATTCTGCGAAGTTTCTCTAATTGAGAAATAGATGGAATCAGCAGTATTTTGCACTAAATCATCAGCCTTTTAGAAGGCGGGTGATGTCATAAGACATGCGGATCTACTTCTCAACTTGAGGAATCCTGTTTTTCTCTCTAATCGCGAACGATGGATTGAGGAAGATGATCGTTTTTTCACCAGCCTTTTCGACGATGGATGATTTTTTATTGACAATAAGTATGATAATGATTATCATTGATCTTGATGGAGGGAGAAGGGAACGTGAAATCGTTTCGTTTCTTTTTTTACATAGCAGTGATCATTATTCTCAATCTCATTCCGCTGAAAGCGTTCGCCTATTCGTATGGAGACCCGAACAAAGAGGCGGTTGCTGAGGCGTATAAAGAGATGAAAGAAAAGTTGAACGAGCAGCCGCCGAACTTTGCTGCAGCGAAGGAAATTTTCGAAACCGTAAAAGAAGAAATCGACATGCATATGGGACCTGAGCCGTCCAAGGCGGTGCTTGCGGCCATCGAAGCGAAGGACCGTCAAACGGTGATCAAGGACATGGAAAACATTTTAGTGCTCAATATCGCTCGCCGTTTGGACAATATTGAGGCAAACTTTGATCAGTACGACACGAGCAAGCGGCTGTTGGCGAAGGCGTTTGCGACGTATGAAGCGCTGTCGCCGGTCATCCAAGGGAAAGACCCTGCACTTGATAAACAGCTGCGCACCGAGTTTGACAAGGCGCTTCAGTCGCTTGGCAACCCGGGGCTGTTCGGTGTCGGCGAGAAAAAATCGGATATCAACGTGTTTAAGAAAAGCAAAGAGACGATTTTAACAACGCTGCAGAAGCAATTCGGCCTGAAAAGCCTAAAAGTCGGCCATTTTTCGGAAAACGCTGCAGAAAAGCCGGATGCAGTGCAAAAGAAAGAGTGGACCGATTTGTCTAAAGTAAAAAACTGGATTCCGCTCGTTGTCATCGTTATTGTGGTTCTCGGCGCGGCTCTCATTTATGTGCGGCGTCGGAAACGGGCTTAGTCCAAATATAAGGGGAGGCGGAGACATGGAAGTCCAAGCGCTGCTCATTACGTTTCGTGAAGCGCTGGAAGCGCTGCTGATCGTCGGCATCATTACATCGTATTTGAAACGTGTCGATCACCGCGAATACACGAAGTACGTATGGCTTGGTGCTGGTTTGGCCGTGTTGGCGAGCATCGGGGCGGCCATTTTGTTTCAAGTCGTGTTCACGGGATTTGCCGCGATGGGCAGTGAAATCTACTTAAAAATCGGCATCATGATCGTCTCCGCGTTGCTCTTGACGCAGATGGTGTTTTGGATGGCCGAGCATAGCCGGGACATGAAACAAAACGTTGAAGGGAAAATGGACCAGTTTATTACCGCCGGCAATGTCGCCGGCATGGTCATTCACTCGTTTTTAGTCGTGCTGCGCGAAGGAGTGGAAACCGTTTTTTTCTTCGCTGCCATCACGCACGGCAACATCGGCGCGGCCATACAAGGCTGGGGAGCGGCGACAGGCATTGCCATTGCCGCTTTGGTCAGCTACTTCTTCTTTAAAGGAACGATGCGCATTCCGCTGAAAGCATTCTTTAAAGTAACCGGAGCTTTTATCGTCTTGATCGCCGCTGGCCTGCTCGTGCAAGCCATTTCGATGATGCAGGACATTGGGCTCATCGGCAGCGTCATGCCGCATGTATATGATTTGACATGGCTGCTTCCAGAACATCCGATTGACTACGAACATTACGTGCGCGATCATGGCGTCGCCCCCGTCTTTTCCGGCGAAGTCGGCGTCTTTTTAAAAGCGTTGTTTGGCTATTCAGCGATGCCGTCGCTTGAAGAAGTGATCGCCTATATCGGCTACTTCGCCGTCGTGTATTTGCTGGTGACGAGCCGCCGCGGTCAAAAGAGCGCTGTGGTCGAGAAACCGGCGATTGCCGCTTTGGAGGAAAAAACAAAAAACGTCATGTAACGTACAAGGCCGCTGCGCCTTGTACTTTTTCTTTGGAGGGGAACACGGTGAACAAACGGTTCGGCGACCGCTTTTGGATTGGCTTTGGTGTCGGAACGGCCTCTTTGTTGGTTGGCGCCTGTTTGTATTGGGCGAGCCCGTATGCGGCCACATGGGATGAAGTCGATTTTGCCTTGGCGCTTAGGCGCTATGATGTGTTAGCCATGCAGCCGCATTTCCCAGGCTATCCGTATTTCGTCCTCGGGGGCATGGCGGTGCACGCTTTCATTGCCAATCCGGCCAAAGCGCTTTCGATCTTGAATGTGCTCGTGTTGTTTTCCGCCGCCTTTCCCATCGTTTTGCTGCTTGCTCGGCATATGCCGCGTCCAGCGGCGTTATGGGCGGCGCTTTCGGTGCTTTCTTCAAGCTATGTGCTTCTTGCCTCCGCCCGACCGATGTCAGACGGTGCGGCGCTCGGCGTGCTTTGGTGGTACATCTGGGCCGTGGAATGGGCGCGGCGGCGAATGGCATGGACCGCGCAGCTGCTGCCGATGGCGTTATTCAGCATCCTCATGGGGGGTCGCCTATCGTACATCCCCTTTGCCTCGGCGTTATTGTTGCTTTGGCATGAAGACTGGAAAACGCACCGCCGCCTCGGCCGCGTGGCGGCATCGCTGTTGGCGGCGGCCGCCTTTCAATTTGTTTGGGTGGCAGCGGTCGCGGCGACGGAAGGCGGCCTTTGGCCGTTTTTCAAGCTTGGCTTTGCGTTTGTTGTCGGTCATTTCAGCGACTGGGGGGGAACGGCGGCGGCGAGCCCTCTTCCATTTTGGGAGCGGGTGTGCCGCTTTGTCCTTGACAACTTTCTTTGGACCGGCATGGCCAGCCGAAATGCTTGGCTGCTGGCTGCCTATGCAGTGGTCGGCGCCATCGCCTGGCGCGCGGGGCGGTTGGGGCTTCCGCGCCCGCTTGTCGTTTCCGCGTTGCTGTATGCTTTGTGGGCGCTTTTCGGACAAAACATTGACAAGCCGCGTCATCTCCTTCCGCTCGTTCACATTGCGCTCGTTTTCGTGTGGGGGCGGCTGCTGGCCGCGCCCCGGACATGGCGGTTTGTTCTTGCCGCGGCAGTGGTGATGCTGCAGTCTACAATCGGCATCGGGCTGTTGCGCGAGCAGGCAAAGACGCCGCCAGCAGTGTATCAGCTTGCGGACGATTTGCGTGACAAACGGCAGCCGTTTGTGGTATATACGTGGGAAGAGACGCGCGTCCTAGACTATTTGAACGTGCCCTTTCCACATAAAGACGTGCTCCATTTTTCCTTCTTTTTGCAAGACAAAGAAAACTACCGCCATGCTGCGATATATATGACCAATCACGTTGTCCAAGGGTTCGAGGCTCAAGGGATCGATGTTTCCTGCCATGTGCGCAAAATGAAAACGTATCGTTCCAGTTTGCTTGCTGATCCGGTGTATGGGACGATTACGCTGTACGAATGGGTTGATGGAGCAGTGAGGTGATGGCCAATGAACGAGCGGCTGAAAGAAAAATTGGCTGTGCTGCCGGAGCAGCCGGGCTGCTATTTGATGAAAGACAAACACGGAACGGTCATTTACGTCGGCAAAGCGAAGTCGCTGAAAGCGCGCGTCCGCTCGTATTTTACCGGGACGCATGACGGCAAGACGCAGCGGCTTGTTGAGGAGATCGCTGATTTCGAATACATCGTCACCTCGTCAAACGCCGAGGCGCTCATTTTGGAGATGAATTTGATCAAAAAGCATGATCCGAAATACAACGTCATGCTGAAAGATGATAAAAGCTACCCGTTTATTAAAATCACCGCAGAAAAGCATCCGCGCCTGCTTATCACCCGCAAAGTGAAAAAAGACGGCGGCAAATATTTCGGCCCGTATCCAAACGTGCAGGCGGCGAACGAAACGAAAAAGCTGCTCGACCGCTTATATCCGCTCCGCAAATGTTCGACGCTGCCTTCGCGCGCCTGTTTGTATTACCATATGGGCCAATGCCTCGCCCCGTGCGTCCACCCGGTGTCGGACGAACAAAATAAGGCGATGGTTGAACAAATCGTCCGCTTTTTAAACGGCGGGTATGAAGACGTGAAGCGGGAGTTGGCCGAGAAAATGCACGAGGCGGCGGAAACGCTCGAGTTTGAACGGGCGAAAGAATACCGCGATCAAATCGCGGCGATTGAGATGACGATGGAAAAGCAAAAAATGATGCTCAACGACTTCATCGACCGCGATGTATTCGGCTATGCGTACGACAAAGGCTGGATGTGCGTGCAAGTGTTTTTCCTTCGCCAAGGGAAGCTGATTGAGCGCGACGTGTCGATCTTCCCGCTTTACCAAGACCCGGATGAGGAAATGCTTACGTTTTTGGGTCAGTTTTATGCGAAAGCGCATCATTTGAAGCCAAAAGAAGTCGTCCTCCCGTCCGACATTGACGGCGAGCTCGCCCGCGAATTGCTCGGCGTTGCCGTCGTCCAGCCGAAAAAAGGGAAGAAAAAAGAGCTTGTTGAGCTGGCGAGCAAAAACGCGGCCATTGCTCTGAAAGAAAAATTTTATTTCATCGAGCGGGACGAAGAACGGACGATCAAAGCAGTCGAACGTCTCGGAGAGCGTCTTGGCATTCCGGCGCCGCGCCGCATCGAGGCGTTTGACAACTCGAACATTTACGGGGCCGATCCGGTCTCGGCGCTCGTCGTTTTCCTCGATGGCAAGCCGGCGAAAAAAGAATACCGGAAATATAAGGTGAAAACGGTCGCAGGCCCGAACGATTATGAAACGATGCGCGAAGTCGTGCGCCGCCGCTATACGCGCGTGTTGAAAGAAGGATTGCCGCTTCCCGATTTGATCATCATCGACGGCGGCAAAGGCCACTTGTCGGCGGTGCGGGATGTGCTCGAAAACGAACTTGGACTGGATGTGCCGCTGGCTGGATTGGCGAAAGACGAAAAACATCGCACATCAGAGCTTTTGGCCGGCGACCCGCCGGATGTCGTGCCGCTTGACCGGCAAAGCCAAGAGTTTTATTTATTGCAGCGCATTCAGGATGAAGTGCATCGGTTTGCCGTTATGTTTCACCGAAAGACGCGGCAGAAAACGATGTTCCATTCCGTGCTTGATGACATCCCCGGCGTCGGGGAAAAGCGGAAAAAAGCACTCTTGAATTATTTCGGCTCGGTGAAAAAGATGAAAGAGGCGACGGTGGAAGAGTTGCAGCGGGCGAACATTCCGCGAGCGGTGGCGGAGAAAATCTATGAAAAACTGCATGAATAATGGCTGAACGGGCGCCCGTTTTGCGAGCGGGCGCCTGTTGCCTACATTTCATTCGATCGCCTGCTTCCGATCCCATTTCACCAAAATGCGCGCTTTGCCGTCCCGCTTTGGCGGCAGTTCGACCGCTTCGGTGACGAACCGCTTTTGTTGTTCGATTTGCTGGGCGAGAAATCCAGCCTCAAGCTGGAACGAGCAGCTGCCGTACAAGGAAAAGCGGGCGGCGATGATGGGGCCTGACAGCTCGATATATAGTTCGTCGTTTCGCTCTTCGCCGGTTGATAGCTCCCCCCAGCCCGCCCGTTCAAAAAATGCGGCGACGTCATCGAGCGTTCCGAGCGGGTAGCGCCGTGCCAGCTGTTTGCCGGCCCAGTACAGCAGCGAAGCGGCATCTTTGCCAAGCAGCTCGGGAAGAAGCGAATGGCGAAGCAGCTCAGCCCCGAATGCGGAAAGCGCAATCGACCCAAACATTTGATATTGATCCTCTAATGGTGGCTGTTTCATCGTTTTCCCCTCTTTCTATCCATTTCCCCATTATAGCTGAATTGCTGCCGGAGTGCATCCTCTTTCCTAAGGTGGCGCAACTATGAGAATGTTTGAACATTTTGTGGCAGTGTTTTCTTGACGCTTGTACAATGTGGGAGTACAATGAATGTGACAAAGCGAATAAGGGAATGGAAGGCGTTTCCGTTTCCGCATGGCGAGCGAGAGGGACATATTTTTTATTCAATTGAAGGGGGTTTACATAATGGCAGGGAATCGCGAGTTTTACTATCGCCGGCTCCATTCGCTGCTGGGGGTTGTTCCCGTCGGCATCTTTTTAGTGCAGCACTTGGTCGTCAACCATTTTGCGACCCGTGGGCCGGAAGCGTTTAACCGGGCGGCGGCGTTTATGGAAAACTTGCCGTTCCGCTATTTTCTTGAAATTTTTGTTATTTTCCTTCCATTGTTGTTCCACGCTGTATACGGCATTTATATCGCGTTTACAGCCAAATTCAACACTCGCCAGTACGGCTATTTTCGCAACTGGATGTTCATGCTTCAGCGGATCACCGGCATCATTACATTGATTTTTGTCGTCTGGCATGTGTATGAAACGCGGGTGCAAGCCGCATTCGGCGCCGAAGTGAACTACGATATGATGGCCAACATTGTCGACAATCCGTTTATGCTCGGATTTTATATTGTTGGAATCTTGTCCACGGTCTTTCACTTCGCCAACGGCTTATGGTCGTTCTGCGTCAGCTGGGGGTTGACGGTGTCCCCTCGTTCGCAGCAAGTATTTACGTACATTACGATGATCATTTTCATCGCGCTTTCCATTGTCGGCATTCGCGCCATCTTAGCGTTTGCGTAAGACAAGCGTTCCATTCTTAGGGAATGATTCGACGATGAACTGCTGCGTTGGCTCGTGACAGATCGCGTCTTAGCCGTTCGCCGAACGATCGCTTGGTCGATGGCGGGCCGGCAAGGCAAAACGTGCGGCATGCAAGCAAAAGCAGCAATCTATTAGGGAGTGAGTAGCTATGAAAAAAGGGAAAATCATCGTTGTTGGCGGTGGGCTGGCCGGTTTGATGGCCACGATTAAAATCGCCGAAGCAGGAGTGCCTGTCGAACTGTTTTCGCTCGTTCCGGTAAAGCGTTCTCACTCCGTCTGTGCCCAAGGCGGCATTAACGGAGCGGTCAACACGAAAGGGGAAGGCGACTCGCCGTGGGAGCATTTTGACGACACCGTCTATGGCGGGGACTTCTTGGCGAACCAGCCTCCGGTCAAAGCGATGTGTGAAGCGGCGCCGGGGATTATTTACATGCTCGATCGGATGGGCGTCATGTTCAACCGGACGCCGGAAGGGTTGCTTGATTTCCGTCGTTTCGGGGGGACGCAGCATCACCGGACCGCCTATGCTGGAGCCACGACTGGCCAACAAATTTTGTATGCACTTGATGAACAGGTGCGCCGCCATGAAGTGGCCGGGCTCGTCACGAAGTACGAGCATTGGGAGTTTTTAGGCGTCGTTTTGGATGACGAGCAAATCTGCCGCGGCATCGTCGCACAAGATTTGCGGTCCATGGAAATCAAAGCGTTTCCAGCCGATGCCGTCATTTTGGCGACCGGCGGCCCGGGGATCATTTTTGGGAAATCGACGAACTCGGTCATCAACACTGGTTCAGCGGCTTCGATCGCCTATCAGCAAGGCGTTTACTACGCGAACGGCGAGTTCATCCAAATTCACCCGACCGCCATTCCGGGCGATGACAAGCTCCGCCTTATGAGCGAATCGGCGCGCGGGGAAGGCGGACGCATTTGGACGTATAAAGACGGGAAACCGTGGTACTTCCTTGAGGAAAAATATCCGGCTTACGGAAACTTGGTGCCGCGCGACATCGCCGCACGGGAAATTTTCCACGTCTGCGTCGATTTGAAGCTCGGCATCAACGGCGAAAACATGGTGTATTTGGATTTGTCACATAAAGATCCGAAAGAGTTGGATGTTAAGCTCGGCGGCATTATCGAAATTTACGAGAAGTTCATGGGCGAAGACCCGCGCAAAGTGCCGATGAAGGTGTTCCCGGCCGTTCACTACTCGATGGGCGGCTTATGGGTCGACTATGACCAAATGACGAACATCAAAGGGTTGTTTGCTGCCGGCGAGTGCGACTATTCGATTCACGGCGCGAACCGCCTCGGGGCAAACTCGCTTCTGTCGGCGATTTACGGCGGAATGGTCGCCGGCCCGAACGCCGTCCGCTACATCCGCGGCCTCGAGAAATCGGCGGATGCGATGCCGTCGACGTTATACGACAGCTATGTGAAACGGGAGCAGGAAAAATGGGAGAACATTTTGGCGATGGACGGCACGGAAAACGCCTATGTGCTGCATAAAGAGCTCGGTGAATGGATGACGGCGAACGTGACGATCGTCCGCTACAACGACCGGTTGCTGAAGACGGATGAGAAAATTCAAGAGCTGATGGAGCGGTACAAAAACATCAGCGTCACCGACACGTCGAGATGGAGCAACCAAGGAGCGA
>NZ_LDPD01000023.1:548657-556684 GCF_001026865.1 Geobacillus sp. ZGt-1 | reverse complement strand
TACAACATGCTGCAGCTCGCCCGCGTCATTACGCTTGGCGCTTACCATCGCAATGAAAGCCGTGGGGCGCACTACAAGCCGGAGTTTCCGGAGCGCAATGACGAAGAGTGGCTGAAAACGACGATGGCCCGCTACACGCCAGATGGTCCGGCGTTCCATTATGAAGACGTTGACGTCTCGTTGATTAAACCGCGCAAGCGCGACTACAGCAAAAAGAAAGAGGAAGTGAAGTAAGATGAGCGAGAACAAAACGGTTCGTTTGATCATCACGCGCCAAGATCGTCCGGATTCCGCGCCGTATGAAGAAGAGTTTGTCATTCCGTACCGCCCGAACATGAACGTCATTTCGGCGCTCATGGAAATTCGCCGCAATCCAGTCAACGCCAAAGGGGAAAAAACGACGCCGGTCGCTTGGGAAATGAACTGTCTGGAAGAAGTATGCGGAGCCTGTTCGATGGTCATTAACGGCAAACCGCGCCAGGCGTGCGCCGCGCTCATTGACAAACTCGAGCAGCCGATCCGCCTTGAGCCGATGCGCACATTCCCTGTCATCCGCGACTTGGTCATCGATCGGAGCCGGATGTTTGACGCGTTGAAGCGAGTGAAAGCATGGATTCCGATCGACGGAACGTACGACTTGGGTCCGGGGCCGCGCATGCCAGAGCGGAAGCGGCAATGGGCGTACGAGCTGTCAAAATGCATGACATGCGGCGTCTGCCTCGAAGCGTGCCCGAACGTCAACAGCAAGTCGAACTTTATCGGCCCGGCGCCGCTGTCGCAAGTGCGGCTGTTTAACGCCCACCCGACCGGGGCGATGCATAAAGCCGAACGGCTGCGGGCGATTATGGGCGACGGCGGACTGGCCAACTGCGGCAACTCGCAAAACTGCGTGCAATCGTGCCCGAAGGGCATTCCGTTGACGACATCGATCGCGGCGTTAAACCGCGAAACGACGATTCAAATGTTCCGCGATTTCTTTGGCAGCGACGAAGTGTAGCGGCAGAATCAAAATCCCCTTCATTCGAATAGACATGAGGGGGATTTTTTGTTTTTCTGGACAAGCGGCAGCCAACCGTCTCCGGCGAACCGAAAGATGAAGAAAAAAAAGACCCATTTTTCTATTAGATAAGCAAATTTTCGTCACCGCCGCTCTTGCTCTCACATACGATATGGCGAGGAAATACCCATCCGGCAGTTCGGGCCCATTGAGAGCAAGGAGGGTTACAACCGTTGAAGGACAAATCGTTTCAATCGAAGCCGCTTTTGACAAAAAGAGAAAAAGAAGTCTTCGAATTGCTCGTGCAAGACAAGACGACGAAAGAGATCGCCAAAGAGCTGTTTATCAGCGAGAAAACGGTCCGCAACCATATTTCGAATGCGATGCAAAAGCTTGGGGTCAAGGGGCGCTCGCAAGCTGTCATTGAATTGCTTCGAATGGGCGAACTTGAACTATAAACGATGCCGGCTTTCCTTGTTGGACAGCCGGCTGTTATGTTCCCTTGCGGCCGGACGAGGCTTGGCGCCCGTCCGGCCTTCGTCCGCGGCGGCCGCCGCATTTTTTTGTTGATTATCTTTGCCGGTGTTGTAAAATGAAAAGTAAGAATAGCTGTCGGCGCAAGCCGCCGTTTGAGGCTGGCCGCGGAAACGATCAAGGAGAGATGGTATGCCGTCTGCGATGAATGAAAGAACGGTCGCCGAGTTGGAAAAATTGCTTCGCTATATCGCCGCAAATTTGAAACAGCGCGGCCGTGAAATTTTAACCAACTATCCGATCACCCCACCGCAATTTGTCGCCCTGCAGTGGCTGCTTGAAGAAGGGGACTTGACGGTCGGCGAGTTATCGAACAAAATGTATTTGGCGTGCAGCACGACGACCGACTTGGTCGACCGCATGGAGCGGAACGGACTTGTCGCCAGAGTCCGCGATGAACACGACCGCCGCGTCGTCCGCATTCGCCTTCTTGAAAAAGGGGAGCGCATTATCGAAGAAGTGATTGAGAAACGCCAGCGCGATCTAGCGAGCGTGCTTGAAAGCTTTTCAGACGAGGAAATCGTCGTCTTTGAGCGTTGTTTGCGCAAATTGCATCAAGAAATGACGAAAGAATGAGGCGATCACTTGGAAAGAGCAATTGGTGTCATTGACTCAGGAGTCGGCGGTTTGACCGTCGCCAAAGAAATTATGAGGCAGCTGCCGAAAGAACAAATTATTTACTTAGGCGACACCGCCCGTTGCCCGTACGGGCCGCGGCCGGTGGAAGAAGTCCGTCGATTTACGTGGCAAATGATTGATTACTTGCGGCAATATCCCTTGAAAATGCTTGTTATCGCCTGCAACACCGCGACGGCGGTCGCGCTTGACGACGTGCGGGCGAAGCTTGACATTCCTGTGCTTGGCGTTATTCATCCCGGCGCTCGCGCCGCCCTGAAAGCGACTAGGCGCGGGCACATCGGCGTCATCGGCACGATTGGCACGATCCGAAGCCGGGCGTATGAAAAGGCGCTTCAATCAATCAATCCGCGCGTCCAAGTCGAGAGCTTGGCCTGTCCGAAATTCGTTCCGCTGGTGGAAAGCGGCGACTTTGAAGGGCAGGAGGCGATGGCGATCGTCGCCGAATCTCTCGCTCCGCTCCGACCGCTGCCGATCGATGTGCTGATTTTAGGCTGCACGCATTATCCGTTGCTCGCGCCGCTCATTCGCACGTATATGGGCAAACGCGTGAAGCTCATTTGCTCAGGCGGTGAGACAGCTCGTGAAGTGAGCGCGATTTTGCATCACAGCCAGCTCCTTTACACCGGCGAGCGCGAACCGGAGCATTTGTTTTTCACGACTGGGCCGAAAGAGCTGTTTGAAAAGATTTCCGGGAAGTGGTTTGGCAAGCCGATCGGCACGGTCGAAGCGATTCGGCTGTAACCAACAAATCCTTTAGCGTCCATGCGCTAAAGGATTTTTTTATTCTATTTTGGAAAACGGCTCGTATACATAGTAGTACAAACTACGAGTAGGAGGGAACGTCAATGAAACGGACGACTCACATATGGGCGGCGCCGCTGCTCGCCTCGCTGTTGTTGCTTGGCGGCTGCGGTTTGTTTGGGCGAGATGAGGCGGTGAAGGAGATCGATCCGCCGCAAGAGACGAGTTATGTCAAAGACGGCCAAGCGCTTCAGGAAGCGACGGAAAGCCAAAAGGAAGAGAAGGAGAAAGCGAAGGCCACCGAGACGGTGAAAAGAGAGCTGTACTTGATTGACAAAAACGGCTTTGTCGTGCCGCAAACAGTGGAATTGCCGAAAACGCAGGCCGTGGCGAAACAAGTACTCGAATATTTGGTTGAAGACGGACCTGTGTCAGAAATGTTGCCGAACGGCTTCCGCGCGGTCATTCCGGCCGGAACGACGGTGCTTGGCACAAAATTGGAAAAAGACGGAACGTTGATCGCCGACTTTTCTCCAGAATTTAAAAACTATAAGCCGGAGGACGAAAAACGAATTTTGCAGTCCATTACGTGGACGTTGACGCAATTTGACAATATCAAGCGCGTCAAAATCCGCATCAACGGCTACGATCAAAACGTGATGCCGGTCAATAAAACACCGATTCAAGATGGGGTAAGCCGCGCCGACGGCATCAATATGGAAGCGAGCGGCGTGCCAGACATTACGAATACGCATCCAGTCACCGTTTATTTTGTCGCCCAACAAGGGAACAGCACATACTATGTGCCGGTGACACGGCGTGTGTCCAATAAGGAGAAAGATGATATTGCCGCGGCCGTCAACGAACTGATTCAAGGACCAGAGCAAGGGAGCGGGCTTGTCGGCGTCTTTCAGCCGGACGCGAAGCTTGTCGATGCCCCGAAATATGAGGATGGCAAAGTGACGCTCAACTTTAACGAAGGCATTTATGGAAGCAACAAGAAAAATGTCATTTCCGACGTCGTGTTGAATTCCCTCGTTTTGTCGCTCACTGAGCAAAAAGGAGTCGAAAGCGTGGCGATCACAGTCAATGGCAAAGCCAATCTTGTCACGGAAGACGGCAAGCCGCTCACCAAACCGGTCGCTCGGCCGCAAAACGTCAATACCGGGACATTTTAACCGGTTGGTGCTGACAGGCTGGAAACGAATAGGACGTTATGGTATAACAAAGAGGTGGAAACGTATTCCGCCTCTTTCTTTTTTTCGCTAGGTGGAAAGAAATGCGGCGTCTGGCATTCCGTTGAAGATGGAGAAAAGGAGGACTCAGTTGATGAGAGCGGACGGACGAAGCAGTTGCGAGCTGCGCCCTGTACATATACACCCGCATTACATGAAGCACGCTGAAGGGTCGGTGCTCATTGAAGTCGGCGACACGAAAGTCATTTGCACGGCGACGGTCGAAGAGAAAGTGCCGTCGTTTATGCGCGGCGGCGGCAAAGGATGGATTACGGCCGAATATGGGATGCTGCCGCGGGCGACAGAGCAGCGGAATGTGAGGGAAGCGAGCAAAGGAAAAGTGTCGGGGCGGACGATGGAAATTCAGCGCTTAATCGGCCGTGCGCTTCGCTCGGTTGTTGATCTTGAACAGCTTGGTGAGCGGACCATTTGGATCGATTGCGACGTCATTCAGGCGGATGGCGGAACGCGGACGGCGTCGATCACCGGTGCGTATGTGGCGCTTGTGTTGGCGCTTGCCAAACTGGTGGAAGAAGGGAGGCTCGAGGCGCTTCCGATCCGCGATTTTCTCGCCGCTACCTCGGTCGGCATCGATCCGGAGCATGGGGTGATTCTTGATTTAGATTACAACGAGGATGCGCGGGCGAAAGTGGATATGAACGTCGTCATGACCGGAGCCGGTCAATTTGTTGAGATTCAAGGGACCGGAGAGGAAGCGGTTTTTTCACGCGCCGAGCTCGATGAATTGCTTGAAGCGGCGCAAATAGGCATCGAGCAGCTCATCGCCGTTCAGCGCCGCGCATTGGGCGAGTGGGCGGCGCGCATCGGCGAAAAAAAAGAAGCGGCAGAGGAGGACACAGAGTGAAGGAGATTGTCATCGCGACCAAAAACGCTGGCAAAGTGCGCGAGTTCGCCGCTTTGTTTGCCAAGCGGGGCGTCGAAGTGAAATCGCTGCTTGACTTTCCGGACGCTCCGGATGTCGCAGAAACGGGAAGCACGTTTGCGGAAAATGCCGTGCTCAAAGCAGAAGCGGCGTCGCGGCGTCTAAAGCGGCCGGTGATCGCCGATGATTCCGGGCTCGTGGTCGATGCGCTCGGCGGCCGGCCGGGCGTTCATTCGGCCCGTTATGCCGGGGAAGATAAAAACGATGCACGCAACATCGCCAAGCTGCTTCGCGAGCTTGACGGGGTGCCGATGGAGCAGCGCACGGCTCGTTTTCATTGTGCGCTCGCCGTCGCGATCCCAGGGCGGCCGACCGCCGTTGTCGAAGCGACATGCGATGGTTATATCGCCGAAGCGCCGCGTGGGGAGGGGGGCTTTGGCTATGATCCGGTTTTTTACCTTCCGGAGCGGGGAAAAACGATGGCGGAGCTTGCGCCCGAGGAAAAAAATCAAATCAGTCATCGCGCCAAGGCGCTGACGAAGCTCGATGAGCAGTGGGAGGAGATCGTCGGTGGAAAGGGGCGGACGGAATGAAGGCGGTGATTGTGAGCGACAGCCATGGGCTGACTGCCGAACTTGCTGCAATTGTCAACCGTCATCGCCATGAAGCGGATTTGTTTATCCATTGCGGCGACTCGGAGTTGGAGGTGGGGGCGGACGAGATTGCCCCGTTTGCCGTCGTACGCGGCAACTGCGATTTCGCCGCGTTTCCTGCTGAGCGCATCGAAGAGGTGGGCGGCGTTCGGTTGTTTGTCACCCACGGCCATTTATACGGGGTGAAAACGTCGCTTTTGCGTTTATCCTATCGCGCACAAGAAACAGGGGCTCACGTCGTTTGTTTCGGCCACTCGCATTTGGCCGGTGCTGAACAAATCGATGGGTTGCTGTTCATCAATCCCGGCAGCATCGCCTTGCCGCGCGGAAGAAAAGAAAAAACGTACGCGGTGCTGACGGTCGACAGCGGACGGGCGCACGTCCAGTTTTATGAAGTGGATGGACAGCCTATTCTCAAAATGGAACAAACGTTTTCTATCTAAGCCGGCAAAACCGCCAGCTTTTTTACGGTAAGCAAGGCCGCTTCAACAGGTTCGCTTTCAAAATGGAAGTGCCATATAGCGTGTTTGGAAAGGGGGCCTGTGTTTGGGCCGCCTTTTTTCGTTTTGGGGAGATGAAGTGGAAAAAGGCGCATCGTTTTGATTCGTCATTTTCATGTCCGAGTGAGAAGCGAACGTTGCTTACGGATCTTTTCTATCAGAAAAATGAGCGCGCCTTGAGCCCGTTATGTTCATATCGAATGAGGAGCGAACTGCGCTCAAGGGCGCGTTTTCTATGAGACGGCAAAGAAAGAAAAAATTTTTTTATATCGGCAAAACCTTGATTCTATCATAATGTAAGCGCATTCAAATAGTTTGACCAATCGGAATTTTCAAAAAACGTTATTGACGGCGCAAAGGTTTCGGATTATTATAATTTTCAAATAAGAGAAACGACTCAATACAATGATCGAGCCGTTCAAAGCAACTGCTGACTGATCAAGGAAGAGGGGAACCGAAGTGGGCGAACAATGGATCTTTTTAAACGGAGAATTTGTGACAAAAGAAAACGCCAAAATTTCCGTGTATGACCATGGATTTTTGTATGGCGACGGGGTATTTGAAGGCATTCGCGTCTATAGCGGCAACGTATTCCGCCTCGAAGAACATATAGATCGGCTATACAATTCAGCGAAGTCGATTTTGCTCGACATTCCGTACACGAAGGAAGAAATGATTGGCCACGTGCTCGAAACGATCCGCCGCAACGGCTATCAAGATGCATACATCCGCCTGGTCGTTTCGCGCGGGGTCGGCGATTTAGGACTGGATCCGTACAAATGCAAAACGCCGCAAATCGTGATTATCGTCGAGCCGCTCGCGCTCTTCCCGAAACATTTATATGAAACCGGCATCGAAGTGGTGACAGTGGCGACGCGCCGCAACCGCTCTGATGTGCTGAGCCCGAAAGTCAAATCGCTCAACTACCTAAACAATGTGCTTGTCAAAATCGAGGCGCATTTGGCGAACGTAAGCGAAGCGCTGATCTTAAACGATCAAGGCTATGTCGCGGAAGGTTCGGGAGACAATGTTTTCATCATCAAAAACGGCGTCATTTACACACCGCCTGGGTATGTCGGGGCGCTTGAAGGCATTACGCGTCAAGCGATCATCGAAATCGCGGAGGATCTCGGCTATACGGTGAAAGAGGAGCCGTTTACCCGCCATGATGTCTATGTCGCGGATGAAGTGTTTTTGACGGGGACGGCGGCCGAAGTCATTTCGGTCATTAAAGTCGATGGCCGGACGATCGGCGACGGGACGCCGGGACCGCATACCAAGCGGTTGCTTGAAGAATTTCGCCGCCGCGTGGTCGTCGAAGGAGTAAAGGTGTATCCGACGAACGCCAATGTCGGTTGATCGTCCATGACAAGTGGATAGCGAAAAAGCGTTGACGAGGATAAGTAGTCAGCGGGGTCAACATCCACAGAGAGCCGGGGGAGCTGCGAACCGGTGATGTTGCCGCTTGATGAACTCACCTCTGAGCGCCAGCCTGAACGCCGGACGGCTAGTAGGGCTGGACGAGTGGAGACGCGCGCTTCACTCGTTACCAAAATGAGCGGCCGGCTTCGGCTGGCCGCTCCTGAGGCGGCCGTCACGGCCGTGAAGAAGGGTGGTACCGCGGAAAGGAAACCTTTTCGCCCCTTTGGCTGGAAATGACAGCCATCGTGGGCGGAAAGGTTTTTTATATGGATGACAAATCACAGGGAGGATCGACGATGACAAAAATGAAAGTCGAGGAACAAGAAAAAGCGAGGACGAAGGCGAGAATGAGCGGGTCGCTGATGCTCATTGAAGCGCTCAAGGAAGAAAAAGTCGAAGTCATCTTCGGCTATCCGGGGGGGG
>NZ_LDPD01000023.1:546519-547044 GCF_001026865.1 Geobacillus sp. ZGt-1 | reverse complement strand
GGGGGGGGCGGTGCTCCCGCTGTATGACGAGTTGTATAAAGCCGGCGTGTTCCACGTGCTGACGCGGCATGAGCAAGGGGCCATCCATGCGGCGGAAGGATATGCGCGCATTTCTGGAAAACCAGGGGTCGTCATCGCCACCTCCGGCCCGGGAGCGACCAACATCGTCACCGGGTTGACCGACGCGATGATGGATTCGCTGCCGCTCGTCGTCTTTACCGGGCAAGTGGCCACGAGCGTCATCGGCTCGGATGCGTTTCAGGAGGCGGACGTTGTCGGCATTACGATGCCGATTACGAAACACAACTACCAAGTGCGCGACATCAGCGAGCTGCCGAGAATCATTAAAGAGGCGTTTCACATTGCGACGACCGGGCGCCCCGGACCGGTGTTGATCGATATTCCAAAAGACATTACGACGGCCGAAGGGGAGTTTGATTACGATCAAGACGTTCATTTGCCTGGCTATCAGCCGACGACGCAGCCGAACCATTGGCAAATCCGCCGGCTTGTCGAGGCGGTCAG
>NZ_LDPD01000023.1:544890-546464 GCF_001026865.1 Geobacillus sp. ZGt-1 | reverse complement strand
TCCAATGAATTGCGGCAATACGCCGAACAGCAAAACATTCCGGTCATTCATACGCTCCTTGGCCTTGGCGGTTTCCCGGCCGACCATCCGCTGTTTTTAGGCATGGCCGGCATGCACGGTACGTATACGGCGAATATGGCGCTGTGTGAATGCGATTTGCTCATCAACATCGGCGCCCGCTTCGATGACCGGGTCACCGGCAATTTAAAATATTTCGCGCCGAAAGCGACCGTCGCCCATATCGACATCGATCCGGCGGAAATCGGCAAAAACGTGCCGACGAAAATTCCAATCGTCAGCGATGCAAAAGCCGCCTTGCAAGAGCTGATCGCCCAGCAAGGCAAGCCGGCGGACACGGCGGCGTGGCTCACGCAGCTTGATGAATGGAAGCGGCGCTTCCCGCTCCATTATGAGCCGGAAGCCGGCACGATCAAACCGCAAAAACTGATCGAGATGATCTATGAAATGACAAACGGCGAGGCGATCGTGACGACGGACGTCGGCCAGCATCAAATGTGGGCGGCGCAATATTACAAGTTCAACCGGCCGCACCGGTGGGTGACGTCCGGGGGGCTCGGCACGATGGGCTTCGGGCTTCCGGCAGCGATCGGCGCCCAGCTCGCCGATCGGAGCGCTACGGTCGTTTCGATCGTCGGCGACGGCGGCTTCCAAATGACGTTCCAAGAACTGTCGGTCATCCAGGAGCTACGGCTGCCGATCAAAATCGTCATCGTCAACAACCAGGCGCTCGGCATGGTGCGGCAATGGCAGGAGCTGTTCTATGACAAACGGTACTCCCATTCGCTCATTCCGAACCAGCCGGATTTCGTCAAGCTTGCCGAAGCATACGGGATGCCAGGTCTGCGGGCGAAGACGGAGGCGGAAGCGGCCGAAGTGTTAAAACAAGCGTTTGCGATGGATGGGCCGGTGCTGCTTGATTTCCATGTCCGCGCCGACGAGAACGTCTATCCGATGGTGGCGCCCGGCAAAGGGCTTCATGAAATGGTGGGGGTGAAAGCATGCGAAGAATCATCACGATGACAGTCAACAACCGCCCCGGCGTCTTAAACCGCATTACCGGGTTGTTTACAAAGCGGCATTACAATATCGAAAGCATTACGGTCGGGCATACGGAAATCGAGGGCATTTCGCGGATGACGTTCGTCGTCAACGTTGACGATGAACGGACGGCGGAGCAAATCATTAAGCAGCTGAACAAGCAGATTGATGTGTTGAAGGTGAATGACATCACCGACCAAGCGATCGTCGCCCGCGAGCTGGCGCTCATTAAAGTTGCCGCTCCTCCGGCGGTCCGCCAGGAAATTTACACGCTCATCGAGCCGTTTCGCGCCTCGATCGTCGACGTAAGCAAAGACAGCCTCGTCATTCAAGTGACCGGCGAGCCGGAGAAAGTCGAGGCGTTGATTGAACTATTGCGCCCGTACGGCATTAAGGAAGTGGCGCGCACGGGAACGACCGCGTTCACCCGCGGGGCGCAAAAAGCGACGACGAATCAGAAAACGGCGTTCATTATTTAACAGCTATCATACAAAACAGCGCTGATTGCTTCATGG
>NZ_LDPD01000023.1:534258-544884 GCF_001026865.1 Geobacillus sp. ZGt-1 | reverse complement strand
CAAACAAGGGGCAGCCAAGCGTAGGGATTGTCAAACTACAGAACAAAGGAGAGGGTAATCATGGCAAAAGTCTACTATAACGGGGATGCAAACGAACAATATTTGCAAGGGAAAACGGTCGCGATCATCGGCTACGGCTCGCAAGGCCACGCCCATGCGCAAAACTTGCGCGACAGCGGCGTTCGCGTCATCGTCGGACTGCGAAAAGGAAAATCGTGGGAGCAGGCAGAACAAGACGGGTTTGAGGTGTATTCAGTCCGCGAAGCGGCGAAGCAGGCTGATATCGTCATGGTGCTGCTGCCGGATGAGAAGCAGCCGGCCGTGTACAAAGAGGAAATCGAGCCGGAACTCGAGCCAGGCAATGCGCTTGTGTTTGCGCACGGCTTTAACATCCATTTCAGCCAAATCGTCCCGCCGAATCATGTTGACGTCTTCTTGGTTGCGCCGAAAGGCCCAGGCCATCTCGTGCGGCGCACATATACGGAAGGAGCGGGCGTGCCGGCGCTCATCGCCGTCTACCAAGATGTGACCGGACACGCGAGAGAAACGGCGCTCGCCTACGCGAAAGCGATCGGCGCTGCTCGAGCTGGGGTGTTGGAGACGACGTTCAAAGAAGAGACGGAAACCGACTTGTTCGGTGAACAAGCGGTGCTGTGCGGTGGGCTGACGGCGCTCATCAAAGCCGGGTTTGAAACGCTCATTGAAGCCGGGTATCAGCCGGAAGTCGCCTATTTTGAGTGTTTGCATGAGATGAAGCTCATCGTCGATCTCCTTTACGAAGGCGGTTTGTCGTGGATGCGCTNTTCGATTTCCGATACGGCGCAATGGGGCGACTTTATCACCGGCCCGCGCATTATTAACGACGCTGTGAAAGCGGAAATGAAAAAGGTGCTCGATGACATTCAAACGGGCAAATTCGCGAAGAGCTGGATTTTGGAAAACCAAGCGAACCGTCCGGAGTTCAACGCCATCAACCGGCGTGAGAATGAGCATTTGATTGAGATTGTCGGACGCGAACTGCGAAGCATGATGCCGTTTGTGAAGGCAAAACAAGTCGAGGCGGTGGTGCCAGGTGCGAAAAATTAAGTTTTTTGATACCACATTGCGTGACGGGGAACAATCTGCTGGTGTGAACTTGAATTTGCAAGAAAAGTTGGAAATTGCCCGTCAGCTTGAACGGCTGCGGGTTGACATCATCGAGGCGGGTTTCCCCGCCTCATCGAAAGGCGATTTTGAGGCGGTCAAACAAATCGCCGAAACGGTGAGAACATGCTCGGTCACCGGGCTGTCGCGCTCGGTCCGAAGCGATATTGATGCGGCGTGGGAGGCGTTAAAAGGCGGCGCGGAGCCGCGGCTCCACCTATTCATCGCCACCTCGCCGATCCATATGGTGCATAAATTGCGGATGACGCCGGAACAAGTGATTGAAGCGGCGGTTGAGGCGGTGAAATACGCGAAGCGCTTTTTCCCGATCGTCCAATGGTCGGCGGAAGATGCGTGCCGAAGCGAGCTGCCGTTTTTGGCGAAAATCGTCGCCGAAGTGATCAAAGCCGGCGCCTCGGTCATCAACATCCCGGATACGGTCGGCTATATTACGCCGAAAGAATACGGGGAAATTTTCCTCTATTTGCAAAACAATGTTCCGAATATTGAAAATGTTTCACTCTCCGCTCATTGTCATGATGACTTGGGCATGGCGGTGGTGAACTCGTTGTCGGCCATTGAGCATGGGGCGACGCAGGTCGAGTGCACGATCAACGGCATCGGCGAGCGGGCCGGCAACGCGGCGCTTGAGGAGATCGCCGTCGCCCTTCACATTCGCAAAGATTATTATCAAGTGGAAACGCGCCTCAATTTGCAAGAAATTAAGCGCACAAGCAATCTTGTCAGCAAGCTGACCGGGGTCGTCGTTCCACCCAACAAAGCGGTCGTCGGCAAAAACGCGTTTGCGCATGAATCGGGCATCCATCAAGACGGCGTCTTAAAAGAAAAAACGACATACGAAATCATTTCGCCGGAGCTCGTCGGCGTGCCGTCGAATTCGATGGTGCTCGGCAAACATTCCGGCCGCCATGCGCTTCGCAACCGGGTTGAGGAGCTCGGCTACACGTTGTCCGATGAAGAGATCAATCAGCTGTTTGTCCGTTTTAAAGAACTGGCGGACAAAAAGAAGGATATTACCGACGACGATTTAATCGCGTTGATTTTCGAAGAGAAGTTCGACCACTTCAAAGATTTTTATCAATTGTCTTCCATTCAAGTGCAATACGGGACGAATCAAATTCCGACAGCGGTCGTGGTACTGAAAGACGGGAAGGGGAATGAAATCCAAGAAGCGGCGACCGGCGCCGGCAGCGTCGAGGCGCTGTACAATACATTGGAACGTTGCTTCCAAACGCCGGTGACGCTGCTTGACTACCGGATCGAATCGGTCGGCGGCGGCCGCGATGCGTTGGCCCAAGTGTTCGTCAAAGTGCGCGCCCATGACATCGAGACGAGCGGGCGCGGCACTGCACAAGACGTGTTGGAAGCATCGGCGAAAGCGTACATCAACGCCATCAACCGTGTGTTTATGATCGAAGCGATGCGCGGCGAAAACGAGAAAGTGGCAACACCATAAAAACGGGGGGATTCAGAATGGGAAACTATCGGATTGCCGTCTTGCCAGGGGATGGCATCGGCAAAGAAGTGACGTCCGGAGCGGTCGAGGTATTAAAAGCGGTCGGCATCCGGTTTGGCCACGAGTTTACGTTTGAATATGGATTGATCGGTGGAGCGGCGATCGATGAGGCGGGGACGCCGCTCCCCGAGGAAACGCTCCGCCTTTGCCGAGAAAGCGATGCGGTGCTGCTTGGGGCGGTCGGCGGTCCGAAGTGGGATGACAACCCTCCGCATTTGCGCCCGGAAAAAGGATTGCTTGCCATTCGCAAGCAGCTCGACTTATATGCCAACTTGCGGCCGGTTGTTTGCTATGACAGTTTGGTTTCCGCTTCGCCGTTAAAACCGGATCTCGTGCAAGGCGTCGATTTTGTCATCGTCCGCGAGCTGACCGGCGGCATTTACTTCGGCCAGCCGAGCGGCCGCGTCGTCGAAAACGGCGAAGAAAAAGCAGTGGACACCTTGTTATATAAAAAGGAAGAAATTGAGCGGATCGTCCGCATGGCGTTTATACTCGCACGCGGGCGGAAGAAAAAAGTGACTTCGGTCGACAAGGCGAACGTCCTTTCGTCAAGCCGTCTATGGCGGGAAGTGGCCGAAGAGGTGGCGAAGGAATTTCCGGACGTCACGCTTGAGCATATGCTTGTTGACAATGCCGCGATGCAGCTCATCCGCGCGCCGAAGCAGTTTGATGTCATTGTGACAGAAAACATGTTTGGCGATATTTTGAGCGACGAGGCCTCGATGCTGTCCGGTTCGCTCGGGATGCTGCCGTCAGCCAGCTTATCCGCTTCCGGGCCGAGTTTGTATGAGCCGGTTCACGGCTCGGCGCCTGATATTGCCGGTATGAACAAAGCCAATCCGATTGCCGCGATTTTGTCGGCCGCGATGATGCTTCGCCTGTCGTTCGGGCTCACTGCGGAAGCGGAGGCGGTCGAGCACGCGGTGCGGCAGGTGCTCGATCAAGGCTTGCGCACTGCGGATTTGGCGCCAAGCGGCGTCCGCATCGTATCCACGAACGAAATGGTCGAAGAAATCAAAGCGGAGGTGCTGGATTATACGACCATTGCTCAAATTAGGACCGTTTATGCCTAAGACGTGCGAGGTGAAAACCAATGAAGCCGAAAACGATCATCGATAAAATTTGGGAAAACCACGTCGTCTACCGTGAGGAGGGCAAACCGGATTTATTGTACATCGATTTGCACTTAGTGCATGAAGTGACCTCGCCGCAAGCGTTTGAAGGATTGCGGCAAAAAGGGCGGAAGGTGCGGCGGCCGGATTTGACGTTTGCGACGATGGACCATAACGTGCCGACCGTTAACCGATTTGTGATTACCGACGAAGTGGCGCGCAACCAAATCGCTGCGCTTGAGCGCAACTGCCGCGAGTTCGGCATCCCACTGGCAGATTTGCATAGCGAAGAGCAAGGAATCGTGCACGTCATCGGTCCGGAGCTCGGCTTGACCCAACCGGGGAAAACGATCGTTTGCGGCGACAGCCATACGTCGACGCACGGGGCGTTTGGCGCGTTGGCGTTTGGCATCGGCACAAGCGAGGTCGAGCACGTGCTGGCGACGCAAACGCTTTGGCAGCATAAGCCGAAAACGCTGCAAATCTGCATCAACGGCCGCCTCGGCAAAGGGGTGACCGCCAAAGATGTCATCTTGGCCATTATCGGCCGCTATGGCGTTGGCGTCGGCACCGGCTATATTATTGAGTTTACCGGTGAGGCGATCCGTCGCATGTCGATGGAAGAACGGATGACGATTTGCAACATGTCGATTGAAGCGGGGGCGAGAGCCGGGCTCATCAGCCCGGATGAAACGACATTCGCCTATTTGCGCGGCCGCAAATATGCGCCAAAAGGCGAAGCGTTTGAGCAAGCGGTCGAACGGTGGCGGGCGCTTGCAAGCGATGAGGGGGCGGAATACGACAAGACGATTGAAATCGACGCGTCGACGATCGCCCCGATGGTGACATGGGGTACAACCCCGGCGATGAGCACATCGGTCGATGGCGTCGTGCCGCATCCCGAGCAGTTTGAAAGCAAAACAGAGCAAAACGCGGTGCGCCGGGCGCTCGAGTATATGGGCTTGAAACCGGGAATGGCGATCACCGATATTCCGGTGCAGCACGTTTTTATCGGCTCATGTACGAACTCGCGCATCAGCGATTTGCGGGCGGCAGCGGGCATTGTCAAAGGAAAAAAAGTCGCTCCGGGCGTGCGCGCGCTCGTTGTGCCGGGGTCGCAGCAAGTGAAAAGACAGGCGGAAGAAGAGGGGCTTGCGCAAATTTTCATCGATGCCGGTTTTGAATGGCGTGAGGCTGGCTGCAGCGCCTGTTTGGGCATGAACTCGGACATCATCCCAGAAGGCGAGCACTGTGCGTCAACGTCGAACCGCAACTTTGAAGGGCGGCAAGGAAAAGGAGCGCGCACGCATCTCGTCAGCCCGGTGATGGCCGCGGCGGCTGCGATTTACGGACATTTTGTCGACGTGCGCCAGCTTGAAGCTGAGCCGGTCTGTTAAATTGACGATCGTGATGGCAAAAGAGGCGGCGCGGCATCCTAGGAAGCCGAGCTCCTTTGCCATCAGTGACATCCATAACGGAAGGGGGAAAGGACGATGAAGCCGTTTACGATCCATCGCGGAAAAACCGCCGGCATCGATCGTGCGAATATTGATACCGATCAAATCATTCCAAAGCAGTTTTTGAAACGGATTGAACGCACCGGCTTTGGCCAGTTTCTCTTTTACGATTGGCGGTATTTGAGCGATGGCACGCCAAATCCGGAGTTTGAGCTGAATCGCCCGGAGAACGAAGGAGCGACGATTTTGATCGCCGATGAAAACTTCGGATGCGGCTCGTCGCGCGAGCACGCGCCGTGGGCGCTGCAAGATTACGGATTTCGCGCGATCATCGCCCCGTCATTTGCTGATATTTTTTACAATAACTGTTTAAAGAATGGACTGCTGCCGATCCGGCTCGATCGGGAAGATGTCCGCTACTTATTGCGCCAAAGTGAGCGCGCTGACTATGAGTTGACGGTGTCGCTTGAAGAGCAGCGCGTGTTCGATGACGAAGGGTTTTCGCGTCCGTTTGACATTGACCCGTATCGGAAGCAGCTGCTGTTAAAAGGATGGGATGAAATCGATTTGACGTTTGTATATGAACCTTACATTGCCGCGTACGAACAAAAACATTGCCCGCGGCCGTAGCCGTTATGCGTTTGGCGCGGCAAGGCGGGATGGACGAAGGGTGTCCCAAAAGCGACGGGGCGCCCTTTTTATCGTCCGTTCACGCGCTGGCGCTTCCGTAAGCGAGTCGATCGTCAAAAGGGAAATGTGCCCTCTTACAACGTTTTTTCCATTCAGAAATATCGCGGCGCCACATCTTCCCGCGATCTCTCCTCAATCCGGCGAATCCGTCATTTTTCCCGGCCTTTCGGGCTATATTTGCCTCCCGTCTGACGGGGTCTCCTCGCCAAAGATGATGAAAATAGGAGCGGGCGAAGATGGGAAACGAAAAAAAAGGAAAAATCATTATGTTTCCACAAACAAAGGAACGGCTGATCGAAGAAGCGTTTATGGCGCTTGAGGCGAAGCGGTACAAGGAAGCGTTCCGCTTTTTGCGCGCCGCCGAGCAGCTCGGCGACAGCAGCTTTCCGGTTCGGCTCGGGCTCGCTGTTTGCTGCTACGAGCTCGGGGAGCACGACGAAGCCGAATGGCGCTTGGCGGCTTTGCTTGAGGAACAACCGGACAACAGCGAACTGTTGCAGATGTATATTGCGCTTTTGTTGCAGACGAACCGGTACAGCGAAGCGGAAGCAGCCATTCGCGCCGCTTTGCAGCGTCCTTCGCTTTCCGTTTCGCTGCGCGGACAGCTTCGCCAGCTTCTCCGCTTCAGCGAAAAAATGAGCGCTCGCCCGCTGCCGCCTGCCGAATGGAAACAAGCTAAGCGGCTGCTTGAGTCAGGGGACATCGCCGAGCAAATGCAGCTTATCAGGCAGTTGGAAAAAGAAGAAATCAGCCCCGTATTGCCGCTGCTTAAGCAATATTTGCGCGAGCCGGACAAAAGCCCGATGGCCAAAACGATGCTGCTTCGCCTGCTGACCGTCAAACGGGTCGACGAAGCGGTGACAGTCGAAAAATTCGGCCGCCGCATTGACGTGGTGCCATCCGCGCTAAACGAGCAGACGGAGACGGAGTTTGCTTCCATGTTGCTTCGCCTGCTGGAACAGCGGCTTTCTGCAGACAGCCCGAGCCTATATGAGGCAGCGGCGGAAATTTGGCTCCGTTATGCCTACATCTTATATCCGTTTCCACCGGAGCCCGACAATGCCGAGGCATGGATGGCTGCCCTTCACTGGATGGCGAGCCGGTTTCAAGGCATCGACGTCGAAACGAATGACGTGGCGGCTCGCTACGGTGTCACAGAAGCGGAGATGGCGGAACTTTGCAAAAAGTTGCATGAGGTAGAGAAACTTTCCTTTTTTTAAATAGAGGGTTCGATGTTGAAACATGGCTTTCATATGTTATAATATAATGGCTGTGCTATGTATCTGTTTTCGCATACTTGCTACATAATCAGAGCATAATAAGAGGATAATGGACAAGCGGATGGCATGATGGATCCGCGCAATGATTTTAGTTGGAGGGAACAGTATGTCAGTCAAATGGGAAAAGCTCGAAGGAAATGAGGGCGTATTGACGGTTGAAGTCGACGCCGAGCAAGTGAACAAAGGCTTGGATGCCGCATTTAAAAAAGTGGTGAAAAATATTGCGCTGCCGGGCTTCCGCAAAGGGAAAGTGCCGCGCGTCCTGTTTGAAAAACGGTTTGGCGTTGAGGCGCTCTATCAAGACGCGCTCGATATTTTGCTGCCGGAAGCGTATGCGAAAGCGGTCGAAGAAGCAGGCATTGAACCAGTGTCGATGCCGGAAATCGACATTGAGCAAATGGAAAAAGGGAAAAGCCTGATTTTTAAAGCGAAAGTGACGGTAAAACCGGAAGTGAAGCTCGGCCAATACAAAGGGCTTGAAGTGGAAAAAATGGATACAACCGTGACGGACGAAGATGTCGAAAACGAATTGAAACGTTTGCAAGAAAATTACGCCGAACTCGTCGTGAAAGAAGACGGAACGGTGGAAAACGGCGATACGGTCGTCATCGATTTCGAAGGGTTTGTCGACGGCGAGCCGTTTGAAGGCGGCAAGGCGGAAAACTATTCGCTCGAAATCGGTTCAGGCACCTTTATCCCGGGGTTTGAAGAACAGCTTGTCGGTATGAAAGCCGGCGAAGAAAAAGAAATTCAAGTGACGTTCCCGGAAGAATACCACGCTGAGCAGCTGGCCGGCAAACCGGCGACGTTCAAAGTGAAAGTGCATGAAGTGAAAGCGAAGCAATTGCCGGCTTTGGACGACGAGTTTGCGAAAGACGTCGATGAAGAAGTTGAAACGCTTGACGAACTGAAAGCGAAAATCCGCGCCCGTCTGGAAGAAGCGAAAAAGAATGAAGCGGAAACGGCGTTGCGCAATGCGGTCGTCGAAAAAGCGGCAGCCAATGCGGAAATCGATATTCCGGCTGTCATGGTGCAAAACGAGACGGACCGGATGCTTCGCGAATTTGATCAACGACTGCAAATGCAAGGGCTGAACTTGCAGCTGTACTATCAATTCTCAGGTCAGGATGAAGCGGCGCTGCGTGAGCAAATGAAAGAAGATGCCGAAAAACGGGTGCGTGCGGCCTTGACGCTCGAAGCGATCGCCAAAGCAGAAAACATCGAGGTAACCGATGAAGAGGTGGAGGAAGAACTCCAAAAAATGGCGGAAGCCTACAACTTGAGCGTGGACAAGTTAAAAGAGCTGCTCGGCAGCTTGGATGGCGTCAAAGAAGATTTAAAATGGCGGAAAACGATCGATTTTCTTGTGGAGCACAGCACGGTTGCGGCATAATAATAAAGGTAGAAGGAACAAGGCGCGAGACGTTCGTGCCTTGTTCTTTATCTCAGTCATTGGCGCCTGGAGGTAATTTTTCAAACTTTTCTAACACATTACAGGTTTTTCATTCGCTTTTTTTGACGCATGTATGGTAAAATAGCGAATACATAAGTTTTTTGCAACATGGGATGGCGAGACATGATACATAACGCAAGTGCGATTTTGTTAGCAAGGGGTGAATGACATGTTTAAATTTAATGATGAAAAAGGGCAGCTAAAGTGTTCGTTTTGCGGCAAAACGCAAGACCAAGTGCGCAAGCTCGTCGCCGGCCCGGGCGTTTACATTTGTGATGAATGCATTGAATTGTGCACGGAGATCGTCGAGGAAGAGCTTGGAAACGAGGAAGAATTTGAATTTAAAGACGTGCCGAAGCCGATGGAGATCAGGGAAATTTTAGATGAATACGTCATCGGCCAAGATGAGGCGAAAAAATCGCTCGCCGTTGCGGTTTACAACCATTATAAACGGATCAATTCCGGCAGCAAAATCGATGATGTCGAGCTGTCGAAAAGCAACATTTTGATGATCGGGCCGACCGGGAGCGGGAAAACGCTGTTGGCGCAAACATTGGCGCGCATTTTAAACGTGCCGTTTGCCATCGCCGATGCGACATCGCTCACGGAGGCAGGCTATGTCGGCGAGGACGTCGAAAACATTTTGCTGAAGCTCATCCAAGCGGCCGATTATGATGTGGAACGGGCAGAAAAAGGCATTATTTATATCGATGAAATCGATAAAATCGCCCGTAAATCGGAAAACCCTTCCATCACCCGCGATGTTTCCGGTGAAGGGGTGCAACAGGCGCTGCTCAAAATTTTGGAGGGAACGATCGCCAGCGTTCCACCGCAGGGCGGCCGCAAACATCCGCATCAGGAGTTCATCCAAATCGACACAACGAACATTTTGTTCATTTGCGGCGGGGCGTTTGATGGCATCGAGCCGATCATTAAGCGCCGCCTCGGCAAAAAAGTGATCGGATTCGGTGCGGAAATGAACCAAGCCGATGTTGATGAGAAAAACTTGCTGTCGAAAGTGCTGCCGGAAGACTTGCTCAAGTTCGGGCTTATTCCGGAGTTCATCGGCCGTCTGCCGGTCATTACGACGCTTGAGCCGCTTGACGAACAGGCGTTGATCGATATTTTGACGAAGCCGAAAAACGCGATCGTGAAACAATACCAAAAAATGCTGGAGCTTGACGGCGTTGAACTCGAGTTTGAAGAAGCGGCGCTCCGGGAAATCGCGAAAAGAGCGATCGAACGGAAAACAGGTGCGCGCGGCCTCCGTTCGATCATCGAAGGAATTATGCTCGATGTCATGTTTGAGCTTCCATCGCGCGAAGATGTGCAAAAATGCATCATTACGCTCGATACCGTGCGCGGCACAAAACCGCCGAAACTCGTCCGCCACGACGGCACGGTCATTGAGCATGAACGGAAAACATCCGCTTAATCAAGAAACCGCCATAAACGGCGGTTTCTTTTTTTTGGCCGGCGCCATGCCCCGGGCGCCGGCCGGCGCTTTTTTGTTTATTCCCGCCAGTTCGCGGGGATACTATCATACTACATACTAAATCGAAGTCAGGAGGATGTCGGGGCATGAACTGGACGAACATCGTGCTTGTCATTCAGCTGTTTTTCGGCGTCATTATCGGCCTTTACTTTTGGAACTTGTTAAAAGGACAGCGCGTACAAAAGGTATCGATCGATAAAGAGTCGCGCAAAGAGATGGAGCAGCTCCGTAAACTGCGGTCCATTTCTCTTACCGAACCGCTTGCTGAAAAGGTGAGGCCGAAAAGTTTTGACGATATCGTCGGCCAGGAAGACGGCATTAAGGCGCTGAAAGCCGCGCTATGTGGGCCGAATCCGCAGCATGTCATCATTTACGGCCCGCCTGGCGTCGGCAAAACGGCAGCCGCCCGGCTCGTGTTGGAAGAAGCGAAAAAAAACCCGCTTTCTCCGTTCAAAAAAA
>NZ_LDPD01000023.1:522002-534033 GCF_001026865.1 Geobacillus sp. ZGt-1 | reverse complement strand
TGTTGTTTATCGACGAAATCGGTGAACTTCACCCGATCCAAATGAACAAGCTGCTAAAAGTGCTCGAGGATCGGAAAGTGTTTTTTGAAAGCGCCTATTACAGCAAAGAAAACCCGCAAATTCCAAGCCATATTCACGATATTTTTCAAAATGGGCTGCCAGCCGATTTCCGTCTTGTCGGGGCGACGACGCGCACGCCGAACGAAATTCCCCCGGCTATCCGCTCCCGTTGTTTGGAAGTGTTTTTCCGTGAACTCGATCAAGACGAGATCGCCTTAATCGCCAAAAAGGCGACGGAAAAAATCCGCCTGAACGTGTCAGAAAGCGGAATTCGCCTGCTTGCCGCCTATGCGCGCAATGGGCGGGAGGCGGTGAACATGATGCAAATCGCCGCCGGTCTTGCCATTACGGAAAACCGTGACAAAATTTTGGATAAAGACATTGAATGGGTCATTCATTCAAGCCAAATGGCTCCGCGCTATGAAAAGAAAATTGCGTCCGCCCCGGCGGTCGGCGTCGTCAATGGCCTTGCCGTGTACGGCCCGAACACCGGCGCGCTTCTTGAAATTGAAGTGACCGCCTTGCCGGCGAAAGGAAAAGGGACGATTAACGTCACGGGCATTATTGAGGAAGAGAGCATCGGCAGCGCCGAAAAATCGGTGCGCCGCAAAAGCATGGCGCGCGGTTCAGCAGAAAACGTCATCACCGTGCTGCGGGCGATGGGCGTGCCGGCCGACCGTTACGACATTCATGTCAACTTCCCGGGCGGCGCGCCGGTTGACGGGCCGTCAGCCGGGGTGGCGATCGCCGTTGGCATTTATTCAGCCATTTACCAGCTGCCGGTTGATCATACGATCGCGATGACGGGGGAAATCAGCATCCGCGGTTATGTCAAACCGGTCGGCGGTGTATTTGCCAAAATCAAAGCGGCAAAACAAGCGGGGGCGAAAAAGGTGATAATTCCGCTTGAGAACATGCAGTCGCTGCTGCGGGAAGCGAGCGGCATTCAAATTATTGCTGTCCGCCGTCTTGAAGAAGCGCTGATGCACGTGTTCGGCGAGGAGGCGCTTCGCCGCGGGCCTGCCTTTTTGCCGGCGGCGGCCGACCGTACAGGGAAAAAGCTTGTATAAAGGCAACGCGCCAACGGAGGGTTGATGGCGAATAGAAAGCGGCTGTTTTTTAGGTGGTCCATGGACGGCTTCGGCGCCGGCGAATCGCCGCCGAAGTCGGTTTTTGTTTGCCTGCAAACGTCAAATTTTACAAACCCCGCTGCCGTACTATACAATAAACGAATAGAAGCGAGAGATGGAGGTGTTCGGCGTGAACGGAAAGAAAAAGGAGACGGTCGTTCCGCTTTTGCCGCTGCGGGGGCTGCTCGTGTTTCCGACGATGGTGCTCCATTTGGACGTCGGGCGCGAGAAATCGGTCAGGGCGCTCGAACAGGCGATGGTGGAGGATCATATGATTTTGCTGACGTCGCAAAAAGATGTCGCCGTCGACGATCCAGACATGGACGACTTGTATAAAATGGGGACGATCGCGCGCGTCAAGCAGCTGCTCAAATTGCCGAACGGCACGTTCCGCGTGCTTGTGGAAGGCATCGCGCGGGCGCTTATCACTGAAGTCGTCAGCGAGGAGCCGTATTTTTCGGTCAAGTTTGAGAAGTTTGCCGACCGGTCGGCGAAAGACTTGGAAGATGAGGCGCTCAAGCGGACGATGCTCGAATACTTTGAGCAGTACATAAACTTGTCGAAACGGCTGTCGGCCGATATTTACGCGTCGATCGTCGACATTGACGAGCCGGGGCGCATGGCCGACATCATCGCCTCGCATTTGCCGCTCAAACTCGAGGAAAAGCAGCGCATTTTGGAAACGATCGACGTGAAAGAGCGCCTCAATAAAATCATTCAAATTTTGCACAACGAAAAAGAAGTGCTTCAGCTCGAGAAAAAGATCAGCGCCCGCGTCAAGCAATCGATGGAGCGGACGCAAAAAGAATATTATTTGCGCGAACAAATGAAAGCCATCCAAAAAGAGCTCGGCGAAAAAGAAGGAAAAACGGGCGAAGTGGAAGAGTTGAAAGAAAAAATTGAGGCGGCCGGCATGCCTGAACATGTGAAAGAAACGGCTCTCAAAGAGCTTGACCGGTATGAAAAAATTCCGGCGACCTCAGCGGAAAGCGCGGTCATCCGCAACTACTTGGATTGGCTTCTCGCCTTGCCGTGGTCGAAGGAGACAGAAGACATTCACGATATTAAGCGGGCGGAAGCCATTTTAAATGAGGAACATTACGGACTCGATAAGGTGAAAGAGCGGGTGCTCGAGTTTTTGTCGGTGCAACAGCTGACGAAATCGTTAAAAGGTCCGATTCTTTGCCTTGCCGGACCGCCGGGGGTCGGCAAAACGTCGCTTGCCCGCTCGATCGCCAAAGCGCTCGGCCGTCGCTTTGTCCGCATGTCGCTCGGCGGCGTGCGCGACGAATCGGAAATTCGCGGCCATCGCCGCACATACGTGGGGGCGATGCCGGGCCGCATCATTCAAGGAATGAGAAAGGCGGGCACGATCAACCCGGTTTTTTTGCTCGATGAAATCGATAAAATGTCAAGCGATTTTCGCGGCGATCCGTCGGCCGCTATGCTCGAGGTGCTCGATCCCGAACAAAACCATGCGTTCAGCGACCATTATATTGAAGAGCCGTACGATTTGTCGAAGGTAATGTTTATTGCGACTGCCAACTATTTGGCGGCGATTCCGCAGCCGCTGTTGGACCGGATGGAAGTGATCGAGATTCCGGGCTATACCGAAGTTGAAAAGCTCCATATTGCGAAGCGGCATTTGCTGCCGAAGCAGCTCGATGAGCACGGCTTGAAAAAAGCGGCGCTGCAAGTGCGCGATGATGCGATGCTTGCCATCATCCGCCATTATACGCGCGAAGCTGGAGTGCGGGAGCTGGAGCGACAGTTGGCGGCGATTTGCCGGAAGGCGGCCCGCCTCATTGTCTCCGGTGAGAAAAAACGGGTCGTCATCACAGAAAACAATCTCGAAGAATTTTTAGGAAAACGAAAATACCGCTATGGACAGGCGGAAGCGGAGGACCAGATCGGTGTGGCGACCGGTCTTGCGTACACCGCGTTTGGCGGCGATACGCTCGCCATTGAGGTGTCGCTCGCGAAAGGTAACGGCAAACTTGTGTTGACCGGAAAACTCGGCGATGTGATGAAAGAATCGGCGCAGGCGGCGTTCAGTTATGTTCGATCGCGCGCTGAGGAACTCGGCATCGATCCGAAATTCCATGAAATGTACGATATCCATATCCATGTCCCGGAGGGTGCGGTGCCAAAAGACGGGCCGTCTGCAGGCATTACGATCGCCACCGCACTCATTTCCGCGCTGACGGGCAAGCCGGTGAGCCGCTTTGTTGGCATGACCGGCGAAATTACGCTGCGCGGCAGGGTGCTTGCGATCGGAGGCTTGAAAGAGAAAACGTTAAGTGCCCACCGCGCCGGGCTGAAAACGGTCATTTTGCCAAAAGACAATGAAAAAGATTTAGCGGACATTCCGGAAACGGTGAAGCGCGACTTGCGCTTTGTGCTCGTCTCCCATCTCGATGAGGTGCTGCCGCATGCGCTCGTGGGGTGGAAGCGATGAACGTAACAAAAGCGGAGCTCGTCATCAGCGCTGTCAAGCCGGAGCAATATCCGGACGGCGGGCGGCCGGAAGTGGCGCTCGCCGGCCGCTCGAACGTCGGAAAATCGTCGTTCATCAACAAAATGATCAACCGGAAAAACTTGGCACGCACCTCATCGAAGCCGGGCAAAACGCAGACGTTGAACTTTTATTTGATTAACGATTCGTTTTACTTCGTCGACGTGCCCGGCTACGGCTTTGCCCGCGTTTCAAAGCAGGAGCGGCAAAAATGGGGGAAGATGATGGAAACATATTTTACGACGCGCCAGACACTCCAGGCGGCGCTCTTGCTCGTTGACTTGCGCCACCCGCCGACAAAAGACGATGTGATGATGTACGAGTTTTTGAAGCATTATGACATTCCGGTCGTCGTCATCGCCACGAAAGCGGACAAAGTGCCGCGCGGCAAGCAGGCAAAGCATGCGAAAATCGCGCGTGAAACGCTGAACATAGCAGACGGCGACCCGCTCATTTTGTTCTCCGCCGAGACCGGACAAGGAAAAGAGGAAGCATGGGCAGCGATCATGCCGTTTTTAGCTGGATGATGGAAAAAAGGCGTCCCGTTTTTTGGAGCGGGACGCCTTTTTAGAAGGCTGATGACGGAGGGGAGACACGGTCTCCCCAAACGGTTTTTTCGGGTTGAACCGCTTGGCGGCGCTATAACGTCATTTTCGTGCGATGTTGACAAATTCAGCGAGTCTATTGTTCTTCACCAGCCTTTTCCGCCCGCGGGCTGGCCGTTCTGTTGGCGGAAACCGCTTTTTCGCCTGCTTACTTCCGTTTGGCCCATAGCACATACACTCCAACGGCGATCAGCCCGAGCGGCCAAAATGTCCAGACTGAAGAAAGCCCGGTCTGCAACAGTTGAAAGAGCGGCTGGCCGCGGCCGGAAAACGTCAGTACAACGGCGAGAAAGAAAAAAAAGACGCCGAAGCCGGCCCCGCCTTTTTGCTTGCGGCTGCTGGCCAAAAAGGCAAGCGCCGTAATGAAAAAAAACACGTTCATCCCGTGCGGCCAGGACGGAAACGCCTCAACGAGCAGCAGTTCGACGCCGAAGCCGAGCAAAAGGAAGCCAGGGAAGACATACTGGTATTCGCGCGCGGAATACGCTTGGCCGAGCAGGGCGGCGCCGCAAATGGCAAGCAAAGCCGGCCAGCCTTGAAAAAGGCGCAAAAACGGGATTGACAGCTGCCCGGCGAGGAAATACAGCCCAAGGCCGATGAACAGAATGCCGGAGAAAGCGGCTTTTTGTTTCATGGTCATATGTCCCCCGTTTCCCATATAGACATGTTTATGGTAGAATGGTCACTGTATACAGTTTATCATAGCTTTCGACGGATGTTCACAATTTTTTCAAACTGGAATGACTAACAGCCATGATATAATAGTAGAAGGGATTTGGCTAAAAGGGGGGATGGCATTGTGCAAGTCATCGTTGTCGGCGTGAATTACAAAACCGCCCCTGTAGAAATTCGTGAAAAGCTGGCGTTTGGCGAGGCAGAGCTTGGAGAGGCGATGCGGCAGCTCGCCAAGCAAAAAAGTGTGCTCGAAAACGTCATCGTGTCGACATGCAACCGGACGGAAATTTACGCGGTCGTCGATCAACCGCATACCGGCCGTTACTATATTAAGGCGTTTTTGGCTGAATGGTTTGGCCTTGAGGCGGAAGCGATCGCTCCGTATTTGCTTGTCTTTGAAGGGGAGGCGGCCGTTGGCCATTTGTTCCGCGTCGCCGCCGGTTTAGATTCGATGGTGCTCGGGGAAACGCAAATTTTAGGACAAGTGAAAGACAGCTATTTGCTCGCTCAAGAGATTGGGACGACTGGCACGATTTTCAACCATCTGTTTAAACAGGCGGTGACGTTCGCCAAGCGCGCCCATTCAGAAACAGGCATCGGCGCGCATGCGGTATCGGTCAGCTATGCAGCCGTTGAGCTGGCAAAGAAAATTTTCGGCCGTCTGGCGGATAAGCATGTGTTGATCATCGGCGCTGGCAAAATGGGTGCGTTGGCGGCGCAAAACTTGTATGGCAGCGGCGTTGGCAAAGTCACAGTCGTCAACCGGACGCTCGAAAAAGCGAAGCAGCTCGCCAAGCAGTTCGCCGGCGAAGCAAAGCCGCTCAGTGAGCTGTCGTGTGCGCTTCTGGAAGCTGATATCGTCATCAGCTCGACTGGATCAAAAGGCTATATATTGACGAAGGAAATGGTGGCGCCGCTTGAGAAAATGCGCAAAGGCCGTCCGCTTTTTATGGTTGATATTGCGGTGCCGCGCGATTTGGATCCGGCGTTGGCCGAGTTGGTGGCCGCCAATTTGGCCGAGCGGCAAAAGGCAGCGGCCCGCATTGAAACGATGATGGAGGCCGAACTCGTTGCGTTCAGCCAATGGCTGCAGACGCTCGGAGTCGTGCCGGTTATTGCGGCGCTGCGTGAAAAAGCGCTCGCCATTCAGGCGGAAACGATGAAAAGTTTGGAGCGGAAATTGCCGCACTTGTCGGAGCGCGACCGGAAAGTGTTGAACAAGCATACGAAAAGCATCATCAATCAGCTGCTCCGCGACCCGATTTTGCAGGCGAAAGAGCTTGCCGCCGGCCCGAATGCCGGGGAAGCACTCGAGCTGTTTATGAAAATTTTTAATATCGAAGATGCGGTGAAAGCGCAGCAGCAAGGGATGAAACGGGAAGAAACCGTGCGGAACGACCGGCAGCAAGCGGAAGCGGCCCGCCCATCGTGGCAGCTGTAAGGTGGGATGGTTGTGGCGCCGTTGTACGAACTGTCGATTTTGCTTTACATTGCGTCCATCCTGCTATACTTCATTGATTTTTTGCAGCAAAACCGGAAGGCGAACGAAACCGCCTTCTGGTTGCTTTCTGTTGTCTGGCTGCTGCAAACGCTGGTGTTCGCCTTTCGTATCATCGAAACGAAGCGCTTTCCGATTTTGACGATGTCGGAAGGGCTTTATTTTTACGCTTGGCTGCTCATCACGCTGTCGCTCGTGATCAATCGGCTGCTGCGCGTTGATTTTATCGTTTTTTTCACGAATGTTCTTGCCTTTTTTATTTTGGCCATTCACACGTTCGTGCCGTCGTCGCAGTCGCCGGCCATCGCCGAACGGCTCGTCTCGGAGCTCTTGATCATCCATATTACGCTCGCGCTCGGAGCATACGCCGCGTTTTCGTTGTCCTTTATTTTTTCGGTGCTGTACATGTTGCAATACAGTTTGCTGAAAAGAAAAAAATGGGGGGCGCGCCTATGGCGGATGGCCGATTTGGCGAAGCTCGATTTTTTGTCGTATGTTTTAAATTTGCTCGGTTTGCCTATGTTGTTACTAGGGCTGATTCTCGGCGTCATCTGGGCGTACATCCAAATTGACCACTTCCATTGGTATGACGCGAAAGTGCTCGGATCGTTTGTCGTTCTTCTTGTTTATGGCATCTACTTTTACAAACGGGTCGTCCGGCAGATGCAAGGAAAGGCGATCGCGTTATGGAACATCGGCTCGTTTTTATTTTTGCTTGTCAACTTTTTCTTGTTTGGCAGTTTGTCAAAATTTCATTTTTGGTATGCGTAACTGGGGAGGAACGAAATGCGGAACATTGTCGTTGGCTCGCGGCGCAGCAAGCTCGCCTTGACCCAGACAAACTGGGTCATCGCCGAATTGAAGCGTCTCGGGGCGCCGTTTACGTTTGAGGTGAAAGAAATCGTCACAAAAGGGGACCGCGTCCTTGATATCACGCTTTCCAAAGTGGGCGGAAAAGGGCTGTTTGTGAAAGAGATCGAGCATGAACTGCTCACCGGCGGCATCGATATGGCGGTTCACAGCATGAAAGACATGCCGGCGGTGCTGCCGGACGGATTGGTGATCGGCTCGGGGCCGCGCCGCGAAGATGCGCGCGACGTGCTCGTGAGCAAGGGAAAGCGGACGCTGTCTGACTTGCCCCCGGGAGCGGTCGTCGGCACGAGCAGTCTGCGCCGTTCGGCGCAGCTGCTTGCCTATCGTCCGGATTTGACGGTCAAGTGGATTCGCGGCAATATTGATACGAGGCTGGCGAAGCTGGAGAACGAAGATTACGACGCGATCGTGCTGGCGGCCGCCGGCCTGGCGCGCATGGGCTGGAGCGATGAGGTGATCAGCGACTACTTGTCGCCGGACATTTGCGTCCCGGCGGTCGGCCAAGGGGCGCTCGCTGTGGAATGCCGTGAAGACGATGAGGAGCTGCGCGAATGGTTACACCGCCTGAACGATGAGCGAACCGAATGGGCGGTGCGGGCGGAGCGCGCCTTTTTGCAGCAAATGGAAGGCGGCTGCCAAGTGCCGATTGCCGGCTATGCGGAAGTGCAAGGGGAAACGGTGCGTCTCACCGCGCTTGTTGCCTCGCCGGATGGCAACGAAATATACAAAGAAATCGTGGCCGGCGTTGATCCGGAGGCGGTCGGCCGGCAGGCGGCCGCCATGTTGAGCGAGCAAGGGGCGAAGGCGCTCATCGAGCGAGTGAAAAAGGGGTTGGACCATAATGCCTGAGAGCCCGCTTGCCGGCAAAACCGTGCTCGTGACCCGCGGGCAGGAGCAGGCAGCGCCGTTTTCCGCCAAGCTGCGCGCTGCCGGCGCTGTGCCGGTGGAGATTCCGTTCATTGCCATCAGGCCGGCCGCCGCGCCGGAAGACATCGCCACTGCAGCCGAACGGCTCGATTGTTACCGTTGGCTTATTTTTACAAGTGCCAATGCGGTTCGCTTCTTTTGCCCGCATATCGCTTCGCCGGCGCCCGTGCCGGACATCGCTGTTGTCGGTCGGAAGACGGCGGCGGCGCTTGCTGAGTTCGGCTTTTCGCCTGCGCTCATGCCGGACGATTTCACTGCCGAACAGCTGGCAGCCGCCCTTGCGCCCCGCCTCCGCCATGGAGACCGGGTGTTGTTTGTCAAAGGGGATTTGGCCCGCCCGACGTTGCCTGAAGCGCTAAGGGAAGCGGGGGCGTTGGTCGATGAGCTGACGGTGTACCGCACGGTGCCTGATGCAAGCGGACGTGAGCGGCTGTTGGCGCTGCTATGCGAGCGGAAAATCGATGTGATCACGTTGATGAGCCCTTCGGCCGTCCATAGTCTTGTCCGTCTTCTCGGCAGCAACGCGCCGACTCTTCTTGAAGGCGTCACCATTGCCTGCATCGGGCCGGTGACGAAAAGAGCAGCTGTGCAGGAAGGGATCACCGTACATATTTGTCCAACCGATTATACAACTGATGGTATGATAAAAGCGATGGAACAATATTTTTCAGTGGAGGGACGATAAAATGCCGTTGACATTTGACCGTCACCGCCGCCTGCGGCAAACGGCTACCTTGCGGGCGATGGTGCGCGAGACGCATCTTCGCGTCGATGATCTCATTTATCCGCTGTTTGTCGTGGAAGGAAGCGGTATTCGCCGCGAAGTGCCGTCGATGCCAGGGGTGCACCATTTGTCGCTCGACCGCCTGGCGGAAGAAATGGATGAAATCGCCGGGCTTGGCATTCCGGCCATCATGTTGTTTGGCGTGCCGGATGACAAAGATGAAGCCGGCTCACAGGCGTATTGCGAAACCGGGATTGTCCAACGAGCGATCCGCGAAATCAAAGCGAAGCATCCGGAGATCGTCGTCATCGCCGACACATGTTTATGCGAATACACAAGCCACGGCCATTGCGGCGTCGTCGAGAACGAACAAGTGCTGAACGACCTGTCGCTTGAGCTGCTCGTCAAAACAGCGGTCAGCCAGGCGCAAGCGGGCGCTGACATCATTGCGCCGTCGAACATGATGGACGGCTTTGTCGCTGCCATCCGTCAAGGATTGGATGAAGCCGGATTCGAGTACGTACCGATCATGTCGTACGCCATTAAATACGCTTCGGCGTTTTACGGCCCGTTCCGCGATGCGGCCAACAGCGCGCCGCAGTTTGGCGACCGGAAAACGTATCAAATGGATCCGGCCAACCGCCTTGAGGCGTTTCGCGAAGCGGAGTCGGATGTGAAAGAAGGCGCCGATTTCTTGATGGTCAAGCCGGCGCTTGCCTACATGGACATCATCCGCGACATCAAAAACCGCTTTCCGCTGCCGCTTGCCGCTTATAACGTCAGCGGCGAGTATGCGATGGTCAAGGCGGCGGCGCAAAACGGCTGGATTGATGAAAAAGCGGTCGTCATGGAAATGCTGACCGGCATGAAGCGGGCCGGCGCCGATTTGATCATCACGTATTTTGCGAAAGACGTCGCCCGTTGGTTGGCAGAATAAAGAGAGGAGGCGGAACGGTGCGAAGCTATGAACGGTCAAAAGGCGCCTACAGCGAGGCGCTCAAGCTGATGCCGGGCGGGGTGAACAGCCCGGTGCGCGCCTTCAAGTCGGTCGGCATGACGCCGATCTTTATGGCGCGCGGCCAAGGTTCGAAAATTTATGATATTGACGGCAACGAATATATCGACTATGTGTTGTCGTGGGGGCCGCTCATTTTAGGGCATGCCCATCCGCACGTTGTGGAAGCGCTAAAGCGCGTGGCGGAACAAGGGACGAGCTTTGGCGCCCCGACGTTGCTCGAAAATGAGTTGGCCAAACTCGTCATCGAGCGGGTGCCGTCGGTTGAAATCGTGCGCATGGTCAACTCCGGAACGGAGGCGACGATGAGCGCGCTTCGTCTCGCGCGCGGCTACACGAAGCGCAACAAAATTATCAAATTCGAAGGCAGCTACCATGGCCATGGCGATTCGCTGCTCATTAAAGCCGGCTCCGGCGTGGCGACGCTCGGCCTGCCGGACAGCCCGGGCGTGCCGGAGTCGGTCGCCCAGCATACGATCACCGTTCCGTATAACGATTTAGACAGCGTTCGCTACGCGTTTGAGCGGTTTGGCGAAGACATCGCCGCGGTGATCGTCGAACCGGTCGCCGGCAACATGGGTGTCGTGCCGCCGGTGCCTGGTTTTTTGGAAGGGCTGCGGGACGTGACGAAACAATACGGCGCCTTATTGATTTTCGACGAGGTCATGACCGGCTTCCGCGTGGACTACCATTGCGCCCAAGGGTATTATGGCGTTGAGCCGGATTTGACGTGTCTCGGCAAAGTGATCGGCGGCGGTCTGCCGGTTGGAGCGTATGGGGGAAAAGCAGAAATTATGGAGCTCGTCGCACCGAGCGGGCCGGTGTACCAAGCAGGCACGCTGTCCGGCAACCCGCTTGCCATGATCGCCGGTTACGAGACGCTTCGCCAGTTGACGCCGGAAACGTATGAAGAGTTCAAGCGCAAAGCGGCGCGCCTTGAAGAAGGGTTGCGCCAGGCCGCCGAAAAATATGACATTCCGCATACGATCAACCGTGCCGGGTCGATGATCGGCTTGTTCTTCACGAACGAACCGGTGGTCAATTACGAAACGGCGAAAACGTCCGACTTGGAGCTGTTTGCCGCTTATTACCGGGAAATGGCGAATGAAGGCATTTTCTTGCCCCCGTCGCAATTTGAAGGGCTGTTTTTGTCGACGGCGCACAGCGATGAGGATATCGAGTACACGATTGCCGCAGCGGAGCGGGTGTTTGCCCGTCTGCGCAAGGAGTGAACCAAATCAGGCTGCTGATCGACGGCAGCCTGATTTTTTTATCATACCGTCTCTTTTTCACTCATACAATGGATAATGTCATAGAATCCATTAGGCGAAGGGACGGAAGGAGGAGGCCCGGTTGGAGCAATCGTATTTGCGGTTTTCATTGGAAGAATCGGTCTGGTTTAAAAACGGACAGGAAGTCGCCGAATTTTTGTCGATTTCTCTTGATCCTGTGATCTCTGTCGACGAGTACGATCAATATATTACGATTCGCGGGGCGCTGGAATTAAACGGAGAGTTTCGTCCGGGGGACGGGGGAGAGGCCACGGAAGCAGACAGTGATGCGTTCGAATTTGCCAGCTACCGCTACATCCAGCATATTTCCGTGCGCGAGGATGGCATTAGCGAACTGTCGCACCGCTTTCCAATCGATATTACGATTCCAAAAAACCGCATTCGTTCCCTTGAGGATGTGTACGTGACGGTTGAATCGTTTGATTATGATTTGGATGAAAACGGAAGATTGCTGATCACTGCCGACATTTCGATCAGCGGCATCAGTGAAGCGCCGCTTGTCGATGACTTGCCTGCTGATGACGAAGAGGAAGAGCTGCTTTTGGCCCCGTTTGAGTCGATCGCCCGCAAGGAGGCAGCCGGCGACGAAGCGTTCATACCCGAGGATCGTCCCGCCGCTGCAGGCGAGGAACTGCCGGCTTCCGCCTTTGAACCGACGGCTGTGCGTCATGAAGAAACGCCGCCTGATGAAGAGGCGGGTGTAAAAGAGCCGTTTTT
>NZ_LDPD01000023.1:496661-521940 GCF_001026865.1 Geobacillus sp. ZGt-1 | reverse complement strand
ATCGAGACGGAAACGAAAGCGGTGAGTGCGGAAGCGGAAGAAGACATGGCGAATTTGCTGCCGCCGACCGAGGCGAAAGTGTCGATCGGCGCCGCGAAAAAAACCGCCGAGGAAGACAAGGAAGAGCAAGCAACGGAAACGAAAAGCGAAAACGCCCTGTATTTAACAAAGCTGTTTGCGAAAAGCGAGGCGGAAGAGTTTACACAAGTCAAAATTTGCATCGTCCAGCAAGGGGACTCGTTGGACAAGATTGCCGAACGATATGATGTCACCGTTTCCCAACTTTTGCGCGCCAACGATTTGGAAAGCCCGGATGATGTGCACGAAGGGCAGCTGTTATATATTCCGGCCATGGCGGGAAGCCGTCCTTTCGCCTGAAAGGAACGCTTTCCGTTTCTTTTGCCGGTGAGGGGGCGTAACGATGGCCATACGGTCTGAAACGTACCGCGCTGTGCTCAGGCAATATGGGCTTCGGCCGCGGCATATCGAGCAGTGGGGCAAAGCGGCTAAAGTATACACCGACAGCGGGCTGTTTGCTTTAAAGCCGCTTGAGAGCGAACAAGAGGCAGCCGCCATTTGGCAGTCGCTCCATTATTATGGCCGCCACTGCCCCCCGCTTTATGGGACGAGGCAGCGGTCGTTGTTTGCAGCGGAGGGAGGGCGCCTTTATTACTTGCAAGCATGGCGTGAAGATGAAGCGGGGTCGAGAGAGACCGCTGTTCGCCCTTTTTTTCGCGAACTCGCCCGCCTTCACCGCATGACGGTCCGCACCGTGCAAGCGAGCGAAGAGGAGATCGACGCCTACCAAAAACAAAAAAAAGACGAATGGCAACGGGCGCGGGCCGTTTGGGAGGAGCGGGTCGAACGGTACGAGACAGCGTGGTACATGTCGCCGTTTCAGCTGCAATGCTGTACGTATTTCCATGAAGTGATGCGCGCGTATTGGTTTGCCGAGGAGCAGCTTGCTGCTTGGGAGGAAGCGGTGAAGGAAACGAAGCAATGGCGAATCGTCTGGGTGCACGGAAAGGCGCGCCTTTCTCATTACGTGGCGCCGTATTGGATCAGCTGGGAGCGGGCGCATTGGAATTCTCCGGTATACGATTTAGTTTCTATTTTTCGCAACCATGTGCGCACAATTTCACCGCTTGAACGGGAATGGTTCGATGGGCTTGCTGAGTATGAAACGGAACTGCCGTTGTCCGCCGCAGAACGGGCGTTTCTCTACAGCCATTTGGCCGAACCGTGTGGGTTTGTCCGCTGCCTCGAACGCTATGAGGCCGTTTCACATAAGGAACGGAACGAGCGTGAGCACGTTGCTGCCCTGCTGCGCTGCTATATGGCTTTTAAAAACATGGAGGCCGTTGTCATGCATCTTGTCCAACGCGATGCTGCGCAGCCGCAGGATGAAACGGCCGGCTCTGAAACGCCAGCGGAAGAGGACGGCAGCGGTTAAATCCATTCCAAGTGGAGCGCCACAGCGAGCAAAACAAAAACAGCCAGCAAAATGACGTCAAATGTCGTCGGCAAAAAAATGGTGCGAATGGCTTGAAAAATGGTGAGCGGGATGATCACTTGGGCGCAGACGGCGCGCACTTGCCTCAGCCAAGGCGGCCATGAATACGGGTTGAATCGCCGCATCGGTGTTCCCTCCTTCCCGGGTTTACTATACAATATGAAACAACAAAATGTTTGTCACCAACCGCCGGCCAATGGAATAAATAAATAAAAACTTGGCAAAGATGATGGACAATGGTAGTATAATAATCGAATCATGACGACAAAAGCGAAGACGGGGAGGAGTACAGCGGTCCGCGCCTGCAGAGAGGGAAATCGGAAGCTGCGAGATTTCCTAGGATGACGGCTGCTGGAAGGTCGCCCTTGAGCTGCTTCTTTGAAAGGCGCTGCTGCCGAGTAGAGGAAGCCGGCATCATGCCGTTATGTCAATGAAGCGCTTAAGCTTCTAGAAGGCCGGTCAACCAAACTGATTGTGGGCTCGCCAGCCGATGTTTCACCGGTGGGTTGGCCGTGTTGCGGTTCTCTTCATCACCAGCCTTCTAGGCTTAAGAAAAAAGGTGGTACCGCGAAAGCAGCTCCTTTCGTCCTTTTCGGATGAAAGGGGCTTTTTTGCTTGCCGGCGGCGCGGCATTGCCAAGCAGGAAAGCCGCCGTCGGCCGCATTGTCCATCATGTTGAAGGAGGGAAATGAAACATGGCACAGCACGAAGTGTCGATGCCGCCGAAATACGACCATCGCGCCGTTGAAGCCGGGCGCTACGAATGGTGGCTGAAAGGAAAATTTTTTGAAGCGACCGGTGATCCGAACAAACGACCGTTTACGATCGTCATCCCGCCGCCCAACGTCACCGGCAAATTGCACTTAGGGCATGCGTGGGATACGACGCTGCAAGACATCATTACGCGCATGAAGCGGATGCAAATGAAGCGGATGCAAGGGTATGACGTTTTGTGGCTTCCGGGAATGGATCACGCCGGCATCGCCACCCAGGCGAAAGTCGAGGAAAAATTGCGCCAGCAAGGGCTGTCGCGCTACGATTTAGGCCGGGAAAAATTTTTAGAAGAAACGTGGAAGTGGAAGGAAGAATACGCCGGCCATATTCGCAGTCAATGGGCGAAGTTAGGGCTTGGGCTTGATTACACGCGCGAGCGGTTTACGCTTGACGAAGGGCTTTCCAAAGCGGTGCGCGAAGTGTTCGTCTCGCTCTACCGGAAAGGGCTCATTTACCGCGGCGAATACATCATCAACTGGGATCCGGTGACGAAAACCGCGTTGTCGGACATTGAGGTTGTTTATAAAGAAGTGAAAGGCGCGCTCTACCATATGCGCTATCCGCTCGCCGACGGCTCCGGCTTCATCGAAGTGGCGACGACCCGTCCGGAGACGATGCTTGGCGATACGGCCGTTGCCGTGCATCCGGATGACGAGCGGTACAAGCATTTGATCGGCAAAACGGTCAAGCTGCCGATCGTCGGCCGTGAAATTCCGATCATTGCCGATGAGTACGTCGACATGGAGTTCGGCTCTGGGGCGGTCAAAATTACGCCGGCGCACGACCCGAACGACTTTGAAATCGGGAACCGCCACAACTTGCCGCGCATTCTCGTCATGAACGAAGACGGCACGATGAACGAAAACGCCTTGCAATACCAAGGGCTTGACCGGTTTGAATGCCGGAAACGGATCGTCCGCGATTTGCAAGAACAAGGCGTCCTCTTTAAAATCGAGGAGCACGTGCACTCAGTCGGTCATAGCGAACGGAGCGGCGCGGTTATTGAACCGTATTTGTCGACGCAATGGTTCGTGAAAATGAAGCCGCTCGCCGAAGCCGCCATCAAGCTCCAGCAAACGGACGGCAAAGTGCAGTTCGTGCCGGAACGGTTTGAAAAAACGTATTTGCATTGGCTTGAAAACATCCGCGACTGGTGCATCTCGCGCCAGCTTTGGTGGGGGCACCGGATTCCAGCTTGGTACCATAAAGAAACGGGTGAAGTGTACGNCGACCATGAGCCGCCCAAAGACATCGAAAACTGGGAACAAGACCCCGATGTGCTCGACACATGGTTCAGTTCAGCGCTTTGGCCGTTCTCGACCATGGGCTGGCCGGATACAGAATCGCCGGATTACAAGCGCTACTACCCGACCGATGTGCTGGTCACCGGCTATGACATTATTTTCTTCTGGGTGTCGCGCATGATTTTCCAAGGGCTCGAATTCACCGGCAAGCGTCCGTTCAAAGACGTGCTCATCCACGGCCTCGTCCGCGACGCCCAAGGGCGGAAAATGAGCAAATCGCTCGGCAACGGCGTCGATCCGATGGATGTGATCGACCAGTACGGCGCCGATGCGCTCCGTTACTTCTTGGCGACCGGCAGCTCGCCGGGGCAAGACTTGCGCTTCAGCACAGAAAAAGTCGAAGCGACGTGGAATTTTGCTAACAAAATTTGGAACGCCTCGCGCTTTGCCTTGATGAACATGGGCGGCATGACGTACGAGGAGCTTGATTTGAGCGGCGAAAAAACGGTCGCCGACCATTGGATTTTAACGCGTCTCAACGAAACGATCGAGACGGTGACGAAGCTCGCTGAGAAATACGAATTCGGCGAAGCGGGGCGTACGCTGTACAACTTTATTTGGGACGACTTGTGCGACTGGTACATTGAAATGGCGAAATTGCCGCTTTACGGTGACGACGAAGCGGCGAAAAAGACGACGCGCTCCGTGTTGGCGTATGTGCTCGACAACACGATGCGCCTGCTTCACCCGTTCATGCCGTTCATTACCGAGGAAATTTGGCAAAACTTGCCGCATGAAGGCGAATCGATCACCGTCGCTCCGTGGCCGCAAGTGCGCCCTGAGCTGTCGAACGAAGAAGCCGCGGAAGAAATGCGGCTGTTGGTTGACATCATCCGCGCCGTCCGCAACGTCCGCGCCGAAGTGAACACGCCGCCGAGCAAGCCGATTGCGCTCTATATTAAGGTGAAAGATGAACAAGTGCGGGCGGTGCTCATGAAAAACCGCGCCTATCTTGAGCGGTTCTGCAACCCGAGCGAGCTCTTGATTGATACAAACGTTCCCGCGCCGGACAAAGCGATGACGGCGGTCGTCACCGGCGCCGAGCTCATCATGCCGCTTGAAGGATTGATCAATATTGAGGAAGAAATGAAGCGGCTTGAAAAAGAGCTTGACAAATGGAACAAAGAAGTCGAGCGCGTCGAAAAGAAACTGGCGAATGAAGGCTTTTTGGCGAAAGCGCCGGCTCATGTCGTCGAAGAAGAGCGGCGCAAGCGGCAAGATTACATCGAAAAACGCGAAGCCGTCAAGGCGCGCCTCGCCGAGCTCAAACGGTAGACAAACGATCTGGCGGTTGATTATGATGAAGACGAATCCGCTTTCCTGTGGATTCGTCTTTTTCGATGGATCATGATGGAAGGTTTGTCATATTCTGAGAAGGGGTTTGTTGTCAACATATACTCGCTTTCGCCACGCTTCTCGATGTGTGGCACATCTGCCGCATGAAGCCGGCAGGGGGCGGCAAGACACCAATGGAAAAAGGAGGACGATGAACATGGTTCGAACGTATGAAGAAGCAGTCGCTTGGATTCACGGGCGGCTGCGGCTCGGCATGAAACCGGGATTGAAACGGATGGAATGGATGATGGAACAACTCGGCCACCCGGAACGCCGCGTCCGCGCCGTCCATATCGGGGGAACGAACGGCAAAGGGTCAACGGTCGCCTATTTGCGCTCGATTTTGCAGGCGGCGGGCTATTCGGTCGGCACGTTCACCTCGCCGTATGTCGAGCAGTTTAACGAACGAATCAGCATCAACGGCGAACCGATTTCCGATCAAGAGATCGTCGAGCTCGTGCGAGTCATTCAGCCGCTTGCCGATGAGTTGGAACAAACAGAGTTTGGCGGACCGACCGAGTTTGAAGTGATCACGGCGATGATGCTGTATTATTTTGGAAAACAGAACATTCAAGACATCGTGCTCATTGAAGTCGGGCTCGGCGGCCGCTTGGACTCAACTAACATCATTTATCCGCTCGTTTCTGTCATTACAAACGTCAGCTACGATCATATGAACATTTTAGGCGATACGCTTGGGCAAATCGCCGCGGAGAAAGCCGGAATCATCAAATCGGGCGTGCCGCTTGTGACGGCGGTGAAGGAACCGGAGGCGTGGGAAGTGATCGCCAAAACGGCGGCGGAGCGGAAGGCGAAAACATATCGTCTCGGCGTTGATTTTACTGTAACAGACTGGAAAACGATCGCCGAAGGAGAGCAGTTTTCCCTCGCCACGCCGTTTGCCGAATATCGCGATTTGCGCATTCAAATGCCCGGCGCCCATCAAGTCGAAAACGCGGTGGTGGCGGTGATGGCGGCAGAGTTGTTGCGCCTTGGCTATTCGTTTTTGATCGAGCCGGAGCATATCGCCGATGGGCTGGCCACAGCCGCTTGGCCCGGCCGGTTTGAGCGGGTGAGCGGCAAACCGCTCATCATTCTCGACGGCGCCCATAACGAAGCCGGGATTCGCTCGCTCGTGGAGACGGTGCGCGCCCATTATCCTGACAAACGCGTCCATGTCTTGTTCGCCGCGCTGACAGACAAGCCGCTTGAGCGGATGATTCAGCTGCTTGATGAGCTCGCGCATACGATCACGTTTACCACGTTTGATTTTCCGCGCGCGGCAGCGGCGGAACAGTTGTATGCTCTTTCATCCCATCGGCATAAGGCGACTGTTCATCGTTGGAAGAAGTGGATCGGTGAGCAGAAAACACGTTTGTCCGCTCAAGAAATGTTGCTGATTACGGGGTCTTTATACTTTATTTCCGAAGTAAAAAAAAGCTTGTGTAAGAAAAATTTGCTATCAACAACGTCTATGAAATGGTATAATGAAGATAAAGAAAAATAGGTAATTTGTCATGAAACGGGGAGAGGAACATGAGGAAAAGGAGGTTTTTCCAAGCTCTTACAGCGTTGGTCTGGGCATTTTTGCTCATGTTTTGCACAGGTGGGAAGGAGGTTGCCGTTCAAGCCGCTTCTTCCTCTCTGCCATCGCTTCAATTGCAGTTTTCTTCGTCACAATCAGAGTACGCCAAGCCGCCAAACGGCGATGCCCAAGGCCGGCTCGATGTGACGCTCGTTCCACAAGGGGCTGTTTCAGGAATCATCCGCCCGCCGATCGATGTCGTGTTTGTCATGGACGTGTCGGGGTCGATGACGGCAATGAAGCTGCAAAGCGCCAAATCCGCTCTGCAAGCGGCGGTCAACTACTTTAAGTCCAATTACAACCAAAATGACCGCTTTGCTCTTATTCCGTTTTCCGATGGAGTGCGGGAAGCAAGTGTGGTTCCGTTTGGGAAGTACTCGAATGTTGCAAGTCAGCTTGATGCCATTCTCAATACCGGCAACAGCTTGACCGCCGGCGGCGGAACGAACTATTCGGCTGCTTTGTCTCTTGCTAAATCGTATTTCACGGACCCAACGAGGAAAAAGTATATCATTTTCTTAACCGATGGCATGCCGACGGTGTTGAATACAGTCGATACGATTACGTATCGGGAGGTCAAGCAGAATTTTTGGGGTGGATATTCCTATACAAGGAATAGAGTAACCGATTCTCTTTCGGTCACATACGAATTGTACAGCGATGGACGGACTGCCGGTATCCGTTTTACCGACAACAAAGGATATTCTCGCCAATTTTACAGCGACGGGCAAGATTATGTCAATGGATGGTGGGTGTCTTGGGATAACGGCTNTTCGTTCACTTACAGCAGCATCGAAGGGAAAATCCGAGCCGATGCCACAGCGGTGGCGAAAATGCTTGGAATGAACAATATTACCCTTTATTCGATCGGTTTTGGCAGCAACACTGAAGTCGATATGAGCTTTTTGCAGACGCTGTCCGCGACTGCTGGCGGCGAGGCGCGGCAAGGAACGATGCAAAATTTGACCGCTTTGTTCCAACAGTTTTCCCAGCTTGCCACCACGCCAGCGATCACAGGAACGATCCGCATCCCGCTTTCGTCGTTTGGCGGCAATGTCGCCGTTGCGGAAAACGGCCAAGTATGGCTGGATGAAAACAAGCAAAACGCGTATATTTCGTTTTCCATCCCATACCAAGTTGGTCAAGGCACTCCGGCGCCGGTGACGATTCCGATTCCCGTGTCATTTAAAGCAAAAGGGATATATACGTTCAATGCTGAACTGACGTATCGGGATGTGTATGGCCAACCACAGCCGGTTGTGACGAAAACGGTGACCGTCACGGTCAAAGACGAAGCGCCGCCGTCGTTTACTGGAACGGTGAAGCTGCAAGGGCTGACCAATGATGTCACAAGCTTAATCAAACGGGGGGCAACCGATGGCGACGACAACCGCTTCCGTGCCACGTATTCGTTGTCGCTTGTCGGGTATGTCGGCAATGCGACCGGGACGATCAGCAATGTGAGCATTGTCCAAGAACTGCCCGATGGCATCTCCGTTGTTCCCGATGGCAAAGTCACAACCTATGTGGAGAATGGCAAGCGTTATGCCAAATGGTCTTTCACCAATCAAACGTTCGACTACAGCCAGCTCAACAAACTGACGCTCTCGGCGCAATGGGTGATGCAGGCTGATTTTGCCATGAACAGTGTTCAATTGCCGCCAGCTTTGGTGACATTCACCGACAGCCGTTATGGTACCAAAACATCGACGCTCGTTCCGCCGGCGGAACGGATCGGCATGACAGTTCGCTTGGATGATTTTCCGAACGTTTACTATGAAGGGAATGGAATGGGGACTATTACCAAACACAAATTTTCTGCTTTATCAGACGACATCGTCGGGCGGGCGGATCCTAATGCAAATGGATTATTGCCGTTGCCTGTCAAAGCGATGCAGTATGACCCAAATGATGACGGCGTGCTGCTTGTCACTTACCGCAATGGCCGGACGGTGCGCGTCGCCTTGAAACCGCAGCTGTCGATCATAACGGAAAGCGGTGTGGCGGAAAGCGGCGCTGTGATCACGGAAGCGCCGACTGTCAAAATGGTGGGGCTTGTCGCTGGCGAAGGGGTGAAGTACGAGTACCAAGTCGTACGAAATGGTGTGGTTTCAGACTGGCAGCCGCTCGCTTCGCCGTATATGATTTCCATTTCCGATGACGGTGAGTATACTGTCGCGGTGCGTTCGGCTGGGGGGCTGACGCGCGGTGACGGAACGACGAAGGTAGCGTTCCGTTATAAGAAATTAATCCGCCGCTTAGTGCTTGGCGATTACGACCCGACGATGAACGTCGGTAAGGAGCAACGCATCCCAGTGGCGATAGAGCCCGCCGATGCGACGAACAAAACGCTTGCGTGGACATCAAGCGACCCGAGTGTCGCATCCGTAGATCAAAACGGCATGGTGACAGCGCGAAAGCCTGGAACGGTGACGATCACCGTCCGCGCGACTGACGGCAGCAACGTGCAAGAGTCGGCGACGATTACGGTCATTGTGCCGCTCGAACGGATGGCGTTCCGCAATCCAATTCTATACATGAATGTCGGCGATCCACTACTCGAAGTGGCGCCAGAACTCCGTTTCATTCCGGAAAATGCAACGGACAACAAGGCGCTTCGCTCTGTTGTAACGTCTGACGATCGGTTTGTCAAGGTGGTTCAAGAAAATGGGAAATGGTATTTGCAAGCGGTTGATGTCGGATATGCCATCATCACGGCGACAGCCGAGGTGAAAGCGCTGGATGGCCGGGATATTCAAGCTGAGGCGACCGTCATTGTCCGATCGCCTTCCACCAACCAAAATGGCGGGAACGGCGGCAAATGGTAGCCATGAATAAAGCGCGGCCTCCCTTTCGGGAGCGCCGCTTTCCGTTTTGAATCAAAAATGCCTCCTTCATTCTACTTCCAATCGGTCGACCACGAGCGAAATGCGATTGACAAAAGGAAGTCCTGTCCCTTGTTCAACAAGCATTTCAGGACGATAGCGGACGACGAGGCGTGAGGATAACGGATCACTTCCTGGCGTAAACCGGTCCGGTTCTCCGTTTTCCCCATTGACTTGACCGCGGAATGCGTTGACGACAAGCCCATTGATGTCTGTGTCTGGAGCTGTTGCTCTGTTTCCGCGGGCGAACAGCCCGCCTTCGATATACAAGTAGGATCCAACGGCATAAATCGTGGCGCTGCTGTCTGTGTAAAAGTATCCTTTCAAATTCGGTGTCGGAATGGTTGGGTTATTGAATTCATTAATACGGGAAATATCGAGCGGACCTTTCGACAGCAACACAACACCTTTGTTGTTTAGCGCCCGTTCGATCCGGCTTTGGTAAATTTTCGTGCTCCCGGTGACGTAGATGCTTGCGTCAAGCCGCAAGTTGCCTGTCAAAGTTAAATCACCGAGGACGATAAAATTTCCGCGTACGCTGACAAATGTACTGGGATTTGTCGGCCCATCAAGGCGAAGATCGCCGTTGACAATGAGCCATTGGTTGACTCCGCTGTTCTGAATATCGACATCTCCTCTCAAAACGCTGTTTCCATCGAGGTAGAGCGGTTTGGTTTTGGACTGCTCTTTGATCACTTCTTCAAGCGTTTTACGTGGATCGTTTGGATCCGGTTGATTCGATTGGATCGAGGTCCATTGATTGGACAACTCTGCCACTAACGTGTGAAGTTGGCTATTTTTGTCCCCGGCTTCTTGAATGGATTCCATTCGCTCAATGTAATCGGATGACGGGGGCAAAATTCCCGATGCTTGCAACAGTTTGTCGGCCACAGTAAGGTCAAAATCGACATCGATAAAATCTTCGTTTTCTTGCCTGATGGTTGGCGCCGGTTCTGGCACATCCGTCGGCCAACGAGGCGCCCAATTGGTCTTCATGCGAAAACGGCCTTGTGATGCTTCCCAGCAACCGGTCGTTTGCCCGCATGCATTCAATTGTCCGTCGTTTGTATACCAAATCGAGGAAGAGGATAAAAGCGGCATGCCGGCGTTAGACGAATTGACGGTCAGCTGTCCGTTTGCCTTCACATAGTTGATCGCGTTGCTGGCATAGGCGTTTTGCCCTGTGTATACATTCCCGTTTTCGACATAAACCCCGCCGTTGAGGACCACTGTTTCCTTTGAGCCAAGCGCATATTTCAAAAAGCTTGGCGTATTGGTCACAAAGACGAGCCGTTTGACGGTTCGCGTCCGATGGCCGTCATTGAACGTTTTCGTTAAACGAAGGGCGCGAAGAAACACTTGGTTTTTGGGAATATCATATTGCTCGCTTTCATCTTCCATGATCACCCCGTAGCGGTCGCGCAGGCGGCCGGCGATCGTGTCTTCTCCAGGAGACGAGCTGCCAAGCCCGAGAAACTGATCCCATTGGTCAGGCGCAAAAATACGATGGCGGACCAAAAAATTTGGATCCGATAACTCTGCTTTCAGATCGGCGACCGCCTCGTTGACATCCGTCTTCGCCTCATGCAGCGATTGTACGTCATCCACGCGCACGGTGGTGAATTGGGCGTGCTCGACGGCGGTGGTGACAATGGTTAGACCTAGCAATAAAAAGACGGTGATGACCAACAATGTTGTAATCAAACTATATCCTCGCTGATCTCGGCGCATAGGGCCTCCCCCCTAAAAACCGAATTCCGTCTGTAAAGTGAAAGGTTTTATTGAAAGCATCCCGTTGTTATTCCCATCTTTGATCGTTAAGATGATGGTGATAACCCCACTTCGGCAAATTTCTCCGTCTCTGCGCGCGCAACGGAACGAAAAGGAGGAAGAATCGTCCAGCAAAAGGCGTGTGGATGTAATCGCTTCCCCGTCCATCATCAGTTTTCCGTCTTTAATCGAAATGATTTGATGGACCGATTGCGCCGCGGTTTCGCGGGAAACAAGACCGACTTGGTTGTTCGTTTTGAATTGCTCGTTTTTGACAAACGACAGTTGACTAAGCGTTTTGTTTTCTTGGCTCCGATCGGCTTCAAGGCCGTCCGGCGAGAACATGTATAAGGCATTCATGATGCGTGCCACCGCGTAATCCGCCTCGCTCCGTAATTCACTTTCAATGCCGATGTGCTGATAAACGCGAATGCCCGCTAGAAAAACAGTATAGATGGCGCCAATGATCAACATGGAAATGGAAATGGCGGCCAACAGCTCGACAAGCGTCATCCCATCTTGGGTGTTAACGGATCGTCTCATCGGTCACCACTCCTTCCACCCATGTGATGTCGCCGTTTCGTTCTCCCCAACGGACAACGGCGTACAGTTTCGCCATGTAGGTGCCGGCTTCGGAGGAGATCATGTTGTTTCGTTCACGACGGATCTCTTCTTTGAGCCGCTCCGGCAATGACGCAAATTCAGAGGAGGTGAGGAATCCGTCCCATCCTTCTTGATCGCAGCGGATGATGTACACCGTTGTTTCGTATTGAACATCATTGATTGTTGGGGCGAGCTGGGCGGTGCATGATTGTTGAGAGCTTATCGTTTCGCCCTGATTTCCGCTTGGAAACAATAAAGAGGACAAGGCTTCATGGCTGCAGCTGTTTTTCTCTACTTTAAGAAATGAAAGATTGTTCTCTGTCATGTAATTCGATAAGGAAGAAAAGAGAACATTTTTTTCAAAGTACGCCATCGTTCCACGCGCCACGTTGATGGCCACCGTTCGTCGTTCGTTATCGGCTGTATACGTCATAGCGTGGGTGAAAAAGGAAAACAAGCCGATCGCCACCGCAGACAACAGCGTGATGGACAACAATGTCTCGATAAGGGTGAACCCTAAAGTGCGTCGGCAGGAAAAAAACAAAGTCTTGACTGACTCATTGATCACAACCTTCTTTCAAAATATGTAACTTTATTATACAATAAGTAAGAGTCGAATGTTGCAGATTTTTAGTATAAAAGAGGTCTTTTGTCATAGAAGAAACGGGGGGGCATGATGAAAGAGGCGCTCATGTATGCCGGTGCTTTTGTCGTGGCGCTGCTGCTGATTTGGCTTCTTCCGCTTGGCTTCAGCCGGCTTGGGGGGCTTACAGCGGTTGTTATGGCGCTGTTGGCTGCGCTTTTGGCCGAATTGGCTAGTTCGATCATTCCGCTTTGGCAGGCCGGGCTTCTTGTTCTTTTGTTGTTGGCGGCTGCATCGTATTTGCTTGACCGCCGATTTGGCGCTGCTCTTTACCGCGCCGGGGCTTCTCGTGAATCAAGTTTTGTAAAAGAAGAAAAAGAGGAGCGGTCGGCGCCGGAATCTTTGGCTTCTGTCCCTGTTTTGCCAAAGGCGCCGTTGCCGTCGATCCAGTTTGATCAAGCGCCGCCCCTTTCTGAACCTAATGAATCATCATCGATAGAGCAGACAGCAGAACGGTCGGAAGAAGTGAACCATTCTCCCGCTGACTTGTTGATGGAGGCAGCGGCAGAAACTGTTCCACCGTGGGAGCAAGCGGAAGAAATCGTTGGAGCGTCCGAACCGCTGCGGCGTGTTTCCGATTGGTTGGATCAGTGGCCGGGCGCTGTGACGCCGGACCTTGAGACAGCGGTGCTTGATGAAGTGTCAAAAGAGAGCGGAAATGAAGGATCGCAAGCCGATGAGCCGGTTCTGAATGCAGCAGAAATCGTTAAGGGTGAGAGCCGCGGCGAGAATGAATGGGATGCATGGATGAGCATGGATGATCGTTTCTCAGAGCGCGTGGAAGGCGGAGAATACGAGTTCTCTTCAACGGACAGCGTCAAACGGGAGCACGGAGGCGTCTTTTTCGAGGCGGCCGTGGCTCCGGATGAGGATGGATTTGCCGGAATCCATGACATCTGGCATCATAAAGAAGGACAACGCGTGGAGGCGGAAAGCTTCGAGGACGATGGCGTGATGTTTGCTGATGGCCTTGAGATTGGACATGATCAAGACAGCGGTGCGGTCGATTGGATGGATCGGCTCGTGGATGATGCCGTTTCGTTGAGATCAGCTGCTGAAGCGATGGTCAGCGAAAAAACAGCGGACGCTTCCGAGCAGCAAGAGGAACAAAAGGCGGATTCCGAAGAGAATCCTCAATATGAAGAATGCGTCGAGGCGGCAGATGAGCCGTTTGCTGAAGAACCAATGCATTTGGTTGCTTCGGAAAAAGCGCAAATGGCGGCAGCGGAATTGATGCTGAGCCGCCGCCGTTTGACGGCCGATGCGTATGAACAATGCCTGCATCAATGTTTGCAAGCCCCGCTTTCCGATCGCGATTACTACGTATTCGCCCGCCTGCTGTTGGAGCATTATGCACTGGAACAAAATGGCCAACAGCTTCGTGCGTGGGTTGACCAGCTCGAGCGACGTTTTTCAAACTATCCAGCTATCGCGGCTGAACTGGCACTCTGGCGGGAAATCGCCGCTACATTAGCAAATGGTTGAGGTGAAGAGGATGAAAGCGAGCGCGCAAATCATCGGATTGCCGATCATCAGCATTGCGGATGGGATGCAAATCGGCGCCGTGAAAAGCTTTGTCATTAATCCTGATAAAGGTTCCATCGATTTTTTGACTGTCGAGCAAGAAGATGTGCAACTCAGTTTAAAAGCGATTCCGTTTAAAAAAATCGTCGGAATCGGCGAATTCGCCGTTACGGTGGCAAGCAGCCATGATGTCATTGATTTGGCGGAAATTCCGATTGCCAACCAGCTTGTCAACAAGCAAATCCGCATCAAAAATACAAAAGCCATCACGCGCAAAGGACAGCTTTTGGGGGAAGTCCATGAGTTTTTCCTAAACGAAGAGACAGGGGATATTATCGGCATCTCCCTTCGCCTTGAAAGTGGAGAAGCGGTGTTGCCATCCGCCCAAGTGTTGACTTATGGAAAGGATATATTGATCGTCAGCGACGACGCTTCGGGAGCTCTCCTTTCCGATGCGTCGATGCTCATTCAAAAGAATGAAAAAGAAACAGAGGCCAGCAACATTCCTGAACAGATCCAAGCTATGTCGGAGACAGCGGAAAATGTCGAAGCGCTTGAATCGCTCCGTGAAAAGCAAGTGGCGCTTCTTGCGGGGAAACGGGTGACCAAGGATATTTATGATTTGAACGGCGAACTTCTGTTTCCAGCGGGAACGACGCTTCGCGAAGAAGATGTGAGAAAAGCGCAAGAGGCGGGTCCAAGCGTCATTGTTGATGTGTCGATGAACATCGAAGCTGAGTGAAAAAGGGGGAGCTCGAGGTGAGAGCGGCTTCCATAGGAAAACTGTTTATCGTGATGGCGGTTTGCACCGTTTATTTCCTCACCTTTGCCCGCTTGGGCGTTTTGGCTTATGAGTCGTTTGGCCCTGATCAAGACCGCTATCGCTCCGGGACGTACGTCGGGCCGATTTCGCTTGCTGGGATGACGAGAGCGGAAGCCCAACAGGCGGTGGCAGACAAGGTGAGCGACTGGCGATCGACAGCTTCGATTTCGGTCAGCTATCAAGAAAAGAAAGCCGAGCTGCCGGCTGACATCTTTACATTTCGCTTGTCGGAAAGCACAAAAAACGTGGTCAACGGCCGTTCCTCGCCGCTTCTTGTGTTGGCTGACATGAGCGCTTGCATGGAAACCGTTGAACGCCTTCTCCCGCCGGCGGCAGTCCCCGCCTTGGATCTCAAAGCGTTGGAAGCGGATTTGGAGGCGGCGGCGTCCCAGCTTGCCGTTCCGAACAAGCCGCTCGACTTGGCCCATTATCTTCCCTCTTCCGGGAAGGGGCAGACGGTCGTGAGTGAAGCGGCTGTTGCCATTCGCGATCAAAGTCTCTCCCGTTTTCTTGCTTCGGAACGCCGTGTCGTCCTCCGCTCCAATCAATTGGTCTCGTTGCGCGCCGTGATTCAGCAGGCTGGTGGCGGGCTGTCGAATCAGGCTGTCGACGCATTGGCATCAGCGGTGTATCGTGCTGTGCTGTCGACGAATTTTTTGTTGATGGAACGGTATGCGGGAAGTTCGCTTCCAGATGGCATTCCTCCGGGATTTGAGGCCAAGGTGGATGACAAACGCGATTTACAATGGTTGAATCCGAACTCGACGGACTATACGCTCATTCTTCGCTACGATGGTCGCCAAGTGAAAGCGTTAGTGTACGGTTGGCCGTTTGCGTATCAATATATCGTGCGCACGAGCGGGCTAGAGCGGATCGAACCGCGCAAAATCATTCAATACGATGCCCGGTTGGCGCCGGATGAAACCGTGACGAAACAAGTCGGCCGTTCTGGATTGCTTGTAAAAGTCGAACGCGAAGTGCGCGATGGCTCCCGGCTGATCCGCAAAGAGACGGTGAGCGAGGATTTTTACCCTCCGACGTATGCGGTTGAGGTAAGAGGGCTTGAAGTCCCAGAATCTTCATCCAATACAACGGGGGAAGGAAGCGAAACGCCATCGTCACCGTCTGATGCAACGAATAGCGGTCAGACTGAAGCGGAAAGCGGTCAAGAGAAATCAGAAGTCCAAAACGGCGAAGGGCAAAGCGGCAGCGACCAGACCAACGCAGCCCCTTCAACCGAATCGAAGCAAAGCGGGGAAAGCGGGGGAAGCCGATGAACAAAAAACGTGAGCGGAAACGCCTCGGTGATTTGTTGGTGGAAGCGGGGCTGATTACGGAAGAACAGCTGGCTGAAGCGTTGCGTGAGAAAACGCCTGGGCAAAAGCTTGGCGATGCGTTGCTGCAGCGAGGTTACATCACAGAGCAGCAGCTCATTGAGGCGCTTGAGTTTCAGCTCGGCATTCCTCATGTCAGCTTGTATCGCTACCCGATTGATCCGAAAGCGACGAGCTTAGTGCCAAAAGAGTTTGCTCGCCGCCATCTGATCATGCCCCTTAAGGTGGAAGACGATCGATTGCTCGTTGCAATGGCTGATCCAATGGATTTTTTTGCTATTGATGATTTGCGCTTGTCAACGGGGTTTCAGATCGAAACAGCGATCGCTTCAAAGGATGATATTTTGCGGGCGATCAATAAATATTATGACATGGACGAATCGTTTGATGATTTGCTGCCAGCGCCGCCGACGGAGATGCGCGAAGACGGTCGGACGGCCGAGGACGATTCCCCGATTGTTCGCCTAGTGAACCAAATTTTGCAGCTTGCTGTCGAACAGCGGGCAAGCGATATTCATATCGATCCGCAGGAGACAAAAGTGCTCATCCGTTATCGAATTGACGGCTTGCTTCGAACGGAGAGGGCGCTGCCGAAACATATGCAAAGCATGTTGACGGCGAGGATCAAAATTTTGGCCAACATGGACATCACCGAGCATCGTGTGCCGCAAGACGGGCGGATCAAAATGAACATCGATTTTCATCCCGTTGATTTGCGCGTGTCGACATTGCCGACGGTGTATGGGGAGAAAATCGTGATGCGCGTCCTCGATTTGGGTGCGGCGTTAAACGATATTCATAAACTTGGCTTCAACCCGGTCAATTTAGATCGGTTCATCCGTTTGATCGAGCGTCCGAACGGCATCATTTTGATCACCGGGCCGACCGGTTCGGGGAAATCGTCGACGCTTTACGCGGCGCTCAATCATTTAAACAGCGAACATGTCAACATCATTACGATCGAAGATCCGGTTGAATATCAGATCGAAGGCGTCAACCAAATTCAAGTCAACCCGAATGTCGGCTTAACGTTTGCCCAAGGGCTTCGCTCGATTTTGCGCCAAGACCCGAACATCATCATGGTCGGGGAGATTCGCGACCGCGAGACGGCGGAAGTGGCGATCCGCGCCTCACTCACCGGGCATTTAGTGTTAAGCACGCTCCATACGAACGATGCGTTAAGCACGATCACCCGCCTGATCGATATGGGGATTGAGCCGTTTTTAGTGGCCACATCGCTCGCTGGCGTTGTCTCGCAGCGGCTTGTGCGCCGCATCTGCCGCGACTGCCAGGAGGTGTATGAGCCGACGAAGCGGGAGCGGGACATTTTCGCCCGTCGGGGCATCGACATCCGCCAACTCGTCCGTGGCCGCGGCTGCCCGACGTGCAATATGACCGGTTACCGCGGGAGACTCGCGATCCACGAATTGCTTGTCATGACGGACGAGATGCGCCGCGTCATTTTAAACAATGAGCCGTTTTCGAAGTTGCGGGAACTCGCCATTCAAAACAAAATGATCTTTTTGCTCGATGACGGGCTGTTGAAAGTGAAGCAAGGGTTGACGACGCTTGAAGAAGTGCTGAAAGTGGCCATTTTGCATTGATGGGTGAGACGGATGAAGGAAAAGCTTGAGGCGTTGTTGCGTGCGGCTTTTGAATACCGTGCGTCTGACGTACATTTGACNGTCGGGGCGCCGCCGATTTTTCGGGTGAATGGGGAACTGAAGGCGTATGGGCAAGAACGGCTGAACCCGGAGGACACGGAACAAATGGCGAAAGCCATCATTCCGCCGCCGCTTTGGCAGCAGTTTCAAGAAACGGGGGAGCTTGATTTTTCGTACGGTATTGCGGGTGTCTCCCGCTTCCGGATCAATGTGTTTAAGCAGCGGTCGTGCGTGTCGCTTGCCGTGCGCCTCATCCCGCCGCGCATTCCGACATTAGAAGAGCTCGGCTTGCCAAGCGTGTTAAAGCGCATCGCGGAAAAGCCGCACGGGCTTGTGCTTGTCACCGGGCCGACCGGCAGCGGCAAATCGACCACATTGGCGGCGATGATCGACTACATGAATAAAACGATGTCTAGACATATCATTACGCTGGAAGATCCGATTGAATATTTGCATCAGCACGGAAAATCGATCATCGACCAGCGGGAAGTTGGCTTTGACACGAACAGTTTTGCCGCCGGATTGCGCGCTGCGCTTCGTCAAGATCCGGATGTGATTTTAGTCGGGGAAATGCGCGATTTGGAAACGATCCAAACCGCGATCACTGCCGCGGAAACGGGTCATTTAGTGCTTGGCACCCTTCATACGGCGAGCGCCCCAGCGGCGATCGAACGGATGATTGACGTCTTTCCGTCAGCCCAGCAGGCGCAAATTCGGCTGCAGCTCGCTTCCGTCCTTGTTGCCGTCATGGCCCAACGTTTATTTCCCGACGGTCGGAAGAGAGGACGGACGGCGGCTATGGAAATTTTAATCAACAATGCCGCAGTGGCCAATTTGATCCGCAATGAAAAAGAGCATCAAATCATCAATATTATGCAGACGGGCCGCAGTGTGGGCATGCAGACGATGGAAATGAGCGTCAGGGAGCTTGTGGCCGCTGGCCGTATTGATCCATTGGCCGCGGAAGCGTATTTGACAAGGGAGCGTGGAGCGGATGGCGCAATTTAAGTATGAGGGGCGCGACCGAAGCGGACGGAAAAAATCCGGGACGATTGCCGCAAACTCCCGCCGTGAGGCTGTCCTGAAATTGAGGGAGAAAGGCATTCGCCCCATTGTGATCGCCCAGGTGCCGTCATCTGTTTGGAACAAAGAAATTTCCATAGGACGAGCCGTCAAGCTGCAGCACTTCGTCGTCTTTTTGCGCCAATTTGCGACCCTTGTGCGCGCCGGGGTGACGATCGTCGATTCGATCCACATTTTGGCGGAGCAAACGGAAAGTAAAGCGCTTGCTCGTGCACTCGACGATATGGAACAGCATCTCCGAGAAGGGAATCCGCTTTCTGCCGCAGCCGCAAAGCATCCCCGCATTTTCCCGCCATTGTTTGTCAATATGGTGCGCGCCGGTGAAGCGAGCGGCACGCTCGATGAAACGCTCGACCGTTTGGCCGACCATTTTGAAAAAGTGCATCGAACAAGGCAAAAAATCGTCTCGGCGCTTGCCTATCCAGTGGCTGTCGCCATCATCGCTGTTGCGGTTGTCATCTTTTTGCTTGTCTCGGTCGTGCCGACGTTTGTTGACATGTTTGCCGATTTTCACGCCGAATTGCCGGCGATCACAAAGTTTGTGCTGAAAGCGAGCGCATTTATGCAGCATTATTGGTGGATGATAACGTTGCTGGCGATCGGGGTGTTCCTTTTGTTCACCGCGCTGCGCCGGCAAAAGCGCACGAAATATTATTTGGACTATGCGGCCATGCGGCTGCCCATTTTCGGAACCCTTGTCCAAAAAGCGGCATTGGCGCGCGTCACGAGGACATTGAGCTCACTCGTGTCAAGCTCCGTGCCGATTTTAGAGGCGCTGTCCATTTCCGAGCGCGTCGTAGAAAATGAAGTGATCGCGTCCGTCCTTGATGAAGCGCGAACCGCTCTTGAGCGCGGCCAGTCGCTCGCCGAGCCGCTCCGCCGCCATTGGGCGTTTCCGCCGCTCGTGGCGCAAATGATCACGATCGGCGAGCAAACCGGTTCGCTTGACGCCATGCTTGGCAAAGTCGCCGACTTTTACGAAGCGGAAGTCGATGCGGGCACCGATCGCCTCAAGTCGCTCATCGAGCCGCTGATGATTGTGCTGCTCGCCGGCGTCGTGGGGACGATCGTCACCTCCATCATCGTCCCGATGTACGACATCTTTAATCACATTCAACAATAATTTATATTAAGAATATCTTCCTATTTTTTGGACTATATTGTAGAATAATAGGGAAATCGTGCTAAAACATTAAAAAAGAAAGGGAGAGGAAAGTGATGTTGAAACGCATCATCAAAAACGAGCGCGGCTTGACGCTCATCGAACTGCTCGCCGTCATTGTCATTTTGGGGATTATCGCGGCGATTGCCATTCCGGCGATCGGCGCCATCATGGACAACTCGAAAAAAGACGCCCACATCGCCAATGCGAAGCAGATTGCGAGCGCGGCGCGGCTAGCCATTGCGGCGGATAATAACACGAAAACGAGTTACACGTTGAAACAATTATATGATGATGGATATTTGGAAAACATTCCGAAATCTCCAGGGAAGCATTCGACAAAGAAGTATAATAAAGATAAAAGCAAAGTAGACATTGTAAAAGAAACAGATGAAAAAAACAACGTCACGGGCATTCTATACAAAGTAACACTCGTGGATGATGACGGAGAGTTTGTTTACATTGACGGCTCCAAAGATGTAAATGAATTGACGCGTAAGGATGTGAAGCTGGAATAAGGAGTTAATTTGTTGTACAAATGATACTTTTTCTCATTTTTCTTTACTCCCTCCTCCTCGCCTCATTTTTCAACGTCGTCGGGCTGCGGGTGCCGGTCGGGGAGTCAATCATCAGGCCGCGGTCGCATTGTCCGGCGTGCGGACGGACGCTATCGGCGGGGGAGCTCATTCCGGTTGTGTCGTATGTCGTGCAGCGCGGGCGGTGCAAAGGGTGCGGGGGGCGCATCTCCCCCCTTTACCCTTTGATGGAATTGACAACCACCGCTTTGTTGACGGCCGCGCCGATGTGGATCGGCTGGGGCGGACGGCTGATTGTGGCGTGGACGCTCATCAGCTTGTTGGCCATCATCGTTGTGTCTGATCTTCGTTATATGCTCATTCCTGACCGGGTGCTTTTGGTGTTTGCCGGTTTGTTTTTGATGGAGCGGCTTGTGATCCCGTTTTTGCCGTGGGTCGATATGCTCCTTGGGGCGGCGGTCGGATTTTCGCTTTTATGGCTGATCGCCGTTTTGTCCAATGGCGGGATGGGGGGCGGCGATGTGAAGCTGTTTGCCGTGCTTGGGTTTGTGCTCGGTTGGAAAATGGTGTTGCTCGCCTTTTTTTTGGCGACGTTGTATGGAACGATCATCGGGCTGATTGGCATGGCGCTGGGGCGCGTGCGGCGCGGCAAGCCGATGCCGTTTGCGCCGGCGATTGCGCTCGGGTCATTGACGGCGCTGTTTTTCGGTGATCAGCTTGTCGATGCGTATATGGATCTTTTTGTGTAAGGATGGGAAGAAAGGGGGCGAACGAGAATGGCGTTATGGTGGGGAAAGTCCAAATATGTGAACATCGTCGTAAAAGATCATGCCATTCGCTATGTGGAAGTCAAGCTAGGGCATCCGCCTGAAGTGAAACGATGGGGCGAACGGGCATTGCCAGTAGGGGTTGTTCGCGACGGCCGCATCGTCGATGGGGAAACATTGGCCATGATTTTGGACGAATGCGTGGAGGAATGGAAAATAGACGGCCATCGCGCGCGCTTTGTCGTCCCTGATCCATTCGTCATGATCCGCAGTTTGCCCCTTCCTTCTCATTTGTCGGATGAAGAAATTCGCGGCTATTTATTTCTGGAGCTTGGTGAATCGATTCCGCTTCCGTTCGCCGATCCGGTGTTTGATTATGTGGTGATGGAGAGAACGAGCGAGGCGGTGTCGATTTTGCTGTTTGCCGCGCCGGAAGAGGCGGTGTCGGAATACGCGGCGCTTTTGGAAGAAGCCGATTTGCGCCCGGTGGCCGCGGATGTATCGCCGCTTTGCGCTTATCGTCCGTTTTATGCGGCGGGACAAGCTGCGCCGGACGATCATATTTTGCTTGTGCAGTTTGACGAATCCGCCGTGAATTTGAGCGTGTTTCATCGTCATTTGCCGTTGTTTATGCGCCATTTGCCGCTTGAAGCCTATCGTGACCGGACGGCGGCGATTGTGGATCCGTTCGTCGATGTGTATAAGGAAATGGAACGGATCATGAGCTTTTATTCGTTTTCCCTCCAACAAGGCAAACAGTCCATCACACGCCTGTTTCTCGCCGGCGATCATCCAGAGTTGGGCCATGTGTTCACGGCTTTGACAGAGCGGCTTGAAGTGCCTGTAGAACGGCTCAGCGCGTCTCTTGATCCGCTGCCGGACCGCTTTCATCTCGCCTGGGGATTGGCGTTGAAAGAAGGAAGGGCTGACGATGATCGCTGAAATCAATTTATTGCCGAAAAAAGAAACGAGGCAGCCGATCCGTCTCGTTTTGTTGTTCGGGGCGGCGCTGCTTCTCCTAGCCGGTTCGGTGCTGTATTGGTTGATCGATCGTGCGGATCATCGCCAGGCCATGTTGGAGGCGGAATTAAAAAAAGTGCGAGCGGAGCAAGATGTACTGGCGGCGAAAATGAAAAATATAGACGAACAGAAGGAGCAAGAAGAGCTGGCGAAGGCGGTGAAATGGGCGGAACGCTATCCGCTGAAATCAGTGCCGTTGCTGCGGGCATTGACAAAGCAGCTTCCCGAACGCGGATTCATGATGAATGTGACGTACTCGGATCAGACAAAGATGACCATGGTGGTGCAGTTTGATGCGCCGGAAGAGGCGGCCTATTATTTGGATCGATTAGAAAAAGTGAGAATGGTGAAAAACGTCAAACTGGTCAATGTGGCGGCCAATAGCGAGACGAGTGGCGAACCGGAAGATCATCAAGTCGTGCCAAGATATATGGCGCAATATGAGCTGGAGCTGCAACAGGCTGATGGGGAGGGAAAAAAATCATGAGCCGCTTTGGCAAATGGCCGCTTCTTGTTGCGGCAATGGCTGCGGTCACCGCGCTTTTGTTTGCGGCCGCCTATTCATGGCTGGTCATGCCTCGCTACAGCCAGCTCGAGCAGATGGAGCAAACGGTGCAAAGCGAGAAAAAGGTGCTCGCCGCTTTGAAGCAAAAGCTGCCTCCTTCTTCAGAGGAAACAGCACAAACCGTTGCTTCATTGCAAAAAAAAGTCCCTGTCCATCCGCTTACGGACCAGTTGTTGCTCTTGTTTCAGAAAGCGGAATATATCGCTGACAGCCAGCTGGTGAGCGTCAATTTTTCTGATGAAGGAGCAGCATCTTCACAGCAGAACGACAGTGGAACGAACAACGGAAGCGAAGGAAATCGAGCGGTTTCTCCGCCAAGCAGCATTCAATCCATCACCGCCCAACTGACCGTGCAGTCGCCTTCCTATTATCAGCTTGAACGGTTTTTAGAGGTGTTGGAGCAGTCGGAGCGCATCGTGGCGATTGAAGGGTTGACCGTCACTGGGCCTCCGGAGCTGATGTCCATCGCTGATGAAGTCCAACCGTTGACGTATTCGGTGACCGTTCGTGCGTTTTATGCTCCGAAGCTTGAGAAATGGAAACAGTTGTCTCCCGTTCGCGATGTTCCCCCGCCAAGCGGCAAAGACAATCCGCTCGTGGAAATGGCGCCGTCTTCGGGCCGGTAGCGGGGATGGTGGAAGTCCGATATGCTCATTCGCATGAAGCGGGGGATGACCCTCATTGAGCTTTTGGCTGTGTTGGTGATCATCGGCATTGTGGCGATGATCGTCGGTCTTGCCATGTGGACGGTGATTGATCGGGCGCGCGAGCGGGCGTTTGTTTCGGATGCTTATGGCTTGTATGAAGCGGCGCGGCTGTATGTCGGCGCCGAGAAAGTGGAATTTTTGCCAGCCCGTTCTTCTGCCATATTGTCGTATGGAGAATTGGTGGGCAACGGTTTGCTGGATCCAATCGAAGATCCGTTTACCGGAAATGTATTGCCGCCGGAAACAAATCCATCGTACGTGCTTGCCACAAAGCGGGAAGACGGCGGGATTGAGTACGCTGTCTGCTTGAAAGGCGAGACAAAGCAACTTTGCACCTATGAGGGGCGCGAGCAGCCGATTCCTGTCGAAGCGCTGGGGACGGAGATGATTCGTGACCGATAATGTCGGAAAATGAAGAAAAGAAGCAGGAACAAGGCGACAAATGTCTTGTTCTTTTTTTTTCTCTTTATGGTAAGATAGGCGAAAGAAATCGAAGTGTGAAAAAGGACGGTGGCAAAATGGACAAGCAGCGCATGCGCATTATGGTGAATATCAACGGCAAGCCCCGCCCATTTACCGTGGAGCGTTCGTCGGAAGGACGGCCGTCCGAGGAGTCGGATGGATATCCGGTGGACAGCCATCTAGGGAAAGGACAGCGAGCAGAAAACGAGGCGGATGACAGCCGCCAAGTGAGCGCGTTTCAAGAAGGCGGGCCATCCGCAGGCAAGCCATCAACAGGCCTGTGGTTTACGGAGGATGGGCAAGTTCGAGAAGATGTTGAAACGACGGGTTGGGAAGAGGCGGCCGCCCTTGAGGCGGATGAACGGGTCATTTCCGTTTCCGAGGCGATGCAACAAAAGAAAAGCGCCAGACGTCGGACATGGCGGCTGCCGGCTCAAGCCAAGTCGCTGCTCGCCGCCGCGTTGGTCGCTGCGTTGGTCGGCATGGCGTTTGGCATGACGGTGCTGCGCATCATTCCGAAGGAAAAATCTGCTTCGTCGCCGGCATCTGAAGCGATGACGGAATTGACAAAGCCTGAAACAGCGGCGGGCGAAGAAGGAAGAGAAAGCGTCGTACGAGCGCCGTTTTCCATTGCGGTCATTCAAGCGGGCGTCTATTCGAATGCGGCGGCGGCCAAGCAGGCGTCCGAATCGATCAAAACAGCAGGCGTGCCGGTCGTCGTCGCGGGGCAAAAACCGGCAGCGCTCTATATCGCCGTCGGCGCGGATAAGGAAACGTTGCGGGCGGTCAACGACCAATACCGCCAAAGGGTGCCAAGCACGTATGTCAAAGAGCTGTCGTTTGCCGCCGAAGCGGCGGCGCGCCGGTCGGAGGCCATCCAAAAAGGGGAGGTTTTGTATGAAAATATGGCAGCGGTCTCCGCGGCTTTGCTTGGCGGCAGGAAAGCAGGAGAAGATGACTGGCAGGCGCTCCAAAAGGCGTATGACGCGTTAGAAAAAAGCAACGCTTCAAGCGACAAAACAGTCGGTCGGTATGTTGAAGCGCTGAAGCAGGCGTATGTCGCCCTTGCCGCATACAAAGAGCGACGGGATGAAGCGCTGTTGGCCAAAGCCCAGCAACAGCTGCTCGAGGCGCTCGCCGCTTATATCGAATTGGTGCCGCTAGGGAGCTAGAAGCCCCGTTTTTTTTGCCTATTGCATATGTGAACTACCCCCACTTAA
>NZ_LDPD01000023.1:488923-496516 GCF_001026865.1 Geobacillus sp. ZGt-1 | reverse complement strand
CCGACAGTCGATCAAATGCCTAGTAAAATCTGCAAATGTTCATGCTTCAAATTGCATCTATACAGAAAATTGCCTTTCACCGCAAAATTTGCTACGATACAAGTGAATCTTCCGAACCGAAACGAGCGAAAGGAGAATGAGCGATGCCTCCACGGTTCGTGCTTGCATCCCGCTCCCCTCGACGAAGGCAGATCCTCGAGCTGGCCGGCTGGCCGTTTGATGTGCAGGAAAGCCATGCCGATGAGACGATTCCCCCCGGAACGCCCCCTGATGAAGCGGTTCAACTTCTTGCCCGCCGGAAAGTGGAGGCGGTGATGTCCTCTTTTCCCGACGCGTATGTTCTTGGCGCTGATACGATCGTTGTGTGCGATGGCCGCTTGTTAGGGAAGCCGCGCACGGAAGAAGAAGCATTCGCCATGCTGCGTCAGTTGTCCGGGCGGACGCATGACGTATGGACCGGTGTCGCCATCGCACTCCCTCAAGGGTCCATCACCTCGTTTGCGGAAAAAACAGCGGTGACGTTTTGGGAGCTCGATGACGAGGAAATCGCCGCCTATATTGCGACCGGGGAGCCGATGGACAAGGCGGGGGCGTATGGCATCCAAGGCCGCGCTGCCCTGTTTGTCAAACGGATCGAAGGCGACTATTTGACGGTCGTCGGCCTGCCGCTGTCGCGGACGGTGAGGGAATTGCGCCGGCTCGGGTGGCCGCCGGCATAGATCAAAGCAAAAGCGGCCGCCGTCTGGCGCTTTTTGGCAAAAGAACGCCCCCGCAAACGGATTCTGCTGTCGTACCGAGGGGCGGTTCAAGCCTCTCCATCTTTCGATGAAGCAAAACAAAAAAGGGGGAGTATGATGGCGTGGATGATCCGCGATGTTCCGAAAGACAGCCGGCCGCGTGAACGGCTGCTGTCATCAGGGCCGGAAAGTTTATCCGACCATGAACTGATCGCCATTTTGTTGCGCACGGGCACGAAGGAGGAGTCGGTCGTGCAGCTCGCCCAGCGTCTCCTTCGCCATTTTGAGGGGCTGAGACCGCTCAAAGACGCAACGGTCGAAGAAATGACAAACATCAAAGGGATCGGGCCGACGAAAGCCGTGCAAATTTTGGCGGCGTTGGAGCTCGGCCGACGCATCCACCAGTCCGGCTGCGCCGACCGCTATGTGATTCGCTGCCCGGAAGACGGAGCGAAATACGTCATGGAAGATATGCGCTTTTTATCGCAAGAACATTTTGTCGCCATTTATTTAAATACGAAAAATCAAGTCATCTACCGCAAAACGGTGTTCATCGGCAGTTTAAACGCCTCGATTGTCCATCCGCGCGAAGTGTTTAAAGAGGCGATCAAACGTTCCGCCGCCTCCGTCATTTGTGTGCATAACCACCCTTCTGGCGATCCGACTCCAAGCCGCGAAGACATCGATGTGACGAAACGGCTCGCGGAATGCGGCCGCATCATCGGCATCGAGCTCTTGGATCACCTCATCATCGGCGATCAAAAATTCGTCAGTTTGAAAGAAAAAGGCTACGTCTAGCGGTTCTCATTTTTTGTCGAATCAGTTATAATATCAACTATGGGTTTTTCCGAATCCGTTCGGGCGGTGTTGTACAATTTATAAATGACTTGACATTCGATCCATGTTGTCAATAGAAAATCATATGCATTTCGTTTCGGAAAGGAAGATCGATCATATGTTTGGAATTGGGACGAAAGATCTCGGGATTGATTTAGGAACAGCGAATACGCTCGTTTATGTGAAGGGAAAAGGGATCGTTTTGCGCGAGCCGTCGGTTGTCGCCATTCAGCGCGACACGAAGCAAATCGTCGCCGTCGGCAATGAAGCGAAAAACATGATCGGGCGCACGCCGGGCAACATCGTGGCGCTTCGTCCGATGAAAGACGGCGTCATCGCTGATTATGAAACGACGGCGACGATGATGAAATATTTCATTCGCAAGGCCGTCAAAACGAAAGGGTTGTTTGCCAGCAAGCCGTATGTGATGGTATGCGTGCCGTACGGCATCACGGCCGTAGAGGAGCGCGCGGTCATCGATGCGACGCGCCAGGCTGGAGCACGCGATGCCTATACGATTGAAGAACCATTTGCGGCCGCGATCGGCGCCAATTTGCCGGTGTGGGAGCCGACCGGGAGCATGGTCGTCGACATCGGCGGCGGTACGACTGAAGTGGCCGTGATTTCGCTCGGCGGCATCGTGACGAGCCAGTCGATCCGCATCGCCGGCGATGAAATGGATGAGGCGATCATTCAATACATCCGAAAAACGTACAATTTGATGATCGGAGAACGGACGGCGGAGGCGATTAAAGTCGAGATCGGCTCAGCCGGAAATCCGGAAGGAATCGGAAACATGGAAATTCGCGGCCGCGACTTGCTCACTGGGCTGCCAAAAACGATCGAAATCAGCGCCGAAGAAGTGGCTGAGGCGCTGCACGATACGGTCTATGCGATCGTCGAGTCGGTGAAAAACACGCTCGAAAAAACACCGCCGGAGCTGGCGGCTGACATTATGGACCGCGGCATCGTGCTGACAGGCGGCGGCGCTTTGTTGCGCAACTTGGACAAGGTCATCAGCAAAGAGACGGACATGCCGGTCATCGTCGCGGAAAATCCGCTTGATTGCGTGGCCATTGGCACCGGGAAAGCGCTCGACCACATCGACTTGTTTAAAAACAAGGCGAGAGACCATCGCTGACGGTAAGAAGGTGTGACGCATGCCACAGCTTTTTGGGAATAAGCGTCTCATTTTTTTGCTCGTCAGCATCGTCATCCTTGTCATGTTGATCGGCTTTTCCTTGCGCAGCCGCGAAGAGTTGACGTGGCCGGAGCAGTTTGTAAAAGATACGGTCGGTTTTGTTCAGCTTCTGTTTGGGAAGCCCGCCGAGGAGATCGCGGGCTTCTTTGAAAATGTGAGCGATCTTCGCCGTACATATAAGGAAAACGAACTGCTGAAGGCAAGACTTGAGGAATATGCGGCGCTTGAGACCGAGGTCGAGGCGCTGCGGCAAGAAAACGAACGGCTGCGCGCGTTGCTCGATAAAAAAGAGAGCTTGCGTGATTTTGTTTCGATTCAGGCGACGGTGATCGGGCGGAACCCGGATCGTTGGCGGGAAACGATCATCATCAACAAAGGCGAGCAACACGGCGTGAAAAAAGATATGGCCGTCATCACCCCAGCGGGGCTTGTCGGCAAGGTGCAGCACGCTTCCCAATTTACGTCCACTGTGCAGCTGTTAAGCGCGCTTGACCAAAACAACCGCATTTCCGCTTATATCCAAGGAAAGGAAAACGTGTTTGGGTTGATCGAAGGCTACGATGAGAAGCGGCGCGAGTTGCTGCTCGGAGAAATTCCGATTGACGCCAAAGTGGAAAAAAGGCAAAAAGTGTTGACTTCCGGCCTTGGCGGCGTGTTTCCGAAAGGGCTGCCGATCGGTGAGGTGACTGAAGTCAAGCCGGACCAATACGGATTGACGAAAGTCGTCTATGTCAAGCCGTTTGCCAACTTGTATGATATTGACGACGTCATGATTGTGAAACGAACCATCGATGCAGCACTGCAGGAAAAGGAGGAGGCAAAGTGAACAAGTGGCGTCTCCCTTTCCTTGCGGTGTTATGTTTTGTGAGTGAGAGCCTTTTTGTTGATATATGNCCAAAAGGCGACTTGTATGTCCACTATTTTTTTGTTCCCCGGTTTTTTCTTGTTTTTCTCGTGTTCACAGCGATGCATTTCGGCGGGACGCGGGCGATGGGGTACGGGTTTATCTTCGGGTTTCTGTATGACTGCGTCTACACAGAGCTGCTCGGTGTTTATGCGTTTGCCTATACGCTTATCGCCTACTTGGCGGGCAAAGCGATGAAATGGTTCCACCAAAACTGGTTCGTTGCATCGCTCTTGTCGCTGCTTTCCATTATGCTGCTTGACAGTTATGTCTACGGCATCCAGCTGTTGATCGGGCGGACCGATTGGTCGTTTTCTGTTTTTTGGGACCGCCGTCTATGGCCGACGCTGCTTCTGAACGTCGCGTTTTTGCTCGTCTTTTCGTACCCGCTCGAACGGCGATTGGCAAAAATTCGCCGGTTTGAGCAGGAAGAATAAAAGAGGAAAAACGGCCCGTTTTGTAGAATTATTCGTTGGGGTGAACGTTGTGGCGAAACAAAAGCAGCAGTACGTGACGATTAAAGGGACGAAAGATGGGCTGACGCTGCATCTCGATGACCGCTGCTCGTATGACGATTTATTGAAAGAAATCGAGGAGCGGCTTGTCAAACAAGCTGGCGTCGCGCCAGACAGCCCCCTTGTCTCTGTTCATCTGAAAATTGGGAACCGCTATTTGACGCCTGCCCAAGAGGAAGAGGTGCGTGCGCTCATCCGCCGTTCAAAAAATTTGGTCGTCGATTCGATCGAAAGCAATGTCATGTCGAAAGCAGAAGCGATAGAATGGATGAGAAAAACGGAAATTGTGCCCGTTTCGCGCATTGTCCGTTCGGGACAAGTGCTTCATGTCGAAGGGGATTTGCTGCTGATCGGCGACGTGAACCCTGGCGGAACGGTCATTGCCGGAGGCAACATTTTCATTCTCGGCGCCTTGCGCGGCATCGCCCATGCCGGGTATGCCGGCAATAAACAGGCGATCATCGCTGCATCGGTCATGAAACCGATGCAGCTGCGCATCGGCGACATCATGAGCCGAGCGCCCGATTCGAAAACGGATGAAGGAAATGAAATGGAATGCGCCTATATTGATGAGCATAACCAAATTGTTGTCGACCGCCTTCAGCTGCTTATGCATTTGCGGCCGAATTTGACGCGCTTAGAAAGGAGAATGTGACCGTGGGAGAAGCGATCGTCATCACTTCCGGAAAAGGCGGCGTCGGCAAAACGACGACGACCGCGAACCTTGGGACGGCCCTCGCCATTCTAGGGAAGCGGGTGTGCCTTGTCGACACCGACATCGGGCTGCGCAACCTCGATGTCGTGCTTGGGCTTGAGAACCGAATTATTTATGATTTGGTCGATGTCGTGGAGGGGCGTTGCACGGTGCAGAAGGCGCTTGTGAAAGACAAGCGGTTCGATAACCATTTGTATTTGTTGCCGGCCGCGCAAACGAGCGATAAGTCGGCGGTCAACCCCGCGCAAATGAAACAGCTCATTGAGGAGCTGAAACAGGAATACGATTATGTGCTCATCGACTGTCCGGCTGGAATCGAACAAGGCTATCGCAACGCTGTCGCCGGCGCGGACGAAGCGATCGTCGTCACGACGCCGGAAGTGTCGGCGGTCCGCGACGCCGACCGCATCATCGGCTTGCTTGAAGCGGAGGAGCACGTCAAACCGCCGCGCCTCATCATCAACCGCATTCGCAGCCATATGGTGAAAAACGGCGATATGTTGGATGTCGACGAAATCATCTCGCATTTATCGATCGAGTTGCTCGGCATTATCGCCGACGATGAAAACGTGATCAAAGCGTCGAACCGCGGCGAGCCGATTGTGCTGGACCCAAACAGCAAAGCGTCGATCGCCTTCCGCAACATTGCCCGCCGCATCCTCGGCGAGTCGGTGCCGCTGCCGCCGCTTGAGGAAGAGGAGAAGGGGCTGTTTTCAAAGATTCGGAAAATATTTAGTTTGAAATAATAGAGTTGGCGCAAGAAGGCCGTTGAATGGGCCTTCTTTTTTTATTCATAATTGTTGTGCTGTTTGGAATTCCTGATCTGTAACAACGGAAGCAGATGGTATCGATCGGTTGCGGCGCTCAGCCGAAACGTTGGTGTGAAACCGTTTGAGGGATTTGTTCGCGGACGTGTTCGGCGAGGCGCGGCGAAAAACGCTCGTTCATATTCCATGAGGTTGTCTCATAAATTAGTACAAACGTTGTTGGAAAGGTGGAGGGGGGACGTATGGATCGACGCGTCCGTGAGATGAAAAAACGCATTGAAAAACGAAGAAGGGAACGTCAATATAAGGGGCAGGATCCAAAAGAATCTAGATGGAGCGCCGCTGATGAGGAGCGGTACGGGCTGCCGGTCGTCACGTATGACCGCTATTCGTTTGAATCCGCTCCCCATCCGTTGTTCCGCAAAGAATGGTTTTTATTCAAAACACTCATCGCTGCCTGTCTCGTGCTAGTGACGGCCATTTTGTTCCGGCATCCGTCCGCTTCCCTCGAGCCGGCGCGGCAGTTTATTGCCCGGACGATGGAAACCGAGTTTCAGTTTGCGGCCGTCTCAGCCTGGTATGAAAAAACGTTCGGTGAGCCGCTCGCTTTTTTTGCCCCGAAAAAGGAAGAAAAGGTGAAAACGGCTTCATCCTATGCAGTGCCGGCTTCTGGACGGATTCTCGAAAGTTTTGAAAAAAACGGGGAGGGTGTGACGATCGAAACTGAGAATGGAGCCAAAGTGGAAGCGATGAAAGAAGGGATTGTCACCTTTGCCGGTACGAAAGACCGTCTCGGCAAAACGGTCATCATCCAACATGCGGACGGCACGGAGACGTGGTATGGACGTTTGGGGGCCATTTCGGTGAAATTGTATGATTTTGTAGAAATGGGGCAGGAAGTTGGCACGGCCGAGGCGAGCGAGGCAAATAAACAGAAAGGGCTGTTTTATTTTGCGATTAAACAAGGTGATGAATTTATCGATCCGATTCAGGTGATTTCCTTTGAATAAGTATATGGCGCTGCTCGGGAAGCTGCACGTCCACCCGCTGTTATGGCTGATCGGCGGCATCGCGGTGCTTACCGCCCATTTCAAGCAGCTTTGCCTGTTGTTTTTCATCGTCCTCGTTCATGAGCTCGGCCATGCGGCGGCAGCCGCGTTTTTCTCTTGGCGGGTGAAGCGGATTTTGCTGCTGCCGTTCGGCGGAGTGGCGGAAGTCGAAGAGCACGGCAACCGGCCGTTTGGCGAGGAGTGGATCGTGACGCTCGCCGGGCCGGCCCAGCATCTGTGGCTCACAGCGGCGGCGTTTTTTTTGTGGAAGGCCGGCATGATGGATGGCGGGAGCTGGGAGCTCTTTTTTCGCTACAATGCGGCCATTTTCGCTTTGAACTTGCTGCCGATCTGGCCGCTGGATGGAGGCAAGTTATTGTTTTTGCTGCTGTCCTACCGCCGGCCGTTCAGCGATGCGCATCGAAACACGGTCGCCATATCGGCTGCTGCGCTTGCCTTCGGCGTCGTTCTTTTGTTTGTGTTGGCGCCGCGCCAGCTTGATTTATGGGCGATCGCCGCCTTTTTGGCGCATGCTCTTTGGCAGGAGCAAAAGCAGCATCCGTATGTCGTCATGCGCTTTTTGCTTGAGCGGTATTATGGAAACAAAGGCGGCTATACAAAGCTGCGGACGATTACGGCGCCGGCGGACGAACGCATCTCGGCCGTGCTGCAGCGATTTTACCGCGGACAAAAGCATGCGATCATCGTCGTTCGCGACGGGCGCGAACGGGCGACGCTCGATGAAAACGAGCTGCTGCATGCGTTTTTTGCCGAAAAACAAGCCGATGCGCCGCTTGGCGCTCTCATCTATTGATCGTGGTTATATATAGATGCAACAAAAACGTTTCACATATCCTTGATGGAAAAG
>NZ_LDPD01000023.1:477719-488758 GCF_001026865.1 Geobacillus sp. ZGt-1 | reverse complement strand
CAAATGGCAAAGCTTCAAATGGCCTCTCTATATAGTCGTTTGCACCGTTTCATCATCGCCCGCCGGGGGACGAAGGTGTGAGTAAAATATTTGACAAAGTCTTGACTGACTCGGGACGAAGATGACGGTTGACGGCCGGCCGTTTCTATGTTACGATAGATGACGTTGTAGACTTTTTGTCCTGCCAACAAGGGCAAAAGAGGGCGGCTGTCGCAAAAAGACGCACCCGCACTACAACCGCTCAGCGCGGGCGATGAAGCGCTCCGTCTTGGGCCGCCTTGGCGCTGGCGAGTCTGAGTCCATGAAGGAGGTGCGATGCATGTACGCAATTATCGAAACTGGCGGCAAACAATTGAAAGTCGAAGAAGGCCAAGAAATTTACATCGAAAAATTGGATGCGAATGAAGGCGATACGGTCACGTTTGACAAAGTGCTGTTCGTCGGCGGGGAAACGGTGAAAATCGGCAACCCGACAGTCGAAGGCGCAACCGTGACGGCGAGAGTGCAAAAACACGGCCGACAAAAGAAAATCATCGTCTTCAAATATAAAGCGAAAAAGAACTATCGCCGCAAACAAGGCCACCGTCAGCCGTACACGAAAGTCGTCATCGAAAAAATCAACGCGTAAAGATGATCCGCGTCACGATTGAACGGGAAGCGGACGGCCGCATCCGCGCGTTTACGATGGAAGGGCACGCCCATTTTGCGAAACGCGGGCAGGACATTGTATGCGCCGGCGCTTCGGCGGTCTCGTTCGGCACGATCAACGCCATCGAGACACTTATTGGCGTAAGCCCGCATGTTTCGCTCGGCAAAGACGGCGGCTACCTCCGCTGCGAGCTTCCGGAGCTGGAAGAAGCGGCGGCAGAGAAAGTACAGTTGTTGTTGGAAGCGATGGTCGTTTCGCTAAAGACGATCGAACGCGATTACGGAACATTTATCCGCGTGACATCCATCTAGCGGGAGGTGACTGCCATGCTGAGACTTGACCTGCAATTTTTTGCTTCGAAAAAAGGGGTCGGTTCGACGAAAAACGGCCGCGACTCGATCGCGAAACGTCTTGGCGCAAAACGGGCTGACGGTCAATTCGTCACCAGCGGTTCGATTTTGTACCGTCAACGCGGAACGAAAGTCCATCCGGGCTTGAACGTCGGCCGCGGCGGCGACGATACGCTGTATGCGAAAATCGACGGCATCGTCCGCTTCGAGCGGCTCGGCCGCGACCGCAAACGCGTCAGCGTCTACCCGGTCAGCCAAGAAGCGTAATCGATGTGAAAAAACTCTAACCGTTCGGTTAGAGTTTTTTCTTTTTGGCGTAGAAAAATCGTTCCCGTTCAATGTCAAAAAATGTTATAGTAAAAGTACATGCCTCCCCCATGGAGGCGGAAGTCCAAGCGAGGCAGGGAGCCTACGCTTAGTGGATAGGGGAGCGTTGGATGGAGAAGCGATGGACTGTCGTTGAGGTGATGCGCCATGCCCGCCATGACTGGCTGAACAAAATCCAGCTCATCAAAGGGCATTTGGCGCTCAATAAAATCGAACGGGTGCAGGAAATCATTGAAGACATGATCGCCGAGATGCATCAGGAAACACGGTTGACGAACTTGAAAGCCGAGCAGTTCGCTGAGCTTGTCATGACTTATAACTGGGAGCCGCGCCCGCTTTTTCTTGAGTATGAAATCACGGACGGCGAAGCCGATTGGTCGCGGTGCGATGAGCAGCTGACTGAATGGTGCCGCCAATTTTTTCACCTGCTTGAAGCGCAATCCGATGAGCGGACAGAAAACCATTTATGTTTGTCCATTGAGCTGTCCGACCGACGGGCGGCGCTGTTTTTGGATTATTGCGGCACGTTTCGAGATGGCGAAGCCATTCGCACTTGGCTTGAGCGCTGCGAACCATCACCGCCGCTTCGGCTCGCGTCGTTTGCCGTTGGCGAGGGCGAATTGACGGTGGAGCTTGAGCTTTTGTCGGCGGAATCTTGACCATTGGTTGGACGAAGGAAAATGGAAGGCAAAGCTTATTTTGCCCTAAGAGGTGCGGACGGATCGATCCAATCGGACCGGAAAGCGGCGGCTGGGCTTGAACCGCCCGCCAGCCCGCAGACGGCCGATGCTTGCGTACATATTGACATCATGGAATCGACTCTGTATACAATAATAAGTATTAGTCATACTCATTTCGCCATGATACCATGATGGAAGCGAATCGGAGGAACAGCCATGTTTGTTGATCAGGTGAAAATTTATGTGAAAGGCGGGGACGGCGGCAACGGCATGGTCGCGTTCCGCCGGGAAAAATACGTCCCAAAAGGCGGGCCGGCCGGCGGAGACGGCGGCAAAGGCGGCGATGTCGTCTTTGTCGTTGATGAAGGGCTGCGGACGTTGATGGATTTCCGCTACCAGCGCCATTTTAAAGCGCCGCGCGGCGAAAACGGCATGTCGAAAAACCAGCATGGCAAAAATGCGGAAGACTTGATTGTCAAAGTGCCGCCAGGCACCGTTGTCATCGATGCGGATACGAACGAAGTGCTCGCCGATTTGACCGAGGCGGGGCAGCGGTTTGTCGTCGCCAAAGGCGGGCGCGGCGGGCGCGGCAACACCCGATTTGCGACGGCGTCCAACCCAGCGCCGGAAATTGCGGAAAACGGCGAACCGGGCGAAGAGCGCAACATCATTTTAGAGCTGAAGCTTCTCGCTGACGTCGGGCTGGTCGGGTTTCCAAGCGTCGGCAAATCGACGCTGCTGTCGGTTGTCTCCGCAGCCCGTCCGAAAATCGCCGAGTACCATTTTACGACGCTCGTTCCGAACTTGGGCGTTGTCGAAACGGAAGACGGGCGCAGTTTTGTGATGGCCGACTTGCCGGGATTGATTGAAGGGGCCCATCAAGGGGTCGGGCTCGGGCATCAGTTTTTGCGCCATATTGAACGGACGCGTGTCATCGTCCATGTCATCGACATGGCGGCGGTCGAAGGGCGCGATCCGTACAACGATTATCTCGTCATCAACGAAGAGCTGAAACAGTACAATTTGCGCTTGACCGAGCGGCCGCAAATTGTTGCCGCCAATAAAATGGACATGCCGAACGCCGAAGAAAATTTGCGCCGCTTCAAAGAGAAAGTCGGCGATGCGGTGCCGGTCTTTCCGATTTCTGCAGCGACAAGACAAGGAGTGCGCGAGCTGTTGTTTGCCATCGCCGACCTGTTGGAAACGACGCCGGAATTCCCGCTTCATGAACGGGAAGATCCGGCCGTGCAGCGCGTCGTGTACAAATATGAAAAAGAGGAGCCGCCGTTTACGATCACCCGCGCCAGCGACGGAGCATTCATTTTGGCGGGCGACAAAATTGAAAAGTTGTTTAAGATGACGGATTTCTCGCGCGAAGAATCGGTGCGCCGCTTCGCCCGCCAGCTTAAGGCGATGGGGGTGGATGATGCGCTGCGCGAGCGCGGCGCGAAAGACGGAGACACGATCCGGTTGCTTGATTACGAGTTCGAGTTTGTCGACGACTGGGATGAATAGAGCGGGGGAAGGTGCGGTGGAGAAAAAATTTTATTTGGTGCGCGAAGACGTCCTGCCGGAAGCGATGAAGAAAGTCGTGCTCGCTAAACAGCTGCTTGAGCGGAAAAAAGCCGCCTCGGTCGCCGAGGCGGCGCAGCTCGCCAACATCAGCCGCGGTGTGTTTTACAAATACCGCGATGCCATTTTTCCGTTCCAAGCGGTGACGAAAGAAAACATCGTCACGCTCTTTTTCCATTTAGAAGACCGCTCCGGAACGTTGTCACAGCTGCTTGGCGTTGTGGCGGCGGCCGGCTGCAACGTGCTGACCATCCATCAAACGATTCCGCTTCAAGGGAGGGCGAACGTGACGCTGTCGGTCAGCACAAACGATATGAACGAGGAGATTGATGAGCTCCTCGCTAAGCTCAAACAGCTCGAATTTGTCGAAAAAGTGGAAATTGTCGGTTCGGGAGTGTATTAAAGCAAGGGAGAGGCAAACGAGATGAAAATCGGTTATTTAGGACCGAAGGCGACGTTCACCGAAGCGGCGGCTGCTCTTCTTTTTCCGTCGCAGCCGCGGGAGCCGTATGACACGATTCCCGATTGCATTGACGCCGCGGCGGCCGGAGAGATTGAAGCGGCCGTGGTGCCGCTCGAGAACGCCTTGGAAGGATCGGTCAATTTGACACTCGACTATTTAATTCACGAACAGCCGTTGCCGATCATCGGCGAAATCGTTGTGCCGATCGAGCAACATTTGATGGTGCACCCATATTTCACCCCTCATTGGCGCGAAGTGAAAGAAGTGTATTCCCACTCGCACGCCATTGCCCAATGCCGGAAGTTTTTGCATACGGTGCTGAAAGGGGCGAAGCAAGTGCCGATGACGTCAACGAGCGCCGCCGCGAAATTTGTGAGCGAGCATCCGCACTTGCCGGCGGCGGCGATCGCCAACCGGCTGGCGGCGGAAAAATACGGGCTAGTGATCGTGCAGGAAAACGTCCACGATTACGATTACAACCATACGCGCTTTATTGTCGTCAGCCGGCGCAAAGAGCCGCTTTCGCCTGCTTCGCCTCTTTATGCTGGCGACAAGACGACCGTGGTCGTCATGCTGCCGCAAGACCGTCCGGGCGCACTCCATCAAGTGTTATCAGCGTTTGCCTGGCGGCGGCTCAACTTGACGAAAATCGAATCGCGCCCAGCGAAAACGGGCCTTGGAAATTATTTCTTTATTATTGACATCGACGCGCCGATGGATGACGTCCTCATCCCGGGGGCGATCGCGGAAATTGAGGCGCTCGGCTGCACAGTGCAGCTGTTGGGCAGCTATCCATATTATTTTGCTTGACGAAGACGAAAAAATGCGGATGGGTCATAGCCGTCCGCATTTTCTCTTTATCCAGCGTCCTGACGTACGGCATTTGCGAAGAGGGAATGACGGACGAGCGCAAGGCGATCCGTTCACGCTTCGATCAGAAATCCAGCCTGTTTCAAGGCGCGGCAGGCGGCGTCAAGCTTCACTGGTGAATCGGCTTCCAGCGTATGCAAATGGGTTCCGTCCGTCAGCTGCAACAAATACGACGATTTTGTCGCCTCGATTTTGGCGATGAATTGGTCGACTTCCAGGCGGTTGCTCACCATGATCGAGGCGGTTAAATCGCCGTAGACCGGATGCTCGATTTTGACGTCCTTGACCGTCACGCCGCAATCCACGAGCAAATACAACTCTTCTTTCGTCTGTTCTGGCGTATGGAAGCAGGCGATCGTCCTCGTGTACGTTTTGGCCGGTTCAGCCGGCTTTAAATACAAATAGCCTTGGCTTGTGGCGATGATTGGTTCGTTGCGCGCCTTTAACAGTGAAATGTCTTGGACGATCACTTGGCGGCTGACGTTCGTTTTCGCTGCCAGCTCAGCCCCCGTGAGCGGCGCTTCGCTTTCTTTCAACCATTGCAAAATGAGCTGGCGCCGCCTTTCCCCTAAAATTTTCTTTTCCTCTTTCACCTGCCATTCCTCCTTTCATGCCGATGTAAGTCGCTCCAATGTGGAAACGAACTGGTCGATCTCCGCTTCGGTCGTGGCCGCGCCCAATGAGATGCGGATGAATTGCTTCGCTTCTTCAGGCGTTTTCCCGACGGCGAGCATCGTCCGCGACGGCGCTTGCAGCCCGACTTGGCAGGCGCTGCCGGTGGAAATGGCGATGCCGGCGCGGTTGCATTCAAGCATCACAAGCTGCCCTTCGTACCCAGCGACGGACAAACCGATAATATGGGCAAGACGGAAATCGGGATGGCCTTCCACCGTCACCGGCAGCTGTTTGGCGGCGATGGCGTGAAGCAACCGATTCCGCAGTCGTTCCAAACGCGACTGTTCGTCCGCCATTCGTCGATGGAGCTGCTGCGCGGCCGTAATGAAGGCGGCAATACCCGGTACGTTGACCGTTCCCGGCCGAAAGCCTGATTCGTGCGTCGCTCCCGGGAATACCGGCTTCCAATGCCGGCGCGGGTTGATGTACACAGCGCCGACCCCTTTGGGACCGTACACTTTATGGGCGGAAACGGATAGGCTGTCTAGTCCTATCTCTTGAACATCTAGCTGTATTTTAGCAAAAGTTTGCACGCAGTCGCTATGAAAAAGGACGCCGTGCGCCCGCAGGAGGCGGCCGATGTCGGCAAGCGGCTGAATCGTGCCGATTTCCGAGTTGGCGTGCTGGATGGAAGCAAGGATCGTCTTCGGCGTGATCGCCCGCTCCAAATCGGCAAGTCGAATGCGCCCGAATCGGTCGACGGGCAAATACGTGACCGTATATCCTTCTGTTTCCAGCTGTTTGAACAGGTGATGGAGCGAGGCATGCTCGATTTCGGTCGTGATCAGGTGGTTTCCCTTATGCCGGTAGGCGGCAGCTAGCGAACGGATCGCGAGCAAGTTCGCTTCCGTTCCGCCGCTTGTGAAATAGATCCCTTCCGCTTCTCCGTTAATCATGGCGGCGAGTTCGCGTCGGCATAAGGCAAGCAGTTGTTTCGCTTTCGTTCCGATGTCATGCAAGCTGCTTTCGTTGCCAAAGTAAACGGACGCCGCTTCAGCGTAAGCGGCGATCGCCTCTTGGCACATTGGCGTCGTTGCCGCGTAATCCAAATAAATCATATTCCCCCGCCTTTGCATCATTTTTTTCGCCAAACCTCTTGCCATTAGTTTAAATATGTGTAAATATAGATGTCAAGACAGGTGAAAAGAAAGGGGCGTCCGAGAGTGAAGGAAGGTGGCGTGATTATCGTCGGAAGCGGGCTGGCGGCGTTAACGGTCGCGTATCATTTATCTGAGCTCGACCATGTGATGATATTCACGAAAAAACGTTGCACCGACAGCAATTCATGGCGGGCGCAAGGAGGGGTGGCCGCGGCGCTGGCAGAGAGCGACGATTGGCGCGCTCATTTCCGCGATACGATGGTCGCCGGCTGCTTTCATAACGATGAACGAATGGTCGAACGGCTCGTCCGCGAAGGGCCGAGGCGGCTGCAAGAATGGATCAACGCCGGCATGGCGTTTGATCGGGACGAACGCGGCCGGTTTTGTTTCGGCCTTGAAGGCGGGCATAGCCACCGCCGGATTTTGCACGCCGGCGGCGATCAAACGGGCAAAGCACTCGTTTCGTTTTTGCTTGAGCGGCTCGAGGGACGCGTATGGATGGAAGAAGGCGAGCAGGTGATTGATTTGCTTGTGGAAGAGGGGCGTTGCGTCGGGGTGAAAACGAAGCGGGAAGACGGTTCGGTGTCCATTTGGCCGGCGTCGGCCGTCGTGTTGGCGACCGGTGGATGCGCCGGATTGTATACGTTCACTTCCAATGCGCGGACGGCGACTGGCGACGGCATTGCCATGGCGTACCGCGCCGGTGCGGCGGTGGCGGATATGGAGTTTATCCAATTTCATCCGACGATGCTCGTTGCCGGCGGAAAAGCGGTCGGGCTCGTCTCGGAAGCGGTGCGCGGCGAAGGGGCGGTGCTTGAGGCGGAAGATGGAAGACCGCTGATGGACGGCGTCCATCCGCTTCGCGATCTCGCTCCGCGCGACATCGTCGCCCGAGCGATCGCGGCGGAACTCGATCGCGGCGGCCGCGTCTATTTGAATATTTCCCGCGTGTCCCACTTCCGCCGCCGCTTTCCGACGATCGCCGCGCTATGTGAGGCCTATGGCGTCGACCTTGAAGCCGGCCGCCTTCCTGTCGCGCCGGGCGCCCATTTTTTAATGGGCGGCGTTGTCGTCAACGAGTGGGGGCAGACGACGGTTCCGGGCTTGTACGCCGTCGGGGAAGCGGCGTGCACCGGTGTGCACGGCGCCAACCGGCTCGCGAGCAACTCGTTGCTTGAAGCGATTGTCTTTGGATTCCGTGCGGCCTGCGCCATCCGCCGTCAAGCGGCGTGGCCGGAAACGGTGCACCGAGCGGATTCATCCAGCCCGCGTCGTTTGATTGTACCACGGCTGCCAGAGCGGGCGTTGCTCCGCGAACAGCTGTCAACGTTTGTCGGCATCGTCCGCAACGGCGATCGGCTTCGCGAAGCGGTCGACTGGTTGGAACAGTTTTCGTTGCCGGATTGGCTGGATGGCGACCTTGAACGATTGTCGGCAGAGGAGATTGAAACAGGATATATGTTGCTAGTGGGCTGGCTTGTCGCTTCATCAGCGCTTGGGCGCACGGAAAGCCGCGGCGGCCATTACCGGAGCGATTTTCCGCGTGAACGCCCGGAGTGGCGGGGGCGGCGCCTCGTGCGGACGAAAGAAGAGTGGGCCCGCCTTGGGGCTGGGAGGTAAAGCGGCAAAGAAAACGGAGGGATGAAAGATGAACCGGTTGAAGCTCGAACAACTGTTGCGACAGTTTTTTCTTGAAGATATTGGCGACGGCGATGTGACGAGCGAGACGATTTTTCCGGCTCATGAACGGGCATCAGGCATGTTTATGGCCAAAGCGGACGGGGTGGTGGCCGGCGTCGGCATTATTGCGGCGGGCTATCAGCTGCTGGATCCGCGCGTCGAAGTAACCATCATGAAACAGGACGGCGAACGGGTCCAAGCCGGCGAAACGATCGCCGTCGCATCCGGACCGGTCGGGCCGCTGTTGTCCGGTGAGCGCGTCATTTTAAACTTGCTGCAGCGGTTAAGCGGCATTGCCACCGTGACGCGACAGGCCGTTGACTTGCTTGGCAATAGCTCCACACGCATTTGCGACACGCGGAAAACGACGCCGGGGCTGCGCATGCTTGAAAAATATGCCGTCACATGCGGCGGCGGCTACAATCACCGCTTTGGCTTGTACGACGGTGTCATGATTAAAGACAACCATATCGCCTTTTGCGGATCGATCGCCCGCGCCGTCAAAACGGTGCGGGAGCGGCTTGGGCATATGGTGAAAATCGAAGTAGAGACCGAAACGGAAGACGAAGTGCTCGAGGCGGTCGAGGCCGGGGTGGATGTCATTATGTTTGACAACCGGACGCCGGATGAGGTGCGGGCGTTCGTCCGGCTTGTGCCAAAGCCGATCATCACGGAAGCGTCGGGGGGAATTACGCTCGCCAATGTGGCGGCGTACGGCGCGACCGGAGTCGACTACATTTCGCTCGGATGTTTAACCCATTCCGCCCCGGCGCTCGATATGAGTTTCAATTTGCGATAATGGAGGGGAGAACCGTGAACGTCCTTGAACAGTTGAAACGGCTGGATGAGATGCCCAAACGGTATAAAACGATGGAACGAAGCGAGCTCGAAGCACGCGCCCGCGCGGTGAAAGAACGGTTCGGCCGGCGCCTTTTCATCCCGGGTCATCACTACCAAAAGGATGAGGTCATTCAGTTCGCCGATGCGACCGGCGATTCGCTTCAGCTTGCCCAGCTCGCGGCAAAGAACAGCGAAGCCGAATATATTGTGTTTTGCGGCGTCCATTTTATGGCGGAAACCGCCGATATTTTAACGAGCGACGACCAAACGGTCATTTTGCCGGACTTGCGCGCCGGCTGTTCAATGGCCGATATGGCCGATATTTTTCAAGTCGAGCGGGCATGGGCGGCGCTTATTGAGCGGTTTGGCGAGACGATCGTGCCGCTTGTGTACGTCAATTCGACCGCGGCGATTAAAGCGTTTGTCGGCCGCCATGGCGGAGCGACCGTCACCTCGTCGAACGCGAAAAAGATGATGGCTTGGGCGTTTTCACGGAATGAACGGATTTTCTTTTTGCCGGATCAGCATTTAGGGAGAAATACGGCCTATGCGCTCGGCATCCGTCTTGACGAGATGGCGGTGTGGGATCCGCATGAGGAGACGCTCCAAGGGGCGGACGATCTCGACAAGGTGAAAGTCATTCTTTGGAAAGGACATTGCTCCGTGCATGAAAACTTCACCGTGCGACAAATCGAGCATATTCGACGGATGAAGCCGGGAATCCATGTCATCGTCCATCCGGAATGCAGCTGGGAGGTCGTCCAGCAAGCAGACTACGCCGGTTCGACAAAATACATTATTGAAACGATCCGCAATGCTCCACCCGGCACCCAGTGGGCGATTGGAACGGAAATGAATTTGGTGAACCGGCTGAAGCATGAACATCCAGACAAAGAAATTGTTTCTCTCAATCCATATATGTGCCCGTGTTTAACGATGAATCGAATTGATTTGCCGCATTTCGTCTGGGCGCTCGAATCGCTTGAGCAAGGAGCGATCGTCAATCGCATCACCGTTCCGAAAGACATCGCCGCAGAGGCAAAAGAGGCGCTCGACCGCATGCTTTCGCTTGCCTAGCTTTTTCCCTGGCTTGACGAGGAGGGATCCTCGTTCGGTCAGGGATTTTTTTATCATAAATCAACGATCATCGTCATACATTGTGTTGAAAGACGATAACGGGAAACAAGCATCGGTTCGATCGAGCGTAAACAGTCTCGGTTTAGGAGGGGAATGGAGTGAAAATCCATATTGTCCAAAAGGGCGACACCCTTTGGAAAATCGCCCAAAAATATGGAGTGGATTTTGAACAATTGAAAAAAATAAATGGGCATTTGAGCGACCCGAATATGATTATGCCTGGAATGAAAATCAAAGTGCCGACAGCAGGGGTGCCGGTCAAAAAAGAGACGAAGGCGCTTGTGTCACCCAAAAAAATGCACGTAAAAGAGCACCCGTACGCGGAGGCGAAACCGTTCGTCTCATTCCACATTGATACCGAGCTTGACACTGCTGTCGCCCCTGCTCCGGAAGGCGAGGCAGCGGTAAACGAACCGGCGGGNGAGGCGCCGAAAGCAGTGGTAAAGAAAACGCCCAAAGCAGTCGTAAAGGAAACACCGAAAGCGCCGGAGAATGTGCCAGTGAATGAAGCGCCAAACGTGCCGGTGAACGAAATGCCAAATGTATCAGTGAATGAAACGCCAAATGTGCCCATCAATGAAGCGCCAAAGGCCGTCGAGAAGGAAGCGCCAAAAGCGGCACCAAAAGCAGTGGTGAATGAAGCGCCGAACGTACCGGTGAACGAAACGCCGAATGCGCCCATCAATGAAGCGCCAA
>NZ_LDPD01000023.1:475206-477705 GCF_001026865.1 Geobacillus sp. ZGt-1 | reverse complement strand
GAGGCGCCGAAAGCGGCGATGAACGAAACGCCAAAGGCTGTCGAGAAAAAAGCGCCAAAAGCAACGGCACAAGAAGCACCAAAAACGCCGAAAGCGGAGGCAAAAGAAGGGGCAAAAGCGAAAGGCGCCTCTGTGCCGCCGCTTGTGCATACGATTCCGCCGGTGGCCCCGCCTCCTCAACTTTCGTTCGCTCAATCGCTGGCCAACGTGCCGCCGATTCCGCCGAAGCCGAGCAATATTTTGCCCAACATGATGAAAGAGGAGGACAATGAAAGCCCAGCTGAATGGAAAGGGGAACCGGCGGCTGAGAGCGAAGACGCGCCGCCGCTGCCGAACATTCCATACGTTCCTGTCGCCCCGCCGACGATCCCAATATTTGGCACTGACCAAGGATGTACGCCAGTGCCGCCAGTTTGGCCGGGGAGCGGTTTTTACGCGCCGCCGCTGCCGATCATGCCGACGTCCTATCCGCCATCGTCTGCGCCGTCGGCCGTTGGGAAAAGCGGTGAAAGTCCGGAAAACGGTTCGGCGCCGTTTCCCGGCATTCACGAAAGCAGCAGTGAATCATTAGAGCCGCCGTTTTCTGGGCCTGGGGTTGCCGCCCCGTTTGTCCCGTCCGCAGGGGGCGTTCTCCCGCCGCCCGGCGCTGCAACGCCAGTTTATGCGCCGCCTGCGGCGCACCCCTCGCCTGTCGGCTATCCGCCTTTTGGGTATGCACCGGCCTATGCGCCGCCCCCGTACTATTATGGAGGGTACGCCCTGCCGGCTCCATACGGATATGCGCCGCAGTCAGCGCCGCCGCTTCCGTGGCCAGGCGTCGTTTATCCGACAAGTCCAGCGGGATACTCGCCGCCATCCTACCCGCCATCATCCGCCCCGCCGGTCGCCGGCCCCCGTTTGTTTAGCGAACCGCCGGATGAGGAGAGCGGGCATGGCGAGGAACAATAACCAAGTGAAAAGAGACGCCGCCGGCCGTCTCTTTTTTCTTCTTGACCGCCAATATCGGCTTGTTATTCAACAAGTTGTGGCATTGAAACCGCATGTCTTAGCCATTGCCGCCCGGCAAGGAATGTTTGTCGCCAAAGCGTATCGCTTTCCTGTTGCGGCCGCGCGGCACGCCTGGCTTCTTGCCGCATTAAGGAAGACCGGTTTTTCCGCCGCGCCGGCCCCTATGCCGATCGGGCGCGGAGGAGTGGTTGAAGCCGGCGGATGCTATTGGCTGCTGACGGAATATGTAGCCGGAGCGCGTCCAATCTCGTTTGCCGCTTGGGCTGACGCCGCTGACGGACTTCATTTGCTCGAACGTTACCATACCATAACGGCAAACATCGCCAGCAGCAAGCAGGAGGCGATGGGGCTGCCGCGTGCGCAGCTGTATGACAAATGGCGGCGCCGCTATGAGGAGTTTTGCCGACATTTGCCTGTTGTTGAAACGATCATGGACAAAGAAGACATTTTATTTACGCTGCGCTGGGCGGATTACTGTCTATCAACGTGTCGCGAGCATGCTCCAGAGTTGACGGCGGATTCTGCTGCCATCATTCATGGTGATGTCGCCTCCCATAATTTTTTGCGCACCACAACCGGCCAGATGTACCTCATCGACTATGACGCGGCCGCTCTTGCCTCGCCCGGGCTTGACTATTGCCAATACGCCAATCGCCTCTTGCCGTATATCGGTTGGTCATATTCAACACTCGCCCGTTTCGCTCCGCTTCGCCGTTGGTTGGAAAAACGCTGGTTTTTGCATGCGCTCTTATTTCCGGCTGATGTGTTTCGCGAATGGCGGTCAGCCGCCGCGCGCCGCCGCCCTCTTGTGTTTGACCGCAAGCGGAGAGAACGGTTTGTCCGCCGCCTTTATGCTATGCTACAATGAGAAATGGAATCTTTGGAAAAGGAGTCGAGGGCGGATGCAAGAAAAAATTGACAAACTCGTGCAATGGTTGCGTGACCAAGTCTCATCAGCCGGTTTAAACGGGGCGGTCGTCGGCATCAGCGGCGGCATCGACTCGGCGGTTGTCGCCCATTTGATTAAGCGTGCCTTTCCGGACGATTCGCTGGGGCTGATTATGCCTTGCAAAAGCAATCCGAAAGATATGGAAGATGCGCTGAAAGTGGTGAAAAGCTGCGGCATCCGGCATTTGGTCATCGATTTGACCGAGGCGCACCGGACGTTGTTTGGCGCGGTCGAGGCCGAGCTGAAAGCCATCGGGGAATGGAGCGAAGAGCGCGCGCGCCTCGGCGATGCGAATACAAGGGCGCGTTTGCGCATGACGACGTTGTATGCGGTCGCCAACAATTACGGCTATCTCGTCGTCGGTACGGACAACGCTGCCGAATGGCATACGGGCTACTTTACGAAATACGGTGACGGTGGAGTCGATTTAGTGCCGCTCATTCACTTTACAAAAGGCGAAGTGCGCGAAATGGGCCGTCTGCTCGGCGTCCCGGAAGAAATTATCAAGAAAGCTCCAAGCGCCGGACTGTGGGAAGGGCAGA
>NZ_LDPD01000023.1:472195-475182 GCF_001026865.1 Geobacillus sp. ZGt-1 | reverse complement strand
CGTATGAAATGATCGATAAATATTTAAAAGGGGAAGATATTCCAGAACGCGATCGGAAAATTATTGAACGGCTTCATGAACGTTCGCATCATAAACGGCAGTTGGCGATTGCGCCGCCGAAGTTTTAGCTGTCATCTCGTTGGGTTGAACTGACAGCGATAAACCCCCCGCGTTTGCCGCAAGCTAAACGTAAGGCTGGCTTCATGCCAGCCTTGGGCGAAGGAAACCAAGGGGGGTTTTCCATTGAGATACGCGGTCAGATGGATCGGCGCGTTGTCGGTCGCCGGATTGCTCGCCTCATGCACCAACTACCGGGCGAATGAGGAAGGGGCGCAGCGTTATCATGATGCGGCGAGACCGATCGGTTTTTACTCGACGGAGCGAGGCGACGATTTCCGCTATGGCCGATACGGGACGAATGCGCTCAATTATGACAACCGTTATATATGGGCGCGCCGCGGTCCGGTCACCGATTATTTGACGGACGGCGGCCGCCTCGGAGGACCAGCAGCGACCCGGTTTGACACGGACGTTCCGGCTCTTCCGCCCGACGTCGATTTCGGTGACAGTGATTACAACTACCATGGGCATTTGCACTCGCTAAACGTCGATCCGCACCCGTCGTACTACCGAAGCTATGCCGGCGGTTTGGCTGAGAAGCTCTCCCGCCGCGCCGCAGCGGTGAACGGAGTCGACGATGCCCGCGCGGTTGTGTATGGCGATCAGGCGCTCATCGCGATTGCCACAGACGCCCGCCATCCCAAGCGGCTTGAGAAGCGTGTCGAGCAAGCGGTCGCTCCGTACGCGGACGGCAAGCGGGTGCGCGTCACCTCGAATCCGAGCATGTACCACCGCATTCGCACGATTGACAACGCGCTTCGACGCGGGACTCCAATCAATATGGAAGAAATCCGCCGTGATTTGCGCACCATTTTTATCGATGGCACGATTCAAGAACGGCCGGAAAACACTCGGTGACAAACGAAAAAGGCGTCCCCAAAAAGCGGGGCGCCTTTTTTCATGGCTGCTCCTTCGCTGGAGCTTGGCTGACAATTTCCGCGTTTTTTGCTATAGTAATAGTCGGAACATTCCGTTGCGATGAGAGGAGAACTGTCGATGGCTGGACATTCGAAGTGGAAAAATATCCAACGGCGGAAAAATGCTCAAGATGCCAAACGCGGCAAACTGTTCATGAAACTGGCGAAGGAAATTTATGTGGCCGCCAAAAGCGGCGGAGGCGATCCAGCGTCCAATCCGAGCCTGCGCCTTGTCATTGAGAAGGCGAAAGCGGCCAACATGCCGAGCGAAAACATTGAACGGGCGATTAAAAAAGCAACTGGAACCCAAGAACATACCAACTATGAGGAAATTCGCTACGAAGGATATGGACCAGGCGGCGTTGCCGTCATGGTCGTTTGCCTGACGGATAATAAAAACCGCACCGCCGCCAACGTGCGTGCGGCGTTTTCGAAAAACGGCGGCAATTTAGGGGAAACGGGCTGCGTCTCCTATTTGTTCGAGCGCAAAGGGCTGCTCGTGATTGACCGCGAACAGCACAACGTTGATGAGGATGAATTGCTGCTGTTGGCCATTGAAGCGGGCGCCGAGGAGATGGAAACAACGGACGAATCGTTCGAAATTTATACAGCGCCCGAATCGTTTGAAACGGTGAAAGACGAGCTGGAACAGCAAGGATTCACGTTTGCCAGCGCGGAAATTACGATGATTCCGCAAACGTATACGACGCTTGAGGGCGACGATTTGAAAAAAATGCTGAAGTTGATCGATACGCTTGAAGATGATGATGACGTCCAAGAAGTGTACCATAATTTGGACGAATCGGTGCTTGAGGAGTAGCGACGTCCGTCGGCGAAGCCGGCGGATTTTTTTTGTACATACGTTCGAAGGTCGTGGAACATAATGGAATATGATGATCGAGCGCCGTTGGCTCGAATCCCCGCCCCACTTTTTGGATCGGCGGCAGCTTGCTTGGCAAAAAAGCTGATGGATCAAGGAATAAAATGGCGTCCGCTGGTGAAACTAGTGGCGTAAAGGAACCATCATCCGAGAAGAGAGGAACAAACGATGCGAATTCTTTCCCTCATACTGTGGATCGCCGCCATCGTGTTGCCGGTTCATTCGGCCTCCGCCGCACCGGTTAAGATGACGATTGTGCTCGAGCGGCAATACTTGGACGGAGAGATGAGCGAAGAGAAAGTCACCGAAACCGTCGATTCGATGACAGAAATATGGAAAAAATATCGCGGTTGGCAACTCGTGACGCTCGATGATCAGACGATCGTGTTTCGCAAAACAATCAACGACATTTCGCCGTTGTTAAAAACAAACGGCTACTTCGGAATTACGGACGATGGCACGTTGTCTATCTTCAACGGCAAACCGGGCCGGTCGAGCGAAATCATCCAGTCGTTTTTCCAAATCGACGTGCAAAAGCTCGAAAGCCGTCAGCAAGAAAAGCTGAAGAAAGGAATTCGCGTCCTCTCGAAAGAGCGGTATGAACAAGTGATCGAAATGTACCGCCATTTTGCGGTCGTCCAATAAACCAAGCGAAAGCCCGTGGTGCAAAGCGCATCGCGGGATTTCTTTTTGCTATAATGAAATCATATGATACAATGAAAGGACGAAAAAAGGAGAGGAGCATCCATTGATCGAGTTTATCCGTGGGTATGTCGATTACGTCTGCCCGGAATATATCGTCATCGACCATAACGGCATCGGCTACGAGATCTTTACGCCGAACCCGTTTGCGTTTCAGGAAAGCCGCGAGGCGGCGGTGACCGTCTATACATACGAATATGTACGCGAAGGTGTGCACGCCTTGTACGGGTTCCCAACGCGCGAGGAGCGCAACTTGTTCGCCAAGCTGCTGCAAGTGTCGGGCATCGGGCCGAAAGGCGGCCTCGCCATTTTGGCGGCCGGGCGTCCGGATGAACTGGCGCGGGCCATCGAGGAAGAAAACGAGGCGT
>NZ_LDPD01000023.1:435863-471811 GCF_001026865.1 Geobacillus sp. ZGt-1 | reverse complement strand
CGAGGAAGAAAACGAGGCGTTTTTATGCAAGTTTCCAGGCGTGGGCAAAAAGACGGCCCGGCAAATGATTTTGGATTTAAAAGGGAAGCTCGGGGCGCTTGCGGCGCCGGCGGCTGCACGTTCGGCCGCACCGCTTTCCGGTGCGCTCGCCGAGGCGGTGGCGGCGCTCAAGGCGCTCGGCTACGCTGAACGGGAGATCGAGAAAATCATTCCGGCGCTCCGCGAAGAAGCGATGTCGACGGAACAGTATGTGAAGCGGGCGCTGGCGCTGCTTTTGGGATAAACAGCGGCCAAAGGGAGGAATGACGGTGGAGGAACGGCTTGTATCCGGGGAGGTCTTAGGGGAAGAAACTGCGCTTGAACCGAGTTTGCGCCCGCAATATTTGCATGAATATATCGGGCAAGATAAGATCAAAGAAAACTTAAAAGTGTTCATTGAAGCGGCCAAGCTCCGCGAAGAGACGCTCGACCATGTGCTGCTGTACGGACCGCCGGGGCTTGGGAAAACGACGCTCGCCGTGATCATCGCCAATGAAATGGGCGTCAAGCTGCGAGCGACATCTGGACCGGCGCTCGAGCGGCCGGGAGATTTGGCGGCGCTTCTCACTTCGCTTGAGCCGGGGGATGTGCTCTTTATTGATGAGATCCACCGGCTGCCGCGGGCGGTGGAAGAGGTGCTCTATCCGGCGATGGAAGATTATTGCTTAGATATCGCGATTGGCAAAGGGCCGGATGCGCGCACGCTTCGCCTCGACTTGCCGCCATTTACGCTCGTCGGGGCGACGACGAGAGCCGGGGCGCTGTCGGCGCCGCTTCGCGACCGGTTTGGTGTCATCAGCCGGCTCGAATACTATCACGTCGACCAACTCGCCCAAATCATTGAGCGGGCGGCGGCCATCTTGCAAATCGGCATCGAGCGCGAAGCGGCGCTTGAGCTTGCCCGTCGGGCGCGCGGCACGCCGCGCATCGCCAACCGTTTGCTGCGGCGCGTCCGCGATTTTGCGCAAGTGCGCGGAGAGGGGGGAATTACGCTGCCGCTTGCTGTCGAGGCGCTCGAGCGGCTGCAAGTCGACCGGCTCGGGCTCGACCAAATCGACCATAAGCTGCTTTCAGCGATGATTGAAAAATTCGCCGGCGGCCCGGTCGGGCTCGAAACGCTGGCGGCCGTCATCGGCGAAGAAGCACAAACGATTGAAGAAGTGTATGAGCCGTACTTGATGCAGATCGGTCTCTTGCAGCGTACGCCGCGCGGGCGCGTCGTCACGCCGGCTGCGTACACCCATTTAGGAATGGAGGTTCCGAAGCGGTGAACAGCTTGCCAAAGTTGATCATGACGATCGGCGTTGTGCTCATCATGGTCGGGTTTGTCATGCAGTTTGTCAAACTCGGCCGCTTGCCGGGGGATATCGTCATCCGCAAAGGGAATATGACGTTTTATTTTCCCGTTGTGACATCCATCTTGCTGAGCGTTGTGTTATCGTTGATTTTTTACGTGCTCGGACGATTTCGCTGAAGGAAGGAGAACTGCATGAAAGTCGATTTGTTTGATTTTCATTTGCCGGAAGAGTTGATTGCGCAAACGCCGCTTCCAGACCGGGCGGCATCAAGGCTCATGGTGCTCGATAAACGAACGGGCGCCATTCGCCATGAAACGTTTCGCAACATTATTTCGTACTTGAATCCGGGCGACTGCCTCGTTTTAAACGATACGCGCGTCATGCCGGCGCGGCTTTACGGCGAAAAAGAGGAAACGGGCGGAACGGTCGAAGTGCTGCTGTTAAAGCAATTGGACGGCGACCGTTGGGAGACGCTCGTCAAGCCGGGAAAACGAGTCAAGCCAGGAACGAAACTCACCTTTGGCGAGGGGAAGCTTGAAGCCGTCTGCCTCGATACGCTGGAACACGGCGGGCGAGTGCTTGAGTTTTCGTATGACGGCCTGTTTTATGAAGTATTGGCCGAACTTGGGGAGATGCCGCTGCCCCCGTACATTAAAGAAAAGCTTGACGACCCGGAACGGTATCAGACGGTGTACGCCCGTGAAATTGGTTCGGCAGCGGCGCCAACCGCCGGTTTGCATTTCACCGAAGAGCTGCTTGACGCCATTCGCGAAAAAGGGGTGCATATCGTCTTCATCACCCTTCATGTCGGGCTTGGCACGTTTCGGCCAGTGCAAGTGGACGAAGTCGAGAAGCACGATATGCACGCCGAATTTTATCAAATGAGCGAGGAAACGGCTGAGACGTTAAACCGCGTCCGGGAGCAGGGCGGCCGCATCATCGCCGTCGGCACGACGTCGACACGGACGCTCGAGACGATCGCCGGCAAACATAACGGCCGATTTGTTGCAGAAAGCGGCTGGACCGACATTTTCATCTATCCGGGCTATGAGTTCAAAGGGATTGATGGGCTGGTGACGAACTTCCACCTGCCGAAATCGACGCTCATCATGCTCGTGAGTGCGCTCGCCGGGCGCGAAAATATTTTGCACGCGTATCAAGTAGCGGTCAAAGAGCGATACCGCTTTTTCAGCTTCGGTGATGCGATGCTCATCATTTGAGAAAGGAGACGAGCACGTTGACGACACCGATTCGCTTTGAACTGATCAAAACGTGCCGGCAGACGGGCGCGCGCCTTGGCATCCTCCATACGCCGCACGGCTCGTTTGAAACGCCGATGTTTATGCCGGTTGGGACGCTCGCCACGGTCAAGACGCTGTCGCCGGAAGAGCTGAAGACAATGGGGGCCGGCGTCATTTTAAGCAACACCTATCATCTTTGGCTGCGCCCGGGGCATGACATTGTCGCGGAAGCGGGCGGGTTGCATGCGTTTATGAATTGGGATCGAGGCATTTTGACGGATTCCGGCGGCTTCCAAGTGTTCAGCCTCAGTGAATTCCGCCGCATCGAGGAAGAAGGCGTCTATTTCCGCAACCATTTAAACGGCGATAAGCTGTTTTTATCGCCGGAAAAAGCAGTCGAGATTCAAAATGCGCTTGGCGCCGACATCATCATGGCGTTTGATGAGTGCCCGCCGTATCCGGCGACGTATGAATACATGAAACAGTCCATCGAGCGGACGAGCCGTTGGGCGGAGCGCTGCTTGAAGGCGCACCGCCGCCCGAATGAGCAAGGGCTGTTTGGCATCGTCCAAGGCGGCGAGTATGAGGAGTTGCGCCGGCAAAGCGCCCGCGATTTAGTGTCGCTCGATTTCCCGGGCTATGCGGTCGGCGGGTTGTCGGTCGGCGAGCCGAAGGAGGTCATGAATCGGGTGCTTGAGTTTACGACGCCGCTTCTGCCGGCGGACAAGCCCCGCTATTTAATGGGCGTCGGTTCGCCGGATTCGCTCATCGACGGGGCGATCCGCGGCATCGACATGTTCGACTGCGTATTGCCGACGCGCATCGGCCGCAACGGGACGGTGATGACGAGCGAAGGACGGGTGGTGATCAAAAATGCCCAGTACGCTCGCGACTTCTCGCCGCTCGATCCGAACTGCGACTGCTACACGTGCCGGAACTATACGCGTGCGTACATCCGCCATCTCATCAAATGTGATGAAACATTTGGCATCCGCCTCACGTCTTACCATAACGTCTATTTTTTGATAAAATTGATGGAGCAGGTGAGACAAGCGATCCGCGAAGATCGACTCGCCGATTTCCGTGAGGAATTTTTCGAATGCTACGGCTTCAACAAGCCGAATGCAAAAAACTTTTGACGACCGGAAAGGAGGGGGATTGCATGAACGCAGCGATCGCCAATTTGTTGCCGATTGTGCTGTTTTTTGTGCTTTTCTACTTTTTGCTCATTCGCCCGCAACAAAAACGGCAACGCGCCATCCAGCAAATGCAGGCGAATTTGAAAAAAGGCGATAAAATCATCACGATCGGTGGATTGCACGGCATCATCGACTCGGTCGATGAGGACAAAATCATCGTTCGCGCCGGCGACGGCACGCGACTGACGTTCGACCGCTCCGCGGTGAGAGAAGTGGTGGCGGAAAGCAAGGCGTAGCGAAAGCGCGGCCATCGGCGTCTAAGCTTGAGCGCCGATTTGAACGGCGGTGTGAAAAGCGCGAGCGAGACGCAATCTCGTTTCTTACCATCGCGCTCTCCATCACAAAAGGTGTCCCGTTTGCTTTGAGGACACCTTTTGCTTTTGCGCTGGTTTGTCGTTTTTACGTCCGTTCATAGCGCGACGATGACAAATTGACCCCGACGATGCCGCCTAAGGAAGCAGCGGCGAAAAAGGCAAGGTGGTACAGCCATTGTTCGACGGTAAACGATTTTTCCATGCCAAGAAATTGAAACAAAAAGATGATCGCCGTAAATAAGAGGCCGGTCAGCCCGCCGGCGAGCCATCCTTTTTCTTGGCTTTTTCCGCCGGCGACAACGCCGCCGATAAACAGCGAGACAACCGAGGCGGCAAACACGATCCAGGTGAGCAACGATTCGTGAATGTCCGTCCATTTGAGCAACAACGAAAAAATGAAGCTGACGAGCGCCGCCAACACAAAAACTGTGGCGATTCCATACACCAGTGCGCTGCCAAGCCGTGACACCGCGATCCCTCCTTGGCCCAAACGCTTTTTACCACAATATATTCACCGCCGGACAGGTTTAGACGTTTATTTTCGCTTGTTTTTGCCGGCCAGCCAGTGCAGCCCCGGAAGGTAGACGAGCTCTTCGCGCCGGATGAGCCGGAACAGAACGAGGCAGGCGGCATATAGGGCGGCTGTCGCGGCCATGGCAAGCAGCGTCCAAAGCGGTGCGGGCACCGCCAAAAGCGGATGGCGGGAGAGCGCATAGCCGATTGCGCCCGCAGCGATGATGGCGCCAAGCGCTTTGATGTACTCGCGCGCATCGATGGAAAAAGACACCACCTTGACGACCGTGGCAAAGTGAAGCAACGTCACAAGAACGGTGCTGACTGCAGTCGCCAGCGCCGCGCCCATAATGCCCAAACTTGGACGGGAAGCAAGGACGAAGATGCACACGAGCTTCACCACTGCTCCGATCAAGCTGTTCGTCATGGCGGCGTTCGCCAAGTCCAGTCCTTGCAAGACCGCCTGCAGCGGGCCTTGGAAATAATACAATAAGAAAAACGGCGCCATCACTTGAATAAAGATCGCGGCTTCACTTGTGCCGTACATCCAGCGCATGAGCGGCTCGGCGAACAAGTAAAGAACGACGGTGGAAAGGCCGCCGGTGACAAGCGACAAGCGCATCGCCTGGGCGATCCGGTATTCGACCAAAAGCAGCTTGCGTTGCGCCATGGCTTCGCTGATGGCCGGCACCAGGGCGGTCGAAAGCGCGTACGTAATAAACGACGGCAACGTCAACAACGGCAGCGCGTAGCCGACAAGCTGTCCGTATTGCCTTGTGGCAGTGGAGGCGGCGATGCCGGCCAATGCCAAGCTGTTGGCGACGACGATTGGCTCAAAAAACCAAGAAAGCGAGCCGATCAAACGGCTGCCGGCCGTCGGCAAGGCAATGCGCATGAGGCGGACGAACGTCTCTTTGCCGGCTTGAACGTAGTGAAAAAACTTTGTCCGCAGGCGAATCGATTTTTTAACCTTAAATAAAAACAGCAAATACAATAATGCTGCCAGCTCGCCGAGAACGGAAGACGCCATGGCGCCGGCGGCGGCATACTCGACGCCGTACGGCAAAAGCGGCTGTGTGCATAAAGCGATCAAGCTGATGCGGACGATTTGTTCCATCAAGAGCGAGTAGGCGTACGGTTTCATTTGCTGGCGTCCTTGAAAGTAGCCGCGCAGCACCGAAGAGATGGCGACGATCGGCACAATTGGAGCGATGGCAAGAAGCGGATAGTACGTGCGCGGGTCGGTGAACATCGTCCGGGAGAGCCATGGCGCAGCAGCGATCAACGCCGGCAGAAGCACGATGCTTAGCGCGCCGGTGGTGGCCAGCGACACGACGAGAATTTGTTTCACCCGCTGCCGGTCGCCGGCCGCCTCTGCTTCGGCGACGAGTTTGGAAATGGCGACCGGCAGCCCGATCTGCGTCGCGGTAATCGCTAAAACGAGCGTCGGCACGGCCATCATGTACAGCCCGACTCCTTCATCGCCGATCATGCGGGCGACGACAATTCGGTTGATGAAGCCGAGAATTTTCGTAATAAAGCCAGCGGCGATTAAAATGACCGTACCTTGTAAAAATTTAGACATTTTCTCCCCCTGCCTTCTCAAATGCCTCCGTCTTTTATACAATATATGCAAGGCCCATGGCCAAGCATGACAAGATTGGCAGGCGGCAATGGATACAAGGGGGTATGGGGGATGGATGAAAACCGGAAGCTGCGCGAACAGCTCATGCCGGCGCTCGAGTCGAAGTGCGATGAGTTTCGTCTTCTCGGCTATACGCAAGTGACGATGGACGGGCTGTGGGAATGTTTATGTTCCCGCAAGTGGAAGCATCGGCCGGCGGAAAAAAAACTGCATGAGTTGGTCAGCGACATTTTCTCTCTTTCGCCGAGCGAGTATATGATGTTTTTGACGATGCGTTCGTATAAGCAGCAGGCGGCCGGCGATGATGAGTTGGAGCGGGTTTTAAAGGAATTGTTATAGTGGAAAATTGACACTTGCCGGCTGCTGTTTCATAATGGAAGGCGAGGCCAATGTTTTGCTTGGCGCTGCGGCGGACGGCGCCGAGGCAAGTTGAAGGAGGATCTTAAGGAGAATGGTAAAACGAAGCCGCATCGTCGCCTTTTTTCTGCTCCTGCTTTTGTTCGCCGGAGTGATGGGGCCGACGATTCAAGGAATTGTACATAACATCAAACTGGGCCTTGACTTGCAAGGCGGTTTTGAAGTGCTGTATGAAGTGAAGCCGGCCAAAAAAGGCGATAAGATTGACCAAGAGACGCTGCAAAGCACCGTCAGCGCGCTGAATAAACGGATCAACGTCCTTGGCGTCAGCGAGCCGCGCGTTGACATCGAGGGAGGAAACCGCATCCGCGTCCAGCTCGCCGGGGTGAAAGACCAAAATGAGGCGCGCGAAATTTTGTCCACGCAGGCGAAATTGACGTTCCGCGATGTCAATGACAACGTGCTTATGGACGGAAGCGACCTCGTCCAAGGCGGAGCGAAGCTGTCGTTTGATGAAAACGGCCGGCCGAGCGTCGCTCTGAAATTGAAAGACGCCGACAAGTTCCGCCAGGTGACGGAAAAAGTATATAAAATGGGGCCGCCAAACAACATTTTAGTCATTTGGCTCGATTTTAAAGAAGGGGTGGACTCCTACCGGAAAGAAGCGGGCAAAGCTGATCCGAAATTTATTTCCGCCGCTTCAGTCAACCAAGTGTTCAATCAGACGGATGTGTCGATCGTCGGCAATTTTACGGTCAAAGAAGCGCAACAGCTGGCCGATTTGCTCAATGCCGGCGCGCTGCCGGTCGAGCTGCATGAAATTTACTCCACGTCCGTCGGCGCTCAGTTTGGGAAAAACGCCCTGCAAAAAACGGTGTTGGCCGGCATCATCGGTGTGGCGGCGATCTTCTTGTTCATGATTTGGTTTTACCGGCTTCCCGGGATCATCGCCGTCATTACGCTGTCGGTATACATTTATTTGATTTTGCTTTTGTTTGATTGGATGAACGTCGTTATGACGCTGCCAGGCATTGCCGCCCTGATTTTGGGGGTTGGGATGGCGGTCGATGCCAACATTATTACGTACGAACGGATCAAAGAGGAGCTGAAGCTCGGCAAGTCGATGCTGTCGGCGTTCCGTGCTGGCAACCGCGGGTCGTTTGCGACGATTTTTGACGCCAACCTTACGACGATCATCGCCGGCGCTGTTCTTTTTATTTACGGGACAAGCTCGGTGAAAGGGTTTGCGACGACGCTCATCATCAGCATCGTCGTCAGCTTTCTCACCGCCGTTTACGGCACGCGGCTGTTGCTCGGACTGCTTGTGTCAAGCCGCTGGCTCGATAAAAAGCCGGAGTGGTTTGGCGTCAAAAAGTCGGAAATCTTAAACATTGCCGAAACGACCGAGGAAACGGAAGTGCCGACGAAGTTTGACCGCTGGGATTTTGTCAAACATAGCAAAAAGTTTTTCATTTTCTCTGGCGCATTGACGATCGCCGGCGTCATCTCGTTGTTTGCCCTGGGGCTGAATCTTGGCATTGACTTCACGAGCGGAACGCGCGTTGAGGTGACGAGCAGCCAGCCGATCGATGCAAAAGAGTTGAGCGGCTATTTCGAGCGGCTCGGCTACAAGCCGGAAGATGTCGTCCTGTCCGGCACGGATGGGAAAACAGGCGTCGTCCGCTTGATTGGCGTGCTCGATAAGCAAGAAATTGCCAAGCTGAAAAATGAATTGAAGCAAGCGTATGGCAACGAACCAAACATCAGCACCGTCTCTCCGGTCGTCGGCAAGCAGCTGGCTCGCAACGCGCTCATTGCTGTGCTTATTTCATCCATCGGCATCATTCTTTACGTGACGATTCGCTTTGAGTGGCGAATGGCGCTCGCAGCCATTGTCGCCTTATTGCACGATGCGTTTTTTATTATTACCGTGTTCAGCTTGACGCGTCTTGAAGTCGATTTGACATTCATCGCCGCGGTGCTGACGATCATCGGGTACTCGATCAACGATACGATCGTCACGTTTGACCGCATCCGGGATTTGATGAAAAAGCGGAAAGTGAAAACGGTCGACGACTTGAAGCATATCGTCAACCGGGCGTTGCAGCAAACATTTACGCGCTCGGTCAATACCGTCTTGACCGTCTTGTTTACGGTCATCGCGTTGCTCATCTTTGGCAGCGAAGCGATCCGCAATTTCAACCTCGCCTTGCTCGTTGGACTTGTGTGCGGCGTCTATTCGTCGCTTTGCATCGCTTCTCAGCTTTGGGTCGTTTGGAAAGGACAGGAGCTCAAAAAAGGGAAAGGAGCCAAAAAAGCGGCGGCCGAGGCCGAACCGCAAGTGTAACAGCGCGCCGGAAAAGCGAATGTGCTTTTCCGGCGCCTTTTTGTTCGGTGCAATGCTTAGGGCGGAAAATGGATACACTAACCGTCAGATGCAACATAGGCAGCGCGTGAGGCTGCTGAATGCAAAGGTGGGGGAGATGGCCATGGAACACGAACAGCGGTTCAGGCAGGCGAAAACGGCAGCGATCGTCGGGATCGCTGGAAATATGGCGCTTGCTGCTGTCAAGGCGGCGGTCGGCGTGTGGAGCCAAAGCCAAGCGTTGATCGCTGATGCCGCCCATTCAGCGTCCGATGTTGCCGGCTCGTTCGCCGTTTGGGTCGGACTGCGGGCCGCTGCGCGCCCGCCGGATGAGGATCATCCGTACGGGCATGGGAAAGCGGAATCAATCGCCGCCATTATTGTGGCGGTTCTTCTATTTCTCGTTGGGATCGAGATCGGGCGCTCGGCGTTTCTGTCATTTTTCGCCCCACTGTCGCCGCCCGGGGCGGCCGCCATTTACGTCTTGTTGTTGTCGATTGCTGTCAAAGAAGCGATGTTTCGCTATAAATACCGGCTCGGGAAAAAGCTAAACAGCGATGCGCTGATCATCAACGCCTATGAGCACCGATCGGATGTGTTTTCGTCGTTTGCTGCGCTCATCGGCGTCGGCGCCGCCATTGTCGGTGGAAAATGGGAGATTGACTGGCTTGTATACGCCGACCCGCTCGCCGGATTGTTCGTCTCGCTGCTTGTTCTGAAAATGGCATGGAACCTTGGCCGACAGTCGGTCCATACGGCGATCGACCATGTGCTTCACGAGGAAGAGGCCGGCTATTTGCGCGAGGCGGTCTTGTCCATTCCCGATGTGCGGCAAATCAATGAGCTGCATGCGCGCGAGCACGGCCATTACGTCATCGTCGATTTGAAAATCGCCGTCGATCCGCAATTGACGGTCGAAGAGGGGCACCGGATCGGAAAGAAAGTGAAAGAAAAACTGCTGACGCTGCCGCGCGTCCGCAATGTCATGGTTCACATCAACCCGTACAACCCGGAAAAAAAACCGTAATGTCGTTGCCTGCCCTTTTCTCCTTTTTGTATAATAAGGAGAGTTGAGGTGGGAGACATGTTGAAAGCGAAAACGCGTTGGGAGGTGGAGCGCCTCGATGAGCAGGCGGTGAGGCGGCTGGCTGAGGAAGCCGGCGTCACGCCCTTATTGGCGAGGCTTCTCGTCCGCCGCGGGGTGCGGACGGCCTCGGAGGCGGCGGCGTTTCTCAATCCGCTTGAGCAACCGTTTCATGATCCGTTTTTGCTTGATGGGATGGAGCGAGCGATTCAGCGTCTAAAGCGGGCGATCGACGCGGGTGAACGCGTGTTGGTATACGGCGATTACGATGCCGATGGCGTTTGCAGCACGTCGGTGATGGTGAGTGCTCTCAAGGAGGCGGGGGCGTCGGTCGAGTTCTACATTCCGAACCGATTTACGGAAGGATACGGGCCGAACATGGCGGCGTTTCGCTCCGCAAAAGAGCGCGGCGTTTCCGTCATTGTGACCGTCGACAATGGGATTGCGGCGGTCAAGGAAATTGCGGCCGCCAACGAGTGGGGGATGGATGTCATCGTAACGGATCACCACGAGCCAGGTCCGGTGTTGCCGGAGGCGCATGCGATCATTCATCCGAAGCAGCCGGGAAGTACATATCCGTTTCGCGATTTAGCCGGCGTCGGCGTTGCGTTTAAGGTAGCCCATGCCTTGCTTGGGCGGGTGCCGCGCCATTTGCTTGATTTGGTCGCGATCGGCACGATCGCTGATTTGGTTCCGCTTGTTGGGGAAAACCGCCTCTTTGTTGCACACGGGCTTGAAGCGTTGCGAGCGACGGAGCGCATCGGGCTGCGCGCTCTTTTTCGGCAATGCCGCATTGATGCGGCGGCCATCAACGAACAGACGGTCGGATTTGTCATCGCTCCGCGCTTGAACGCGGCGGGGCGCCTCGGCGGCGCCGATCCGGCAGTGGCGCTCTTAATGACGGACGATGAGAACGAAGCGGTGCAGCTGGCGGCGGAGATGGACGAGTTAAACCGCGAACGTCAGCAGCTTGTGGCACAAATCGCTGAAGAAGCGGCGGACATGGTGCGCCGCCAATTTCCTCCTGAGGAACATCGCGTCTTGGTTGTGGCAGGCGAAGGATGGAATGCCGGAGTGGTGGGCATTGTCGCTTCTAAGCTTGTCGAGCAGTTTTACCGCCCGGCGGTCGTGCTTTCAATCGACCGGGAAAAAGGGATCGCCAAAGGGTCAGCCCGCAGCATTCATGGGTTTGACTTATTCGCCAGCCTGTCGCAATGCCGCGACCTGTTGCCGCACTTTGGCGGCCACCCGATGGCGGCGGGGATGACATTGTCGCTTGATGATGTCGAAGAATTACGGCAACGGCTGAACGACATCGCCGCCGAAACGTTGTCTGAGGACGATTTTACGCCGCCGACGTTCATTGATGCTTCCTGTTCGATTGCTGAGTTGACGCTGTCGGCCGCCCGCAGCCTTGAGCGGTTCGCTCCGTTTGGCGTCGGCAATCCGCGGCCGCTTGTTCTCATTGAAGGGGCGTCCGTTGAAACCATGCGGCGCGTCGGGGCGAACGGAGCCCATATGAAAGCCGTCTTTTCCCAAGACGGGGCCGCGATCGATGCCATCGGCTTCGGCCTTGGGCCGTTATGCGAAGAAATCGCTCCGGATGCGCGCATTTCGGCGGTCGGGGAGCTGTCGGTGAACGAATGGAACGGGTTCGCCAAGCCGCAGCTGTCGTTGTGTGATCTGGCGGTCAGCGACTGCCAGCTGTTTGACGTCCGCGGCTGCCGCGACGTCCGTCCACTTCTTGAGCGGCTGCCAAAAGAGAAGCGGCTAGTCGTCTCCTTTCGCTGTGAAACTGGGCAGCGCCCGGACGTGGCGCCATTTCGCGGGGAGCTTCATTGCGTGCCGACCGAAGAAGAGGCGGGCGCCTTATCGATTGACGACCGCTATGTCGTGCTGCTTGACGTGCCGCCGCGGCTGGCCTTGCTGTCGGCGCTTCTTGGCAGCGGGCGGCCGGCGCGCATTTACGCGGTGTTTGCCCAGCCCGAGGCGCAATTTTTCCGCACGTTTCCAACGCGCGACCATTTTAAATGGTTTTACGCCTTTTTGCATCAACACCGTTCGTTTCCGCTCGCCAAGCGCGGTGGTGAGCTGGCCCGCGCCCGCGGTTGGACGGAAGAGACGGTTCATTTTATGGCGAAAGTATTTTTAGAGCTTGACTTTATCAACGAACAAAACGGCGTCATTTCGCTCGTTCATCAGCCGGCGAAGCGCGATTTGCACGAATCGCCGACGTACCGCCGGCGGCGGGACGAGCTCGAGGCGGAGCATCAGTTAGTCTATTCCACTTACGAGCAATTGAAACGCTGTTTGGCGGAAATGACACGTTCGCAAACGCACGAGGAGGCAAACGTATCATGGACTTAAAACAATACATTACGATTGTGCCCGATTTCCCGAAGCCGGGCATCATGTTTAAAGATATTACAACGCTGATGGACAACGGTCCGGCGTACAAATATGCGACCGACCAAATTGTTCAATATGCGCGCGAAAAACAAATCGATATCGTCGTTGGTCCGGAAGCGCGCGGCTTTATCATCGGATGCCCAGTCGCCTATGCGCTTGGCGTCGGATTTGCGCCGGTGCGCAAGGAAGGGAAGCTGCCGCGCGAAGTCGTCCGTGTGGAGTATGGCCTGGAATATGGAACAGATGTCTTGACGATGCATAAAGATGCCATTAAGCCAGGGCAGCGCGTGTTGATCACCGACGATTTGCTGGCGACGGGCGGGACGATGCGGGCGACGATCGATTTGGTGGAACAGCTCGGCGGAGTGGTGGCCGGATTGGCCTTTTTGATTGAGCTTACCGAGCTTGGCGGCCGCAAAAAATTGGAAGGCTACGATATTTTGACGCTGATGCAGTTTTAAACAGTCGACATTGTTCGCATCTTCGGATACAATAAAGAAAAAAGGGGCACTCACACATGAGTGCTCTTTCTTATTAACCGTATGAACGCAACGGACCTCTGTGCTTTGCAGCTTCAATTTTAATCGATTAAAAAGGTGATTCAACCCTATGGCCAATGAACAAGTGCTGACAGCGGAGCAAGTGTTTGAACGAGCGAGCTGTTATTTGTCGGAACAAGACGTCGCCTTTTTGAAAAAGGCGTATGAGTTTGCCAAGCACGCCCATCGCGACCAATTTCGGAAATCGGGCGAACCATACATCATCCATCCGATTCAAGTCGCGGGCATTTTGGTGGACTTAAAGATGGACGCGACAACGATCGCCGCCGGGTTTTTGCATGATGTCATCGAAGACACCGAGGCGACAAAAGAAGACCTCGAGCGCGAGTTCGGCGCGGAAGTGGCGATGCTTGTCGACGGGGTGACGAAGCTTGGGAAAATTAAATATAAATCGCAGGAAGAACAGCAGGCGGAAAACCACCGGAAAATGTTTTTGGCCATGGCGCAAGATATCCGGGTCATTTTGATCAAGCTCGCCGACCGGCTGCACAATATGCGGACATTGAAACATTTGCCGGCCGAAAAACAGCGGCGCATTGCCAATGAGACGCTCGAAATTTTCGCTCCGCTCGCGCATCGGCTCGGCATTTCGAAAATCAAATGGGAGCTTGAGGATACGGCGCTTCGCTATTTAAACCCGCAGCAATATTACCGCATCGTCAATTTAATGAAGAAAAAGCGGGCCGAGCGCGAGCAATATTTGGAGGAAGTCATTCAAGAAGTGCGCGAACGGCTCAACGAAGTGCATATTCCTTGCGAAATTTCCGGGCGTCCGAAACATATTTACAGCATTTATCGAAAAATGGTGATGCAAAATAAACAGTTCAACGAAATTTACGATTTGCTCGCTGTCCGCATCATCGTCAACAGCATCAAAGACTGCTATGCTGTGCTCGGCATTATTCATACATGCTGGAAGCCAATGCCAGGCCGCTTCAAAGACTACATCGCCATGCCGAAGCCGAACATGTACCAATCGCTCCATACGACGGTGATCGGCCCAAAAGGCGAACCGCTTGAGGTGCAAATCCGCACGTTTGAAATGCATCAAATCGCCGAGTTCGGGATCGCCGCCCATTGGGCGTACAAAGAAGGAAAGACGATCAAACCCAACTCGTTTGAAGAAAAGCTGTCTTGGTTTCGGGAAATTTTGGAATGGCAAAACGACGCCAGCAATGCCGAAGAGTTCATGGAATCGCTCAAGATGGATTTGTTTTCCGACATGGTGTTCGTCTTCACGCCAAAAGGCGATGTCATCGAGCTGCCGGCCGGATCGGTGCCAATCGATTTCGCTTACCGCATCCATTCGGAAATCGGCAACAAGACGATCGGGGCGAAAGTCAACGGCAAAATGGTGCCGCTTGACTACAAGCTGCAAACGGGCGACATCGTCGAAATTTTAACTTCCAATCATTCGTACGGTCCGAGCCAAGACTGGCTGAAACTGGCGAAAACGTCGCAGGCGCGCAACAAAATCCGCCAGTTTTTCAAAAAGCAACGGCGCGAAGAAAACATCGAAAAAGGCAAAGAGATGGTCGAAAAAGAGGTGCGCAGCCTCGGCTTTGAGCCGAAAGAAGTGATGACGGCCGACAACGTAAAGCGCGTCGCCGAAAAGTTCAACTTCTCGAACGAAGACGATATGTATGCGGCAGTCGGCTATCATGGCATCACAGCGGCGCAAATCGCCCATCGGTTGACGGAAAAATGGCGAAAGCAGCGCGATCTCGAGGAACAGCAGCGCAAACTGGCCGAAGCGGTCTTCGAAGCCAAGCTGCCAGCTGGCAAAAAGCGCGACTGCGGCATTCGCGTCCAAGGAATGGACAACTTGCTCATCCGTTTGTCGCGCTGCTGCAACCCGGTGCCGGGCGATGAAATTATCGGCTTCATTACCCGCGGCCGCGGCATTTCCGTCCACCGCGCCGATTGCCCGAACGTCAAGACCGAAGAAGCGGCCGATCGGTTGATTGCCGTAGAATGGGAGAGCGGAGCAAACGGCGAGCGTGAATATAACGTGGACATTGAGATCACCGGATTTGACCGCCGCGGTTTGCTGAATGAGGTGCTGCAGGCGGTGAATGAAACGCGCACCGATATTTCCGCCGTCTCGGGACGCTCAGACCACCGACATAAAATTGCGACGATCCATATGACAATCGCCATTCATAATTTGAGCCACTTGCAAAAAGTCGTCGAACGAATCAAACAAATTCCCGACATTTATTCCGTCCAGCGCTTGATGAACAACTAAGGGCGGCGAAAGGAGGGATGCAAGTGAGAGCGGTCATCCAGCGGGCGAAAGAGGCCAAAGTCACCGTCGGCGGCGAAGTCGTTGGTGCCATTGATGCGGGTTTTGTCGTCCTTCTTGGCATCACGCATGAAGATACAGAAGACGATGCTGCCTATTTGGCTGAGAAAATCGCTCATTTGCGCGTTTTTGAAGATGAAGACGGAAAAATGAACCGCTCCTTGCTTGACGTCGGCGGGGCGGTGCTGTCGGTGTCGCAGTTCACCCTTTACGGCGACTGCCGAAAAGGCCGGCGCCCGAACTTTATGGCGGCGGCCAAGCCCGACCATGCCTTGCCGCTGTATGAGGCGTTCAACGCCGCTTTGCGCGAAAGAGGCGTTCATGTAGAAACCGGCGTATTCGGTGCGATGATGGACGTATCGCTCACAAACGACGGGCCAGTCACCTTGATCATCGACAGCAGCGAGAAACTGGGAAACAGATGAAGTTTCCCGGTTTCTTTTTTATTTTCGGCGAAAAATGGGAAAGATGAAAACAGTGGCATAGCAGAGAAAGGAGGAGGGCGATGCGGCAGACGAGAAAAAGTGAACAGGCGCACCAGGCAAGCGATGTGCTGTCCGTCGACTTTCACGAATGGGTGCGGCTCGAGGCCCAATATAGAGCGTTTGAGTTGGCATCCGAATTCGGTGTGGCGCCGAAAGACGTACAAATGTTGAAAAAACAGCAGCCCCGCCCGTAAACATGGCGAGTTGGAAGGAGCGCACGGGGCGTGTGGATGTTTCGTGGGCCTAGGCGGTGTGGCCGTTCAGACGAAACAGCTGCGAATGAGCGCTGTGCATCCGCTCAACACTGATCCGGCTCGGTAGAGGAAAAAATCCATTGCATATGTATTGACAAACATATGCCCCTATATGATAATAAGTATTGGTTTAAAATTATTATAAATTAACAGTCGCAGGAGGTAGATGAAGCAATGTCTTTGGTTGGGAAAAAAGTACAACCATTCCGTGCCCAAGCGTATCACAACGGCGAATTCATCGAAGTGACAGAGCAAGACTTCATGGGGAAATGGAGCATCGTTTGCTTCTATCCAGCGGACTTTACGTTCGTCTGCCCGACGGAGCTCGAAGATTTGCAAGATCACTACGCGACGTTTAAAGAACTTGGCGTGGAAGTGTACTCGGTTTCGACCGACACTCACTTTACTCATAAAGCATGGCACGATACATCGCCAGCCATCAGCAAAATCGAATACGTGATGATTGGCGATCCTTCGCATCAACTGTCGCGCATGTTTGATGTGCTCGATGAAGAACAAGGATTGGCGCAGCGCGGCACGTTCATCATCGATCCAGACGGCGTCATTCAAGCGGTGGAAATCAATGCGGACGGCATCGGCCGCAACGCCAGCACGCTGATTGATAAAATTAAAGCGGCCCAATATGTGCGCAACCATCCGGGTGAAGTCTGCCCGGCGAAATGGAAAGAAGGAGCGGAAACGCTGAAGCCAAGCCTAGACCTCGTCGGCAAAATTTAAGGGGGGCTTAGGCGATGCTGCTGGATGCTGACATCAAGGCGCAACTAGCCCAGTATTTGCAATTGCTTGAAAATGATATTGTCTTGACGGTAAGCGCGGGAGACGACAACGTTTCCCGCGATATGCTTGCTTTAATCGATGAATTAACGGCGATGTCGTCGAAAATCAAAGTGGAAAAAGCGAAGCTGGAACGAACGCCAAGCTTCAGCGTCAACCGGGTCGGCGAAAACACCGGCATCACCTTCGCCGGCGTGCCGCTCGGCCATGAATTTACGTCCCTCGTTTTGGCGCTGCTTCAAGTGAGCGGGCGGCCGCCGAAAGTCAGCCAAGACGTCGTGGACCGCATTCAACAAATCAGAGGCAAACATCATTTTGAAACGTACGTCAGCCTGACCTGCCACAACTGCCCGGACGTCGTGCAAGCGCTCAACATTATGAGCGTGTTGAACCCAGATATTTCGCATACGATGATCGACGGGGCGGCGTTTAAAGAAGAAGCGGAGCAAAAAGGGATTATGGCCGTACCGACGGTGTTTTTAAACGGCAAACTGTTCGCGAGCGGCCGCATGTCGCTTGAAGATATCCTCGCCAAATTAGGGAGTGCTCCGGATGCTTCTTCCTTCGCCGACAAAGAGCCGTTCGACGTGTTGGTGATCGGCGGCGGCCCTGCGGGTGCGACAGCAGCCATTTACGCAGCGCGCAAAGGCATTCGCACTGGGATTGTTGCGGAGCGCTTCGGTGGACAAATTTTAGATACGCTCGGCATTGAAAACTTTATCAGCGTCAAATATACGGAAGGACCGAAGCTTGCGGCCAGCATTGAGGAACATGTGAAGCAATACAACGTCGACATCATGAACTCGCAGCGGGCAAAACGACTCGAGAAAAAAGACTTGATTGAAGTCGAGTTGGAAAACGGCGCCGTGTTGAAAAGCAAAACGGTTGTGATCGCAACGGGCGCCCGTTGGCGCAACCTTGGCGTGCCGGGCGAGGAAGAGTTCAAAAACAAAGGGGTCGCCTATTGCCCGCATTGCGACGGCCCGCTGTTCGAAGGGAAGCACGTGGCGGTCATCGGCGGCGGGAACTCTGGAGTCGAAGCGGCGATTGACCTCGCTGGCATCGCCAGCCATGTGACGCTGCTTGAGTTCGCCCCTGAACTCAAGGCCGATGCTGTTTTGCAAGATCGTTTGTACAGCTTGCCGAACGTAACGGTGATTAAAAACGCGCAAACGACGGAAATCACCGGCACGGACAAAGTCAACGGCTTGACGTACATTGACCGGGAAACAGGGGAAGAACATCATATCGAATTGCAAGGCGTGTTCGTGCAAATCGGCCTTGTTCCGAACACCGAATGGTTGGAAGGAACGGTGGAACGGAATCGCTTCGGTGAAATTATCGTCGATAAACGCGGCGCGACGAACATTGAAGGCGTCTTTGCCGCGGGCGACTGCACGGACAGCGCCTATAAGCAAATCATTATTTCGATGGGCTCGGGTGCAACCGCAGCGTTAAGCGCGTTTGATTATTTGATTCGCCATTAAAGAGAGCCGAAGGTGGACCGCCTCTTCGATCCCATGGAGGGGCGGTTCAATGAATCGGCTCTCTTTTTTTACAACAAGGAGAAAAATGCGATGAGACATCAAGGTTTTTCTCTTTGCGAACAACCATGAATCACAGCTGCTAGGACAACTTGACAAACGGGCGAGATTGTCCGTAATATAAAATTACATCTTTCTCATACGGAACAACCGATGATGGAGAAAAGTAGTTAAGGTCCACATGGCCAGAGAGGAAGCGCCCAAGGCTGCGAGCGCTTCTCCATGATGGCTTAACGAAAGACACTCCGTAGGTTTCCCTTTGAACGCGCTTTGCGCCAGTAAAGGGGAACGTGTGCCATGCGTTAATGGCGACAAGCGGAAGCCGGATCGGCTTCAATTAGGGTGGCACCGCGGGAATGACGCTCTCGTCCCTATCGATCACAGGGACAAGGGCGTTTTATTTTGGGCAAAGGAGGATGAGCATGGCTTTTCAAATTCCAAGAGGGACACAAGATGTGCTGCCGGGTGACTCGGAAAAATGGCAATATGTCGAGCACATTGCCCGCAGCCTCTGCAGCCGGTATGGGTATCAGGAAATCCGGACGCCGATTTTTGAACATACGGAGCTTTTTTTGCGCGGCGTGGGGGATACAACGGACATTGTGCAAAAAGAAATGTACACGTTCGAAGACAAAGGGGGGCGCGCGCTGACGCTCCGCCCGGAAGGAACGGCGCCGGTTGTCAGAGCGTTTGTCGAGCATAAGCTGTACGGCAGTCCGAACCAGCCGCTGAAATTGTATTACAGCGGGCCGATGTTTCGCTACGAGCGTCCGGAAGCGGGACGGTTCCGCCAGTTCGTCCAGTTCGGCGTCGAGGCGCTCGGCAGCAGCGATCCGGCGATTGACGCCGAGGTGATGGCGCTAGCGATGCATATTTACGAAGCGCTTGGCTTAAAACGGATCCGGCTTGTCATTAACAGCTTGGGCGACCTTGACAGCCGCCGGGCGCACCGAGAGGCGCTTGTTCGCCATTTTTCAAACCGCATCCACGAGCTGTGCCCGGACTGCCAGACGAGGCTTCATACGAATCCGCTCCGCATTCTCGACTGCAAAAAAGACCGCGATCATGAGCTGATGGCGACGGCGCCGTCGATTTTAGACTATTTAAATGACGAATCGCGCGCCTATTTTGAGAAAGTGAAACAATACTTGACAGCGCTCGGCATCCCGTTTGTCATCGATGCGCGGCTCGTGCGCGGGCTTGACTATTACAACCACACGACGTTTGAAATTATGAGCGAAGCGGAAGGATTTGGCGCGGCGGCGACGCTGTGCGGCGGCGGGCGTTACAACGGGCTTGTCCAAGAAATCGGCGGTCCGGAGACGCCGGGCATCGGCTTTGCCTTGAGCATCGAGCGGCTGTTGGCCGCCCTTGACGCCGAAGGAGTGGAATTGCCGGTGGAGAGTGGGCTTGACTGCTATGTCGTCGCTGTCGGTGAGCGGGCGAAAGACGAGGCGGTCCGCCTCGTTTATGCATTGCGCCGCTCCGGATTGAGGGTCGATCAAGATTATTTGGGCCGAAAATTGAAGGCGCAGCTGAAGGCCGCCGACCGGCTTGGGGCATCGTTTGTCGCCATTATCGGCGATGAAGAACTCGAGAGACAGGAAGCGGCGGTAAAGCATATGGCGAGCGGCGAGCAAACGAATGTACCGCTCGGCGAGTTGGCGCACTTTTTGCATGAACGGATCGGGAAGGAGGAGTGAGCGAATGGAACGCACATATTATTGCGGAGAAGTGCCGGAAACGGCCGTCGGCGAGCGCGTCGTGCTCAAAGGCTGGGTGCAAAAGCGCCGCGACTTAGGCGGCCTCATTTTCATTGACTTGCGCGACCGAACGGGCATCGTCCAAGTTGTCGCCAGCCCGGACGTGTCGGCTGAAGCGCTGGCGGCAGCGGAGCGCGTGCGGAGCGAATACGTTTTAAGCGTCGAAGGAACGGTCGTCGCCCGCGCGCCCGAGACGGTCAATCCGAACATCGCGACCGGCCGCATTGAAATTCAGGCGGAACGAATCGAGATCATCAACGAGGCAAAAACGCCGCCGTTTTCGATTTCCGATGACACGGATGCGGCGGAAGACGTGCGCTTAAAATATCGGTATTTGGATTTGCGCCGCCCAGTCATGTTTCAAACACTGGCGCTTCGCCACAAAATCACAAAGACGGTGCGCGACTTTTTGGATAGCGAACGCTTTTTGGAAATTGAAACGCCGATGTTGACGAAAAGCACGCCGGAAGGGGCGCGTGACTATTTGGTGCCAAGCCGCGTCCATCCGGGCGAATTTTACGCCTTGCCGCAGTCGCCGCAAATTTTTAAGCAGCTGCTCATGGTCGGCGGCGTGGAACGGTACTACCAAATCGCCCGTTGCTTCCGTGACGAGGATTTGCGCGCTGACCGCCAGCCGGAATTTACGCAAATCGACATCGAAATGTCGTTTATCGAACAAAAGGATATTATGGATTTAACCGAACGGATGATGGCTGCCGTCGTGAAAGCGGCAAAAGGGATCGACATCCCGCGCCCGTTTCCGCGCATCACGTATGACGAGGCGATGAGCCGCTACGGCTCGGACAAGCCGGATATACGCTTTGGCCTCGAGCTCGTCGACGTATCGGAAATCGTCCGTAATTCAGCATTTCAAGTGTTCGCCCGCGCCGTCAAAGAAGGAGGCCAAGTGAAGGCGATCAACGCGAAAGGTGCTGCCCCTCGCTATTCGCGTAAAGATATTGACGCCTTAGGAGAATTTGCCGGCCGCTACGGGGCGAAAGGGCTCGCCTGGCTGAAAGCGGAAGGCGAAGAGCTGAAAGGACCGATCGCCAAGTTTTTCACCGATGAGGAACAGGCGGCGCTGCGTCGAGCGCTTGCTGTCGAAGACGGAGATTTGCTTTTGTTTGTCGCCGACGAAAAAGCGATCGTCGCAGCGGCGCTCGGCGCGTTGCGGCTGAAGCTTGGCAAGGAGCTCGGCTTGATCGACGAAGCGAAGCTCGCGTTTTTGTGGGTGACGGATTGGCCGCTTTTGGAGTATGACGAAGAAGAAGGGCGCTATTACGCCGCCCACCATCCGTTTACGATGCCGGTGCGCGACGACATTCCGCTGTTGGAGACAAACCCAAGCGCCGTCCGCGCGCAGGCGTACGATCTCGTCTTAAATGGCTATGAGCTTGGCGGCGGCTCGCTTCGCATTTTCGAGCGGGACGTGCAAGAAAAAATGTTCCGCGCCTTAGGGTTCAGCGAAGAAGAAGCGCGCCGCCAGTTCGGATTCTTGCTTGAGGCGTTTGAATACGGCACTCCGCCGCACGGCGGCATTGCGCTTGGCCTTGACCGGCTGGTGATGTTGCTCGCTGGGCGCACGAACTTGCGCGATACGATCGCGTTTCCGAAAACGGCGAGCGCGAGCTGCTTGCTTACCGAAGCGCCGGGGCCGGTCAGCGACAAGCAGCTCGAGGAGCTGCACTTGGCGGTTGTGCTTCCGGAAAACGAGTAACAGCGGCATCTGAAAAAGAAACGTTGGCAATAGATGTTCACAAAGGCTGAAAAATGTGTTACAATAAAACTAACAACCGTCCTAATGTGTTCGTCGGATCACTGATCGTTTTGACCGAACAGTTTATGATCCGGGAGCTCGGGGTTTCCAAGCGGCGTGCACGCCTCTTCGTCACAGGGGAAGCGCAAACCTTGGAACAGGGCACCCACCTATGGGAGAGCGGGTTCAAAACGAAGGCATCGACGGCACGATTGGGACTGGCGACATTAAGGAATCAACAACATTTCCCCTATGCGGATGGCCGCATAGGGGTTTTGTTTTGCCAGCAAAATGCCGTTGCCTCTTTTGCTGTCTTGATGGTAGGATAAAAAGCGGCATAAACATCAATTTTGAAGCAAACGGAGAGGAGAACGATGCTGCACCAATTTTCCCGCAATGAACTCGCGATTGGCCCTGAAGGGTTGGAACGCTTAAAAAACGCCACCGTCGCCGTCCTTGGCGTCGGCGGCGTGGGGTCGTTCGCCGTCGAGGCGCTCGCCCGTTCCGGCATTGGCCGATTGGTGCTTGTTGATCGCGATAACGTCGATATCACCAACATCAACCGGCAAATCCATGCGTTGCTCTCGACCATCGGGCGTCCGAAAGTGGAGCTCATGAAAGAGCGCATCGCCGACATCAACCCGGCGTGCGAGGTGATCGCTTTGCAAATGTTTTATACGGAAGAGACGTATGAGCAATTTTTCGCCTATGATCTGGATTTTGTCATCGATGCGTCCGACACGATTGTGTACAAAGTGCATTTGATGAAACAATGCCTCAAGCGCGGCATTCCGATCATCTCCAGCATGGGTGCGGCGAACAAAATGGATCCGACCCGGTTCCGCATTGCCGATATTTCGAAAACACACACCGATCCGATCGCGAAAGTCATCCGCGCCAAGCTGCGCAAAGAAGGGATCCGCCGCGGCATTCCGGTCGTCTTTTCCGACGAGAAGCCGGTGAAAATCCGCGAAGATGTCCGCCAGGTCGTCGGCAATGACGCTTCGCCGATCCGCAAGGCGAAAATGCCGCCGTCTTCGAATGCTTTCGTTCCATCAGTTGCCGGGCTTATTATGGCTTCCTACGTGATTCATCGTCTATTAGAGGGAATTCCCATAAGGCGCGTTGGCGACGATTGAACGACTCCACCTTCATTTCGAACAAAATGGGAAGGTGGAGATTCCTGTGAACATCGGTGCATTCACCGGTTTGTTAGCGGGCGCTGTCCGTCGTTCCAGCGGTGAAAACGTGTCCCGATGCTTGTTGGGGCACCTTCTTTTTTTTATGAATGGGCGAGCGATTCGTTCGATCCGTTCGCCTCGGCGGCAAACAGCTGGGCAAGAGAGAAGCGGTCGCCTTCTTCGGAAGCGAGCTGGCGGGCGCGGGCCATGATTTTCACGAGCGCTTCATAATCTTCTTGCACGGTGGTCTGCCTCGTTTCAAGGCGTTCGAGTTTTTGAGCAAGCTGTTCGTTCCGCGTCTGCCATTCCGCCCGCTCGCGTTTCAGGCGCTCGTTGTCCTGGCGGATCGCTTCCATCTCCTCGATGCCGCGCCGCAATGTTTGCAAAAATGAAATGCACTGCTCCAGTGTCAATGGGGCCGCCGGGAGAAAAGGCGATGACCCTTCGGCGCCATCCCGTTCTCCAGAAGGACTCCAAACAGCAACCATACTGTCTTTTTGCCACTTTTTCATCATTTCGAGCGCCCGTTTCCGTTCTTTCCGCTGCTTTTTTGCCTGTTCGATCGCCTCAAGGTACCGTTTGCGCACCTCGGCGTTCCAACGGAATCCGCATGCTGCCGCTGTGCGGTGCAGTTGTCTCCCAACGACTTCAAAAGCGGCAAGTTGCGTTTTTCCTTCGCGTATATATTGCAGCACCGTTTCAGCCAACAGTACATCTTCTTCATGTGACCAAGCATCCTGTCTTGTTTTCATGTTGTCCACCCCATCAAATGGTAATGTTGATATGGTCATAGTTTTTCCGTTTGATTTCCACTTTAAACTTCGCCCTTTTCATTTTTCCCATTTTCATGTATCATAGAAATAGTTTTGTATGACCGGTCAGTTCAAAACAATTAGACTGATTGGTCAAAATCGTGGGATGAGAGGTGGCATGATGACGTTTTTGACCAGGTTCAGTTTGAAAAATGCGGCAGCTGTGTTTGTATGTTCGTTTTTGCTCATGTTTCTAGGACTGTATTCCTTCTCCTCCTTGAAGGTCGATTTGCTGCCGAACATTGAATTTCCCCAGTTGTCGATTGAAGTGGTCTATCCTGGGGCTTCTCCGCAAGACGTGAATGAGGAGGTCACGGCCAAGCTCGAGGAAAAACTGAAGTCCCTTGACGGGCTTAAGCAAATGCAGAGTTCTTCCTATGAAGGAATGGCCGTTATGAATCTTGAATTTCCGTTTCGGACGGATATGGAGAAAATGGAGCGGCAGGTCGAATCGCTCATTGATAAGGCAGGATTGCCCGATAATGTGCAAACGGAAGTCAATCGGTTTTCATTCGGTTCCATCCCGGTTTTCAACATTTCCTTGTTTGCCAAAAACGGAACCGATCTGCAAACGTTGCTGGAAACCGAAGTGATTCCAGAATTGAATAAAATCGACGGGGTGAATTCCGTTTCGATCGGTGGAGACAGCGAGCGCCTCATCCGGATCACAGTCGATCGGAAAAAGGCTGCTCAGGCGGGATTGAACTTGTCAGAGATTAAAAACCAAATCAATGAAAAGGTGTTGGCGTTCCCGGCTGGAACGTTGCAAACCGATACATGGCAAATTCCTGTTCGCGTCGAGGAAAAATTGAACACCATCCATGAGTTGAAAAATCTGAAACTCGTGCCGACAGCTGTTCCTATGGCGGCGAATGGATTGCAGCGCGTTGCGTCCGTGAAGCTTGGGGATATTGCGACGATTGAGGAAGTCAACGAGCAAAGCGAATTCACCCGCTATAATTTGAAGCCATCGCTGTCGATGGCGGTGACGAAAAAACAAGATGCCAATACGATTGAAGTGGCAGACCAAGTGATCAAAGTGCTGAATTCCTACAAACATCAGTTTGATTATTCCATCGGGTTTGATTCGTCAGCTGGCATCAAACAATCCGTTGAATCGCTTGTCCGTGAAGGGCTGCTCGGGGCGCTGTTCGCTTCGCTGGCCGTCTTGCTCTTTTTGCGCAACGTTCGGGCGACTGTGATTGCCATCGTCTCGATTCCGCTCTCGCTGCTTGTATCGGCCATTTTTCTCAATCGTATGGATATTACCCTCAATGTCATGACGCTTGGCGGCATGGCCGTCGCCGTCGGCCGAGTCGTGGATGACAGCATTGTCGTGATCGAAAATATTTTCCGCCGCGTCCGCCGGGAGAAAACAGGCATGAGCGATGATTTAGTCGAGCAATCAACGAAAGAAATTGTCAAAGCGATTGTGTCCTCGACCATCACAACGGTTGTCGTCTTTTTGCCTCTCGGGCTTGTTGGGGGCATTACAGGGGAATTTTTCCTGCCTTTTGCCTTGACGATTACGTTTGCCCTGTTGGCCTCTTTGTTGGTGGCCGTGACAGTTGTGCCGATTTTAGCGAAATTTTCGTTCCGCCGTGTGCCGCCAGAGGAAAAAGAAGGAGCGCTTCAGCGTCTGTATGGCCGAATCATTGAATGGGCGCTCAACCATAAAGCGATTGTCTTTGTGTTGTCGGTTGTGCTATTGGTTGGTTCATTGACGCTCGTGCCGAAACTTGGATTTACGTTTTTGCCGAACGAAGAGCAGAAAACGCTGGTGGCGAGCATTGAACTGCCGGCTTCCACATCGGTGGCCAAAACGAATGATGTGTCGTTGGAGATGGAAAAGATGTTTTTAAAACGAAGCGATGTCGAGAGCGTCACCGCCGCGGTGGGAAGCCGCGATTTCCGCACAGGATTGAAGCGGCCCAATCAAGCCAGCTATTATATTCTATTAAAGGACAGCGCTGACACCGCGAAAACCGTGGCCGTTTTCGAAAAAGAAATGCGCCGCATCGCGAATCAGCTCGCGCCCGGGGCAAAAGTGGGCGTGCAAGAGATGTCGAGCGGAGGGCCGCCAACGAATAATAACGTGAATATTGACTTATACTCCAATGATTTGGAGGCGCTCCAAACAGCAGCCAAACAGGTCGAGACGTATTTAAAACAACGCGATGATGTCAAAGATGTGACGAATAACTTGACGGAAAAGCAAAAACAAGTGATTGTCGCCATTGATCCGGAAAAGGCGGCCGCTTATGGCGTTTCGGGCATGCAATTGCTGGGGGCGGTGGCCGATGCGACCAAACCGGTCGATGTGGGGACGCTGAAACTCGGCGGCAAGGATGAGCAAGTCGAACTTTCGTATGATGAAACGTTGGGATCGATCGATGAGTTGAAAGAGCTTCCGATCGTGACGAGAAACGGAGTGATTCCACTTTCAGCTGTCGCCGAAGTGAAAGAGGCGGACGTGTATACGTCCATTCAAAAGCTGGACGGAAAAGTGTTTGCCCGCGTATCCGCCCAGATTGTCGGCGACAACATTCAGAAAGTAACGAATGATATTTCGAAACATGTAAATGATTTGAAGATCCCATCCGATGTCACAGTGAAAACGGGCGGCGGAAGCGATGAGACGGTGCAGACGTTCCGCGAGCTCGGTGTGGCCATGGCGGCGGCCATCGGGCTTGTGTATTTGACGATGCTGATTACATTTGGCAAAGTGCGGGTGCCGCTGATCATTTTATCTTCCCTTTTGTTTGTTCCCATCGGTTCGCTGTTTGCTTTGTATGTGGCCGATGAGCCGCTTTCCATCAGCGTCATGATCGGCTTGTTGATGCTCATTGGCATCGTGACGACCAATGCGATCGTGCTGGTGGATCGAATCGGACAAAACCGCGAACAAAAACGGATGACGGTGCGAAGCGCCATCATTGAAGCCGGCAAAACACGGCTGCGGCCGATTTTAATGACAGCCTTTGCGACTGTGACAGCGCTCATTCCGCTTGCGCTGACGAATGAGGCCGGCACGTTGATTTCGAAAGGGCTGGCCATCACGGTCATCGGCGGCCTGACGTCGTCGACGTTATTGACGCTTGTGTTCATTCCTGCGATGTATGAGGCGTTTTTCTTCCGGACGGCAAAACGCGAACCGATGGCAAAATGACAGGGCTGGATGGCCGGATAACGGGCCGTCCGGCATTTTTTTTCATGGCAAGATCGACTATAATGGACATGAAGAAGGAGTAAGGAAGGAGAAAACATTGGGACGGAAAGAGGACATCATTGAAACGGCGATGAAATTATTCGCCGAAAAAGGCTATCACGCTACCTCCATGCAGGAAATAGCCGAGCGGAGCGGAGTAGCCAAAGGTTCGATTTACAATTATTTCAAATCAAAAGAAGAGTTGGCTGTATCGATTTTCCGCTACCATTATGAAGTCTTGTTTCGCCAGCTTAAACAAATCGAGGCTGATCCCGCCTTAACCGCGCGCGAGCGGTTTTGCCGTCAGTTGACTGTACAAATCCAGCTGTTTGACGAACATAAAGAGCTGGTGCAAATGCAGTTGGGCGAACAAGCTGTGAAGGTGAGCCATGAGGTGCAGCATCTGGTGTTTCGCATCCGCGCCCATACGCTCCACTGGTATCGCCGGGCGATTGAAGACATATACGGCGAACAAGTGCGTCCAGTTTCGTTTGATTGCGCGACGATGCTCAACGGAATGCTGAAAGAATATCTGATTTACTTGGCGGTAGACCGAAAGCCGCTGCTTCCTGAGAAGCTTGCCCCCTTCTTGCTCGATCGGCTTGATGCCATCGTTGCCAGCCTGCTTGACGGCAAGACGGGATTGCTCGATGAAACGGTGATGGCGGATTACATTGCTGCGGCGACCCAAGAGCGGAGTCAATGGAAAGAACTGGCCATCAGCTGTTTAGAGCGCATGGCGGCGCTGCGTCCGGTTGAAGACGATATTCTTCGCTCGCTGCGCTTATTGAAGGAAGAACTCGAGAAAGGGGAGACAGCTAGGCGGTTTATGGTGGAGGCGCTTCTGCTCTATTTGGCGAAATACTCGCTTCCGCTGTACAATGAGTTGAAGGAGGCCATTGAACGCTATTTTTATTAAAACCACCGATCTTCCCACGGGGAGACGCCCCATTCGCCGAAAATGAATAGGCGGCATCGGAGGATGTCTGTGAACATAGCGTCATCAATCTCAAGGAGGGGGTCGGCATGCCCAAAACGACGGAGCCGCTTGCTTGGCGGATGCGGCCGCGGACGATCGATGAGATCGTTGGGCAACAGCACATCATTGGCCCTAGTACGCCGCTTTATAAAATGGTCAAAAAAGGTCATGTTCCATCGCTTTTGCTTTACGGAGAGCCGGGGACAGGGAAGACGTCGCTCGCTTACGCCATTGCCCGCACCGCCGGGCGCGAATGGGTCGCTATCAATGCGACGGCCGCCGGCAAAAAGGAAATCGAAGAGGCAGTCGAAGCGGCGCGCTGGTCAGGGAACGTCGTGTTGTTTATCGACGAAATCCATCGGCTGAATAAAGCGCAGCAAGACGTTTTGTTGCCGCATCTCGAATCCGGGCTCGTGACCTTGATTGGCGCCACAACGGAAAACCCGTTTCACGAGGTCAATCCCGCCATTCGCAGCCGCTGCGGGCAAATCCAACAACTGAAACCGCTCAAGCCGGATGACCTCATGATCATTCTGAAGCGGGCGCTCGCTGATCCGGAACGAGGGGTCGGCGAGCCGCCGGTTGTCATTGACGAGTCGTTGTTATGGCGCATCGCCGAGGCAGCCGGTGGGGATGCGCGCGTCGCGCTTTCGCTTCTGGAGGCGGCGGTTGCGGCTGCCGATGAGCGCCACGGCCGCTTGTATATTGATGAGGATATCGTGGCTTCATGCACCGCAAACCGCGGTTTTACCCATGACAAATATGGCGATCATTATTATTCGTTGTTGTCCGCGTTTCAAAAAAGCGTGCGCGGCAGCGATGCCGATGCCGCGCTTCATTATTTGGCCCGTCTGCTTGAAGGCGGAGACTTGGCGTCCGTTTGCCGGAGATTGCTTGTGATGGCTTATGAGGACATCGGACTTGCCAATCCGATGATGGGAGTGAAAGTACAGGCAGCGGTCGAAGCGGCGGAACGCCTCGGACTGCCGGAAGCGCGCATTCCGCTCGCGGTTGTGACGATTGAACTCTGTTTAAGCCCGAAATCCAACAGTGCTTACAAGGCGCTGGACGCTGCCATTGCCGATGTCCGTTCCGGCAAGCTTGGCGATATTCCGGATCATTTAAAAGACGCTCATTACAAAGGGGCGGCTGCACTCGGGCGTGGACAAGGCTACTTGTATCCGCACGATTATCCGAACGGCTGGGTGGCGCAAGCGTATTTGCCCTCCGCTCTGGAAGGCGTCCGCTATTATGAACCGAAAGAGCATGGCGAGGAAAAACATTACGCCAAGGTGTACCGGCGGCTTGAGCAGTTGAAACAAGAGGTCAAGGTTCAGCCGTGAAGGGAAAGGGATTTTTATGATATAATAACACAGGCGTTTCATGCTCGCTTTGACCGAGCTGACCGGATGGAACGTGGCGTACATTCGCATCGGGATCGAAGCGTTNGTGCTGTTGGCCGGCTGGTTGCTCGGCGGCCCGGTGTCGTTTGGCACGTTCCTTTTTTGTGTGACGATCGGTTCGATGCCGGCTTGGCGCTGCCGCAATGCCAAAAGGTCGCAAGCCGCCTGCTTGGACCGGCCGCCGGCACTCGGACGCAAGGGTTAAGCGGTTAGGAGGGATATGAATGAAGATTTCGACGAAAGGCCGATATGGCTTGACGATTATGATTGAATTGGCCAAAAAATATGGCGATCGTCCGATCTCGCTTCGTTCGATCGCCAAGGCGAACAATTTATCTGAACATTATTTAGAGCAGCTCGTCACGCCGTTGCGCAACGCCGGGCTCGTCAAAAGCATTCGTGGAGCGTATGGCGGCTATGTGCTCGCTGAGCATCCGGCGAAAATCACCGCCGGCGACATTTTGCGCGTGTTGGAGGGGCCGCTGACCCCGGTCGAGGAGCTCGAGGAGGAAGAGCCGGCGAAGCGCGAGCTATGGATTCGCATCCGCGATGCGGTCGAGGAAGTGCTCGACAGCACAACGCTCGAAGATTTGGCGAAGTATAGCGACGGGGATGAAGGGGCATATATGTTTTATATTTAAGCAACAGAAAGGAAAGGAGAATGACCGTTGGAACGGATTTATTTGGACCATGCGGCAACTTCCCCGGTCCATCCAGACGTAGCTGCCGGTATGGTCCAGTGGATGACGGAACAGTTCGGCAACCCGTCAAGCATCCATCATTTTGGACGGCAGAGCCGCCGCGCGGTCGATGAAGCGAGGGCTGTTGTCGCCCGCTCGATTGGGGCGAAAGAGACGGAGATTGTGTTTACAAGCGGCGGCACGGAAGCGGATAACTTTGCGGTCATCGGAACGGCCATAGCGAACCGCGGCCGCGGCAATCATATCATTACAACCGCCATCGAGCATCATGCGGTGCTGCGCGCTTGTGAATATTTAGAGACGCAAGGGTTTGAGGTCACGTATTTGCCCGTTGACGAACAAGGGACGGTATCGGTCGAGGATGTCAAGGCCGCGCTGCGCGATGAGACCGTTTTGGTGTCGGTCATGTTTGCCAACAACGAAGTCGGCACGATCCAGCCGATTCGCGAAATCGGGGCGCTGCTTCGCGATCATCCGGCTTATTTCCATACGGACGCCGTCCAGGCGTACGGGCTTCTTCCGATCGATGTGAATGAATACGGGATCGATTTGCTGTCGATTTCCGCTCATAAAATCAACGGCCCGAAAGGAAGCGGGGCTTTGTATGTCCGGGAAACGGTCCGCATCACTCCGCTCCTTTTCGGCGGCGAACAGGAACGGAAGCGGCGCGCCGGCACGGAAAACGTCCCCGGCATCATCGGCTTGGCGCAGGCGGCGGAAATCGCTGAGCGAACAAGGGAAGAGAAACGTCGGCAATATGCGGCGTGGCGCGAGGCGATGCTTGCGATTTTCCGCTCCTCAGGGATCGACTATGCGGTCAACGGCCGCCCGGATGGCCTGCCGCATATTTTGAATGTCGCCTTCCCGGGAACGAATGTCGAATCGCTGCTCGTGAACTTGGATTTAGCCGGCATTGCCGCCTCGAGCGGGTCAGCATGCACCGCCGGGTCAATCGACCCGTCGCACGTGCTTGTCGCGATGTGCGGAAAAGAGTCGGAGCGCATCCGTTCGTCTGTGCGCTTCAGCTTCGGGCTCGGCAATACGATGGAACAAATTGAGCGGGCGGCCGAGGAAACAGTGAAGATCATAAAGCGGCTCACAAACCGCTAAAGGGGGGAAACAGCATGAACAAAGCGCCGCACGAAACGCGCGTCGTCGTCGGCATGTCCGGCGGGGTCGACTCGTCGGTCGCTGCGCTGCTATTGAAAGAACAAGGATATGATGTGATCGGCATTTTTATGAAAAACTGGGATGACACCGATGAAAACGGCGTTTGCACGGCGACTGAGGACTACGAAGACGTCGTGCGCGTTTGCAATCAAATCGGCATCCCGTATTATGCGGTCAATTTTGAAAAACAGTATTGGGACAAAGTGTTTACGTACTTTTTGAATGAATACAAAGCCGGGCGCACGCCGAACCCGGACGTGATGTGCAATAAGGAAATTAAGTTCAAGGCGTTTTTAGAGCACGCCATGTCGATCGGCGCCGATTACATCGCAACCGGCCATTACGCCCGCGTCGAGTTTCGCGATGGCGAATATAAAATGCTGCGTGGAGCCGACCCGAACAAAGACCAAACGTACTTTTTAAACCAGCTCGGCCAAGCTCAGCTGTCGAAAGTGATGTTTCCGATCGGCCATTTGCAGAAAGCGGACGTGCGCCGGATCGCCAAAGAGGCTGGGCTCGCCACCGCTGGAAAAAAAGACAGCACGGGCATTTGCTTTATCGGCGAACGCGATTTCAAAGAATTTTTGAGCCATTATTTGCCGGCTCAGCCGGGAGTGATGAAAACGCTCGATGGCGAAGTGAAAGGGCGGCATGACGGCGTCATGTATTACACGATCGGCCAGCGCCACGGCCTTGGCATCGGCGGCAGCGGCGAACCGTGGTTTGTCGTCGGCAAAGATGTGCGCGAAAATGTGCTGTATGTCGCCCAAGGGTTTGAAAACGAATATTTGTATTCCACCTCGCTAAAGGCGGTCGATGTCAACTGGGTGTCTGACCGCAAGCCGGAAGCGCCGTTCCGTTGCACGGCGAAATTTCGCTATCGTCAGCCTGATGTCGGCGTGACGGTCCACCCGCTTGCGGACGGCGGGGCGGAAGTCGTGTTTGATGCGCCGGCGCGGGCGGTGACGCCGGGGCAGGCGGTTGTTTTTTACAACGGCGAGGAATGCCTCGGCGGCGGTACGATCGATGAGGTGTTCCGCAACGGCGAAAAGCTTTGGTATGTTGGTTGACGGATGTGCCGGTGCGCACGATCTTCAATCAGGCTATTAGGCTGGAGGCCGTTGCTTGAAAATCACGTTGAATCAGGGAGGGGATGGGCGGTGGCCAATTTCAACGAACAAGGCTTGGCGTATATGCGCGAGGGGAAGTATGAGGAAGCCATCCGCTGTTTTTCCGCTGCGGTCGAACAGCATCCGGACGATCCAGCCGGGTACATTAACATTGGCACGGTTCTCGTTGCTGCCGGTGAAGAAGAGAAGGCGCTTGACTGTTTCCGACAGGCGTTGAAAATTGACAAGAAGGCGGCGGCCGCGTATTACGGCATGGGTACAGTGCATTATAAGCGTGAGCAGTTCGCGAAAGCGAAAGATATGTTTGAGCGCGCGCTAGGGCTTGGTCTTGACGATGCCGATACGCATTTTATGCTCGGCATGTCCTTATGGCGGCTCGAGATGCCGCGGCTGGCGCTGCCGTATTTGCAGCGCGCGGCTGAGCTGAACGAGACGGATGCCGAAGCGCTGTTTCAGCTTGGCCTTTGCCTCGCCACGCTCGATTATGTCGATGAGGCGAAGCGTTATTTCGAAAAAACGTTGGAACTCGATCCGCGCCACGCTGATGCGTACTACAATTTAGGCGTCATTTATGCGTACAAAGATGAGCTCGATGCCGCCCGCAATATGTTTGCCGCTGCCTTGGAAGCCAAGCCCGATCACGTGCTTGCCGGATACGGAAAGAAACTGATGGAAAAGCGGCTTGCGCCGTAAAAAGGCAGGGGGATGGCTGTTGCAAGAGCAACAAATCCTCGCCCTTGACGGACGCACGTTCATTAAAGGAGTGTGCTTGGCGGTCATTTTTCATAATGAGGAAACATTGTACACGGTCATCCGCGTGCGCGTTGAGGAAACGAACGAAGCGCCCGTTGAGGAGGAAGTCGTCGTCACCGGCTATTTTCCGCGTTTAAACGAAGGGGACGTCTACATCTTTTACGGACAATTCCGCCAACATCCGCGTTTTGGCCGCCAATATGCGGCTAGTCAGTTCCGCAAACAGCTTCCGAACACGAAAGAAGGAGTCATTCATTATTTATCGAGCGGTTTGTTTAAAGGAATCGGCAAAAAAACGGCTGCGGCGATTGTCGAGACGCTCGGCGAAAACGCGATCGCCGCGATTTTGCGCGACCCCAGGGCGCTAGAGCGTGTGCCGAAGCTGACGAAAAAAAAGGCGAAGCAGCTGTACGATGCGCTTCGCGCCCACGAAGGGCTTGAGCAAACGATGATCGCCCTCGCCCAGCTCGGTTTTGGCCCGCAGCTGGCCATGAAAATTTACCAAGCGTATGGCGAAGAAGCGGTTGACATCATCCACGAGAACCCGTACCAGCTCGTTGAGGATATCGAAGGGATCGGCTTTGGCCGCGCTGATGAAATCGGGCGCCAGCTCGGCATTTCCGGCAGCCATCCGGCCCGGCTGCGCGCCGCCTCGTTGTTTGTTCTTGAACAGGCGTGCTTGCAGGAAGGGCACGTTTATTTGCGCGAGGAAGAGCTGATGGAGCGCATCGGGGAGCTGCTTGACGGAAGGCTGAGCGGTGCGGTGGATGGACGAGCGATCAGCCAAACGCTTCTGATGTTAAGCGAAGAAGGGAAGCTGATCGCCGAGCAAGGGCGTTATTATCTCCCTTCCCTTTACTTCGCCGAGAAAGGGATCGTCTCCAACATTAAGCGGCTGCTCGGGCAGACGCCGCCGTCGGCGTTTGCCGAGTCGGAGTTTTTGCTGGCGCTTGGGGCGCTTGAGGAACGGCTTGGCATGCAATATGCCCCCCAGCAAAGGGAAGCGATCCAACAAGCGCTTTCTTCGCCGCTGTTTATTTTGACCGGCGGTCCGGGAACGGGGAAAACGACGGTCATCAAAGGCATCGTCGAGCTGTTTGCCGCCCTAAACGGCCTGTCTCTTGACCCGGCTGACTACAAACAAGGCGAGCCGTTTCCGGTGCTGCTGGCCGCACCGACCGGCCGAGCGGCGAAGCGGATGAGCGAGGCGACCGGGCTGCCGGCGGCGACGATCCACCGCTTGCTCGGCTGGAATGGGGCGGAAGGGTTCAGCCGCGACGAGAACGAACCGATTTCCGGCAAGCTGCTTGTCATCGATGAGATGTCGATGGTCGACACGTGGCTCGCCAACCAGCTGTTAAAAGCCGTGCCAAACGGCATGCAAGTCATTTTTGTCGGCGATGAGGATCAATTGCCATCCGTCGGGCCAGGGCAAGTGCTGAAAGACTTGCTCTCTTCAGGCGTCATTCCATTCGCTCGGTTGACCGAGGTGTATCGCCAGGCGGAAGGATCATCGATCATCGAGCTTGCTCATGAGATGAAGCGCGGCGTCGTGCCGGACGATTTGACCGCTCCGAAGGCAGACCGTTCATTCATCCGCTGCCGTGCGGGCCAGGTCGTCGATGTCGTGCGGCAAATCGCGGACAACGCGCGCAAAAAAGGGTTTTCCGTCAAAGATATTCAAGTGCTCGCCCCGATGTACCGTGGTCCAGCGGGCATTGACCAATTGAACAAAGCGCTTCAAGAGCTGTTCAACCCGCCGGCTGAGGGGAAGCGGGAGCTGTCGGTCGGTGAGGTCGTCTACCGCGTCGGCGATAAGGTGCTGCAGCTCGTCAATCAACCGGAAGACAATGTGTTTAACGGCGACATCGGCGAAATCGTTGCCATTTTTTACGCCAAAGAAAATATCGAAAAGCAAGACTTGCTCGTCGTCTCGTTTGATGGCATTGAAGTGACGTACACACGGCAAGATTTAGGACAAATCACCCATGCGTACTGCTGTTCGGTTCATAAGGCGCAAGGAAGCGAGTTTCCAATCGTCATTTTGCCCGTCGTCAAAAGCTATTACCGGATGTTGAAACGGAATTTGTTGTATACTGCGGTGACAAGAAGCAAGCAGTTTCTCGTTTTATGCGGGGAAGAGGAAGCGTTTCGATTCGGCGTCGCAAAACAAAGCGACGGAGCGCGCCAGACGGCGCTCGCTGAGAAGCTGGCGGGGGCGGCGGCGCCGTTTATCGAGGTCGAACTGCCGTTTGAAGAGGCGAACATGGGGATGGAAAACGTTACGCCGTATGACTTTATGGGCGATGAGCCAAGCTAAAGGTGGCTGGAAAGGTGGGAGAACGATGCGGACGTTTTCCGACATCAAGGGCCTTCCCATTTATGAACAAACGACGGGAAAAATGGTCGGAACGATCGCTGACATTTGGTTTACCAGCCACGGCGCGGTCAAAGGGCTTGTCGCGGAACAGGGCGGTTTGTTCGGCCGCCGCCGCTATTTGCCGCTTTCAGCCGTGCAGTCGTTCGAAAACGACCGAGTCATCATCTGTGATGCCGATAGCTTCCAGCCGTTTCCTTCTCCTGACAGCGGCCACTCTCTTTACGGCGAACGCGGCCTCGCCGGCAGCATGGTTGTCGCCGCGGACGGAACAACGATCGGACTGTTGGATGACGTATATTTTGACG
>NZ_LDPD01000023.1:428676-435841 GCF_001026865.1 Geobacillus sp. ZGt-1 | reverse complement strand
ATACGAGATCAGCGAGGGATTTTTTTCCGATTTGACCGAAGGAAAGAAACGAATGGAGCTCGCTCCGTTCACCGCCAGAGAAGGCGTGGTCACCGTGGAAACAACGATGTAAGGAGAGTGGCTGTCCATGCTCATTTGCCCGAATTGCAAACGAAAAAATTTAGGGAAAATCGGCGTCAACCAGTACTACTGCTGGGATTGCTTTATTGAGCTGTCCGTCTCGAAAGGGATGATCCACGCCCATCAAGTGGAAGAAGACGGAACGTTGAGTTCTCTTGACGACTTGTTTGACGACCACGAACGCACGATCCAATTTTAGGGGGGACACGCATGAACCGGATGATGACGTCGCTGTTAGCAGTCGGATTAGGCGTCGCCGCTTATCAGCTCGCCCAACGAAACGATTGGATGAACGGTCGCACGATGCGGAGGATGCGCCGCCGCTTGATGCAAGCGATCCGCTGACGGCGCTCGCCCTCGCCTTTGCGCGGGGGCGTCGCCTTGTGGCTGTCAAATAGTGCTAAAAGCGGTGAAGGCATATTTCCCGCCGCATCTCCTACACTAAACGGTAGGAGGTGTGGCGATGGGCGAGCAACAATGGCTGTCGTTCTTTCGCATCGGAAAATGGCTGCTCATGACGGCAATCATCTATTTGATCGTTCGGATGAAAGACGTTTGGCGGCCGGTCATTGATTTTATCGCAACGGTGTTGACGCCGTTTTTGCTGGCGTCGTTTATTACGTATTTGCTCTACCCGCTTGTGGAATCCATCCATCGCAAAGGAATGCCGCGCGCCCTTGCCATTTTGTTGATTTATTTGTTGTTTTTCGGTTTGGTCGGCTACGGCTTGTACCGCGGCGTGCCGCTATTCATCGCCCAGTTGCGTGAACTGGATGAACAGCTGCCGTCTTTGATGAATACATACCGCCAATGGGTGCGCCACATCCACGACGAGACGTCGAATTGGCCGCTTGAGGTGCACACGCGCATCGAAGCGATGTTTGCCGAGATCGAGCAGGCAGCGGCGGCCGCCGTCGCGATGGCGATCAACGCCGCCAAATCGTTCATCGGTTCGGCGGCGACGCTGTTGATCATTCCGTTTATCGTCTTCTATATGTTAAAAGACATCGATGTGTTGAAAAAAGCGATTTGGTACATGACACCGAAGCGGTGGCGTGGGCCGGGGATGACGTTTTTGAAGGATGTCGATGAATCGCTCGGCGGCTACATTCGCGGCCAGCTGTTCGTCTGTGCGGCGATCGGTCTGGCAGCGGCGCTCGGCTTGTGGCTTGCCGGCATGGATTATCCGCTGTTGCTCGGCTTTGTCATTGGCGTGACGAACATCATCCCGTATTTTGGCCCGCTGATCGGCGCCGTTCCAGCGGTCATTTTGGCTGCCACCGTCTCGCTGAAAATGGTCGTGATCGTGCTTGTCATCATTTTTACCTTGCAGTTTTTAGAAGGGAACATCTTGTCGCCGTTGATCGTCGGCAAAAGCGTGCATATGCATCCGCTTGTCATTATGCTCGCCCTCTTTGCCGGCGGCGAGCTCGCCGGCGTGCTCGGCCTCATTCTCGCCGTTCCGACGGCGGCGGTGCTGAAAGTGGCCATCGCCCATTGGAAAGAGCATTATGCTTCGCATTGACAAATGCTCTCTGCTTGTCTATAATCTTTCAATGAAAAAAGCGAATACATAACGCGATGACGGATCGAGTATGTTGCAGTCCATCTTAACGCGCGAGCTCGCGCACAGAGAGGAATTTCCGCGGCTGAAAGAAATTCCAGATGAAGGGCAACAGAAGGCTAATCCGGAGCGCAGGCAAAACCTGACGCAAGGCTGCGTTACGGCCAAAGAGGTGATGGGCGTTTTTTGCCCATAAACAGGGTGGTACCGCGAGCATAACTCTCGTCCCTGCAGGGGATGGGAGTTTTTTTATATAAAAGGCGAAAGGGGAGGATCATCATGAAAAAGCTGACATCCGCCCAAGTGCGGCGCATGTTTTTAGAGTTTTTCCAAGAAAAAGGCCATGCGGTTGAGCCGAGCGCATCGCTCATTCCGGTCGACGACCCGTCGCTGTTGTGGATCAACAGCGGCGTCGCGACGTTGAAAAAATACTTTGACGGGCGCATCGTTCCGGAAAACCCGCGCATTTGCAACGCGCAAAAATCGATCCGCACCAACGACATCGAAAACGTCGGGAAAACGGCGCGCCACCATACGTTTTTTGAAATGCTCGGCAACTTTTCGATCGGCGATTACTTCAAGCGTGAAGCGATCCATTGGGCATGGGAGTTTTTGACGAGCGACAAATGGATCGGTTTTGATCCGGAACGGTTGTCCGTCACCGTCCATCCGGAAGACGAGGAAGCGTACAACATTTGGCGCAACGAAATCGGCTTGCCGGAAGAGCGGATCATTCGCCTTGAAGGCAACTTCTGGGACATCGGCGAAGGCCCGAGCGGTCCGAACACGGAAATCTTTTACGACCGCGGCGAAGCGTTCGGCAACGACCCGAACGATCCGGAGCTGTACCCAGGCGGGGAAAATGACCGCTATTTAGAAGTATGGAACCTTGTCTTTTCGCAGTTTAACCATAACCCGGACGGCACGTACACGCCGCTGCCGAAGAAAAACATCGACACCGGCATGGGCTTGGAGCGGATGTGCTCGATTTTGCAAGACGTGCCGACGAACTTTGAAACCGACTTGTTCCTGCCGATCATCCGCGCGACCGAGCAGATCGCCGGCGAGCGGTATGGCGAAGATCCGGACAAAGACGTCGCCTTTAAGGTGATCGCCGACCATATTCGAGCCGTGACGTTCGCGATCGGCGACGGGGCGCTGCCGTCAAATGAGGGCCGCGGTTATGTGCTGCGCCGCCTGCTCCGCCGCGCGGTGCGCTATGCGAAACATATCGGCATTGACCGTCCGTTTATGTACGAACTCGTCCCGGTCGTCGGCGAGATTATGCACGACTACTATCCGGAGGTGAAAGAAAAAGCCGATTTCATCGCCCGCGTCATCCGGACGGAAGAAGAACGGTTCCATGAAACGCTCCATGAAGGGCTCGCCATATTGGCGGAGGTGATCGAAAAGGCGAAAGAGCAAGGAAGCGACGTCATTCCGGGCGAGGAAGCGTTCCGCCTGTATGATACGTACGGCTTTCCGATCGAGCTGACGGAAGAGTACGCCGCTGAAGCGGGCATGACGGTCGACCATGCCGGATTTGAGCGCGAGATGGAGCGGCAACGCGAACGGGCGCGCGCGGCCCGGCAAGATGTCGATTCGATGCAAGTCCAAGGCGGAGTGCTCGGTGACATTAAAGATGAAAGCCGGTTTGTCGGCTACGATGAGCTTGTTGCCGCATCGACGGTCATCGCCATCGTCAAAGACGGGCGGCTTGTCGAGGAAGTGAAAGCCGGCGAAGAGGCGCAAATCATCGTCGATGTGACGCCATTTTACGCCGAAAGCGGCGGACAAATCGCTGACCAAGGCGTGTTTGAAAGCGAAACAGGAACAGCGGTCGTCAAAGATGTGCAAAAAGCGCCGAACGGCCAACATCTTCATGCGATCATCGTCGAACGCGGAACGGTGAAAAAAGGATCCCGCTATACGGCGCGCGTCGATGAAGCAAAGCGGATGCGCATCGTAAAAAACCATACGGCGACCCATTTGCTCCATCAAGCGCTAAAAGACGTGCTCGGCCGCCATGTCAACCAAGCGGGGTCGCTTGTCGCCCCGGACCGGCTTCGTTTTGACTTCACCCATTTTGGGCAAGTGAAGCCAGAGGAGCTCGAGCGCATCGAAGCCATCGTCAACGAACAAATTTGGAAAAGCCTCCCGGTTGACATTTTTTATAAACCGCTCGAGGAAGCGAAAGCGATGGGCGCGATGGCGCTGTTTGGCGAAAAATACGGCGACATCGTCCGCGTCGTCAAAGTCGGCGACTACAGCCTCGAGCTGTGCGGCGGCTGCCATGTGCCCAACACATCAGCCATCGGGTTGTTTAAAATCGTCTCCGAGTCCGGCATCGGCGCCGGCACGCGCCGGATTGAAGCGGTGACCGGAGAAGCGGCATACCGCTTTATGAGCGAACAGCTTGCTATTTTGCAAGAGGCGGCGCAAAAACTGAAAACAAGCCCGAAAGAATTGAATGCGCGTCTTGACGGACTGTTTGCCGAGCTGAAAGAGCTCGAGCGCGAAAATGAATCGCTTGCTGCCCGCCTCGCCCATATGGAAGCTGAGCACCTCACCCGTCAAGTGAAAGATGTAAACGGCGTGCCGGTGTTGGCGGCAAAAGTGCAGGCCAATGACATGAATCAACTGCGGGCCATGGCTGATGATTTGAAACAAAAGCTCGGCACGGCGGTCATCGTGTTGGCGTCCGCCCAGGGCGGAAAAGTGCAACTGATTGCCGCAGTAACGGACGATTTGGTGAAAAAAGGATTCCATGCCGGCAAGCTGGTGAAAGAAGTAGCGTCGCGTTGCGGTGGGGGCGGCGGCGGGCGCCCGGATTTGGCGCAAGCTGGCGGCAAGGACCCAAGCAAGGTCGGCGAAGCGCTCGGTTATGTCGAAACATGGGTGAAATCCGTTTCCTAATTGGCGCGGATCGTGTACAATGGATGTAAAAGGACGGGGTGCCTGAATAAGGAGCGAGGTGGAAACGGTGAGCTCGTTTGACCAAACGATGCAGTTTCATTTTTCCGAGGAGCCGGCCGAGACGAACGTTCGCGAAGTGTTGTTGACGGTGTATGGCGCCTTGCAGGAAAAAGGCTACAATCCGATCAATCAAATTGTCGGCTACTTGTTGTCCGGCGACCCAGCTTACATTCCGCGCCATAAAGATGCGCGTGCGCTCATCCGCAAAATTGAACGCGACGAATTAATCGAGGAATTGGTGAAATTCTATTTACAGGGGCAACGAAAGGATTAACCTGATGCGGACGCTAGGATTAGATTTGGGAACGAAAACGCTCGGCGTTGCCGTTAGCGACGAACTCGGCCTTACAGCGCAAGGATTGGAGACGATCGCCATTGATACGGAGCGCGGCGACTACGGCTTAAAGCGGCTGCGCGCCATCATCGATGAGTACGGCGTCGATACGATTGTCGTCGGGTGGCCGAAAAACATGAACGGCACGCTCGGGCCGCGCGCTGAGGCAAGCGAGCGGTTCGCCGCCAAATTGCGAGAGGAGTTTTCTTTGCCCGTTGTGCTTTGGGATGAACGGCTGTCGACGATGGCCGCCGAACGGATGTTGATCGCTGCCGACGTCAGCCGGAAAAAGCGGCGGAAAGTGATCGACAAAATGGCGGCGGCCGTCATTTTGCAGTCATATTTGGACAGTAAACGATAAATTGGAGGAGAAAACATGGAACACGGAGACCGTCATATTACCGTTGTCGACGAACATGGCAACGAGCAGCTGTGCGAAATTTTGTTTACGTTTGAATCGGATGATTTCGGCAAATCGTATGTGTTTTACTATCCGGTCGGCGTCGAGGCGGAAGATGAGAACGGCGAGACGGAAGTGCACGTTTCCGCCTTCATCCCTGGGGATGAGAACAAAGAAGGCGAACTGCTCCCAATCGAGACGGAAGAAGAGTGGGACATGATCGAAGAAGTATGGAATACGTTTTGCGCTGAACAGGAAGAGGAAGACGACGAATAACGGACAGCAGAGGGGGGCCAAAAGGATCGGGGCCCCTTTTCTTATTGCCGTATTATGCGCTGAGAAACGATAAGTTGTGTTCCATGCAATGGTTCAGACATCTTCTTGTTTGTCCGACAAATGTTGCGAAGGGCTTCGATTGACCGGCGCGTTTCCTCCCCTGGCTTTGCATTTTTTGACCGTCAAGGGCGAAAAATGCGGAACTTTGTAGTATAATATGGCCGGGTGAAAGGAGGACAAAGATGAAACAGAACGATTTTAGGGCGCCAGAGGCGCGGCTTGTGCGGAAAATCGTCTTGATTGTCTGTGCTGTTCTGCTGGCGGCGTTTGTCATTGCCGGCGCCAGCAGTTTCTTATACATCCGTTCAGCGCTTAAGCCCGTCGACCCGAATGACCGCACCCCGGTCCATGTCTCGATTCCGATCGGTTCATCGGCGGCGGCGATTGCCGAGCAGCTCGAACAAAAGCGGCTCATTAAAAGCGCGGCCGTGTTTCGCTTATATGTCCGCTGGAAAAATGAATCCGGCTTCCAGGCTGGGGAGTATGAGTTGACGCGGGCGATGCCAATGGCGCGCATCATTGAGCTGTTAAAAACGGGGAAATCGCTAAAAATCGGATTGAAGCTGACCGTTCCGGAAGGGTCGCAATTGGTGCAAATCGCTGACCTCATTGCTGCGAAAACAGGGTACAAACAAGAACAAATTATGAAATTGCTTAACGATCGCGCGTATATCGAACGGCTGATGAAAATGCACCCGGATTTGTTGACTGATGATATTTTTCGGAAAGGCATCCGCTATCCGCTGGAAGGCTACTTGTTCCCGGCGACGTATGTGTTTGCTGACGAAAAGCCGCCGCTCTCAGAGATCATTGAGGCGATGGTGGCGAAAACGGCAGCTGTGCTTGACACATATAAGGCAGCGATGAAAGAAAAGAACATGTCGCCGCATCAGCTGTTGACGATGTCGTCGCTCATTGAGGAAGAGGCGACGGAAAAAGCTGACCGCCAAAAAATCGCCAGCGTGTTTTACAATCGGCTGCACCGCGGCATGCCGCTTCAAACCGACCCGACCGTTTTGTACGCCCTTGGCGAACATAAAGAGCGTGTGTTGTATAAAGATTTGCAGGTCAATTCGCCGTACAACACGTACATTCATAAAGGGCTGCCGCCGGGGCCGATCGCCAACGCCGGCGTAATGTCGATCGAAGCGGCGCTTGAACCGGCGGCGACCGACTATTTATACTTTTTGGCGACACCGGGCGGCGAGGTCATTTTTACGAAAACGTTGGCCGAGCATAACCGGGAAAAGGCGAAGCATATTGGAAAACAATAGGTCAAAACGGAAGGTAATGGCCGGTGGGGTGAAACGGCTTCGCTTTTCCGCTGTTTTATGGTAGTATAGTTGAACAGACCAACGATAAGAGTCCTTTGCGGCTCTTATTTTTCATGACGACAAAGCGCAAATGCCGGGTTGTATATAGATGCAATTTGAAG
>NZ_LDPD01000023.1:426896-428473 GCF_001026865.1 Geobacillus sp. ZGt-1 | reverse complement strand
TTCTTCGTTGCATCTATATAGTTCAACTTTGGCGAGCGCTTTTCAGTTTGCTGACGGCAGGGAGGAATTCCTCTTGCTTTCCAATGACATTGTTTCGTACTTGCAAAAGCTGCGTCCGGCGCCGGATGAGGACATTGAGGAGATGGAGCAGTACGCCTATCGGCACCGCATACCGATCATGGATCCGGTGAGCGTCGAAGTGCTGTTATTCATCTTGAAGCTGATCAGGCCGCGCCGCATTTTGGAAATCGGCACGGCGATCGGCTATTCGGCGATCCGGATGGCAAAGGCGCTGCCGGATGCGCGCATTGTGACGATCGAAAAAGACCGGGAGCGGTATGAGCGCGCCCGTTTTTACATCGAAAAGACGAACACCAAGCGGCAAATCGAGGCGGTGTTGGGCGATGCGCTCGCGGTCGAGGCCGGTGTGGCGGCCGCCGCGCCGTTTGATGTGCTGTTTATTGATGCCGCCAAAGGGCAATATGAGCGCTTTTTTACGCTCTATGAGCCGTTTGTGGCTGCAGGCGGCCTCATCATCAGCGACAACGTCTTGTTTAAGGGGCTCGTCGCCGCCGAAGCGCCGGCGGACAATCGACGGCTTTGGAACATCGCCCGAAAAATTCGCCGCTACAATGAGTGGCTCATGAGTCGAAGCGGTTATGATACGGTCATCATTCCGGTCGGCGATGGGCTCGCCATATCGAAAAAACGAGGTGAAGAACAGTGAAAAAACCCGAATTGCTCGTGACGCCGACGAGCGTTGCCCATATCGACGAGCTGGCTGAAGCCGGAGCGGACGCGGTCATCATTGGCGAGCAGCGCTACGGTTTGCGGCTTGCCGGCGAATTTTCCCGCCATGATGTCGCTGCCGCCGTCAAAGCCGCCCACCGGCGCGGCATGAACGTGTATGTGGCGATGAACGCCATTTTCCATAACGATAAAGTGGACGAGCTTGGCAACTACGTCGCGTTTTTGGCTGATGTCGGCGCCGATGCCATCGTCTTCGGCGATCCCGCGGTGCTCTTGACTGTCCGAGAAACGGCGCCGCACATGAAGCTCCACTGGAGCACGGAGACGACAGCGACGAACTGGTATGCGTGCAACTATTGGGGCCGGAAAGGGGCGAAGCGCGCCGTCTTGGCCCGCGAGTTGAACATGGACGCCATTTTGGAAATCAAAGCCCATGCCGAAGTGGAAATCGAGGTGCAAGTGCACGGCGCGATGTGCATGTACCAATCGAAGCGCTCGCTGATCGGCAGCTATTTTGAATATCAAGGGAAAGTGATGGAAGTTGAACGGAAGAAGTACGAAAAAGGGATGTTTCTTTACGACAAAGAACGCGACAACAAATATCCGATTTTTGAAGACGAAAACGGCACGCATATTATGAGCCCGAACGATGTTTGCATGATCGATGAGCTCGGCGACATGGTCGAGGCCGGCATCGACAGCTTTAAAATTGACGGGATTTTGCACGAGCCGCGCTACATTACCGAAGTGACGAAGCTGTACCGCCGCGCCATCGATTTATGCGCGGATGACCGCGAGCGGTACGAACGGGAAAAAGAGGAGCTGCT